>NZ_JANIID010000070.1:0-9441 GCF_024519335.1 Streptomyces telluris
GTGATGTCCGGCGCAGCCGACGTGATGTCCGGCGCAGCCGACGTGATGTCCGGCGCAGCCGATGTGATGTCCGGCGCAGCCGATGTGATGTCCGGCGCAGCCGATGTGATGTCCGGCCCCGGCTGCCCCGGGCGCCCGGGGCCGGCCGGGCACGGTCACTCGTCCCAGCACCGTCCACCTGACAAGCAGCCCCCTCCCCCGAAAGGACCCCCGTGCCCTCTCCCTCTCCCTCCTCCTCTCTCCCCCGCGTCGCGTGGATCGGTCTCGGGATCATGGGGCTGCCCATGGCTTCGAATCTGCTCAAGGCCGGGTACGAGGTCACCGGCCACACGCTCGAACCGGCCGGGCTCGAACGTCTCGCGGCCGTGGGCGGGGCGCCCGCGGCCTCCGTCGCGGCGGCCGTCCGCGGCGCCGACGTCGTCGTCACCATGCTTCCCGCCTCACCGGAGGTGGAAGCCGTGGCGTACGGCGAGGGCGGCGTCCTCGCGCACGCCGCGCGCGGCACGCTGTTCGTCGACATGTCGTCCGTCACCCCCCGGACGTCCGTCGAACTCGCGGAGGCCGCCGCCCGCAAGGGCATCCGCGTCCTGGACGCGCCCGTGTCCGGCGGCGAGGCCGGTGCCGTCGAGGGCGTGCTGTCGATCATGGCGGGCGGGGAGCGGGCCGACTTCGAGCGGGCACTGCCGCTCTTCCGCGCCCTCGGCACGACGGTCGTGCTGTGCGGCCCGCACGGCGCCGGCCAGACCGTGAAGGCCGCCAACCAGCTGATCGTGGCCGCGAACATCCAGGCGTGCGCCGAGGCCGTGGTCTTCCTGGAGAAGTCCGGCGTGAACCTGGAGGCCGCGCTGGACGTCCTCGGCGGCGGGCTGGCCGGCTCCGCCGTGCTCAGCCGCAAGCGGCACAACTTCCTCTCCCGGCACTATCCGCCGGGCTTCCGGATCGACCTGCACCACAAGGACATGGGCATCGTCACGGACGCCGCCCGCGCGGTCGGCGCCGCCGTCCCGGTGGGCGCGCTCGTCGCGAGTCTGGTGGCCGCGGCACGCGCCCAGGGCGACGGCGGGCTGGACCACTCGGCTCTGCTGCGCGGCGTCGAGCGGCTCTCCGGCGTCGAGCGGACCCACGCCTCCGAGGAGCCCTCCGGGGCCGGGAGGGCGCGGCGATGACGACGATGCCCGCCATGCACGCCGTGGTCCACATCCTCAAGGACGAGGGCGTGGACGTCGCCTTCGGCTGCCCCGGCGCCGCGATCCTGCCGCTGTACCAGGCGCTGGAAACCGTGGGCGGCATCGAGCACCTGATTGTCCGTCACGAGGCCGGCGCCACGCACATGGCCGACGGCTGGGCGCGCACGAACGGCAGGCCCGGCGTCGCCATCGCCACCTCGGGCCCGGGCGGCACCAACTTCGTCACCGGCCTGTACACCGCGTTCGCCGACTCCGTCCCGATGGTGTGCGTCACCGGCCAGGCGGTCTCCGCCAAGCTCCACCAGGAGGCGTTCCAGGCCGTCGACATCGTCGAAATCGTCCGGCCGGTCACCAAGCGGGCCGTGCAGGTCAAGGAGGCGGCACAGATCCCGTGGGCGTTCCGGGAGGCGTTCCGCACCGCGCGCGAGGGGCGCCCCGGCCCCGTACTGATCGACATCCCCGTGGACGTCGCTCGCCGCCGGATCCGCTACGACCCGGCGCTGGACACGCGGCTGCCGGTGCCCGTCGTCGCCCCGCACCCGCCGCGCGTGGAGGCCGCGCTCGACCTGCTGCTGGCCGCCGAGCGGCCGCTCGTCCTGGCCGGCGGCGGGGTGATCCTCTCCGGGGCGGCGGACGAGCTGCGGGAGCTGGTGGAGTACCTGGGGGTGCCGTTCCAGGTGACGCTCATGGGCAAGGGGGCCGTCGAGGACGACCACGCACTGCACATGGGCACCACCGGCATCCAGACCTCGCAGCGGTACGCCAACGCCTCCTTCCTGGAGTCGGATTTCGTCCTGGCCGTCGGCGCCCGCTTCGGCGACCGGCACACGGGAGCGGACCTCTCCGTCTACCGGGGGCGGCGGTCCTTCGTCCACGTCGACGTCGACCCCTCCCAGCTCGGCAAGGTCTTCGAGCCGGACCTGGGGATCGTCTCCGACGCGAAGCTGTTCCTCGCCGCCCTGCTGGCCGCCGCGAAGGCCCGCCGCGCGGCCGGCGCGGGGGACGGCGCGGGGGACGGCGCCGGGCACGGGCGCGGCGCGCAGCGGGGCGCGTGGGCCGCGCGCTGCCGGGAGCTGAAGCGCACGCTCACCCGCCGCGAGGACTTCGCCACGGTCCCCGTGAAGGCGCCGCGCGTCTACAAGGAGATCAACGAGATCTTCGGCGCGGACACGTGGTTCGTCACGGCCATCGGCCTGTACCAGATCTGGGGCGGCCAGCATCAGAAGGCCCACCGGCCGCGCCACTACCAGGTCTGCGGGCAGGCGGGCCCGCTCGGCTGGGAGGTGCCGGCCGCGATCGGCGTCAAGAAGGCGCTGCAGGGCATGGGCCGGGGCGCGGAGGAGGTCGTCGGCGTCGTCGGCGACTACGGCTTCCAGTTCACGGTGGAAGAGCTGGCGGTGGCCGCGCAGTACGACGTCCCCTTCGTGCTGATCATGCTGAACAACACGTACCTGGGCCTGATCCGCCAGGCCTCGGCCGGCTACGGGATGAACTACCAGGTGGACGTCCACTACGACGAGACGGGCACGGACCACGTCAAGCTGATGGAAGCGTACGGCTGTTCGGGGCGGCGGGTGACGGACCCCGGGGAGATCCGCCCGGCGATCGAGTGGGCGCGCAAGGAGGCCGTCGCGACCTCGCGGCCCGTCCTGGTGGAGATCATGATCGAGCGAGAGGCGGACACCCCGCACGGCCCGGACATCGACGCCGTCCGCGAGAGCGAGCCCGTACCGGAGCGCCGACGCACGACGGGCGCGGGCGCCCTCGCGCTCGGCGGCGACGCGTGAGGCACGGGGGGCGCGGCCGCCCACTTCGGCATTCGCTCCCCCGGCGCGCCCGCATCGTGGACGATGGGCCCGTACCCCTCTCCTCACGGACCCGTTGCTGGAGCCGAATATGGCCAAGAGCGTGCCGGTTCACTGCCCGACGTGCCGTCGCGAGCATTCCTTCACCCCGCCCACCTTCCCCTGCGCGTGCGGTGCGCCGCTCACGCTGCCGGTGCAGGCGGACGCCTCCCCCGAGTTATTGGCGCACCGCACCTGGCGCGACGCCTGGGTGGCCGTCCGCTGCCCCTCCTGCGATCGCCAGGACCAGTGGCCACGGCCGGAATTCGGCTGCTCCTGCGGCACGGTGGTGCGCCTGCCCGTCCGTTCGCCGGCGCCCCCGGCCGCCCCCGACCCCGCGCCCGGGGACGGCAGCAGCGACGGCGACGGCGGGGACAGCGGCGCCGGAGCCGGAGCGGAGGCGGGGGCGGGCGCCGGTGAGCAGCACGCCGCGGCGCAGCGCCCCGCCTTCCGGCCGGAGCCCATCCGGACCGCCGACGACGCGCTGGCCGCCGCCGAGCGCTATCTGACGTGGCTGGGCTGCACGGGTGTCACCCGGCCGGGAGACCCGGAGGCGGCCGGCGTCGACCTGCGCGCGGGAGCCCTCGTCGCCCGGGTCGACCCGTCCACCGTGCCCACCTCGCTGCGAGCGGTCGAGTGCCTGTGGCTGCACGCCATGGTGGACTCCGCGTCCGGCGTCTTCTTCTCCCTCGCCGGCTATGCCCACGAGGCCCGCTCCCGGGCGGACGACCTGCGCGTTCCGCTGTTCGTGATGGACCTCACCGGCACTCCGCAGCCGCTGAACGGCCCGGCCGACGAGCTCGTCGAGCGCGGGCCCGCCTGAGCCGCCCGTACCGCCAAGCTCAATTTTTCCTCTGAACCACGCCCGGACGATGGCGAGTCAGGTGCCCGCGGGCGGAGACTTCGTACCGGGCCCGCGAAACATACGGGGGATCGCGGGCCCCTCCAGCTTTTCGGGGCCGCCCACGCACCGGTCCTTCGCCGCCCGCCCCGGCCGGTCCGCCTCAGGCACCGGCCGGGCGCCGGGCCTCCTCTCTGTTCGGGCCTTTTCTCTTCTGCTCGGGCCTTCTCTCTGTTCAGGCCTCCGCCGCCGTGAGCCCCGCGCTCGCCTGCTCGCGCAGCTCCACCTTGCGCACCTTGCCGCTGACCGTCATGGGGAACGCGTCCAGGATCCGCAGATAGCGCGGGATCTTGTAGTGCGCGAGCCGGCCGCGGCAGAAGCGGGCGAGCTCGTCGCGGCTGAGCGGCCGCTCGGGGTCGCGGAGTATCACGCAGGCCATGATCTCCTCGCCGTACTTCTCGTCGGGCACCCCGATGACCTGCACGTCGGAGATCTTGGGATGGGTGTAGAGGAACTCCTCGATCTCCCGCGGGTAGACGTTCTCCCCACCCCTGATGATCATGTCCTTGATGCGGCCGACGATCCGCACGTAGTCGTCCTCGTCCATCACGGCGAGGTCGCCGGTGTGCATCCAGCGCTCGGCGTCGACGGCCTCGGCGGTGCGCTCCGGCTCGTCCCAGTAGCCAAGCATCACCGAATAGCCGCGCGTGCACAGCTCGCCCGGCTCGCCGCGGCCGACGGTCTCCCCCGTCTCCGGGTCGACGACCTTCACCTCGATGTGCGGCAGCACCCGGCCGACGGTGCCGGTGCGCCGCGCGATGTCGTCGCCGCGCCGGGTCTGGGTGGAGACCGGCGACGTCTCGGTCATGCCGTAGCAGATGGCGACCTCGGACATGTGCATCTCGCCCATGACCCGCTTCATCACCTCGGTCGGGCACGGCGAGCCGGCCATGATGCCGGTGCGCAGCGAGGAGAGGTCGTACGTGGCGAAGTCGGGCAGCTCCAGCTCGGCGATGAACATCGTGGGCACGCCGTAGAGGGAGGTGCAGCGCTCGCGCTCGACGGCGTGCAGGGCGGCGGTGGCGTCGAAGGCCGGGGCCGGGATGACGGCGCAGGCGCCGTGGCTGGTGACGGCGAGGTTGCCCATGACCATGCCGAAGCAGTGGTAGAAGGGCACGGGCAGGCAGACCCGGTCGGCCTCGGTGTAGCCGAGGAGCTCGCCCACGAAGTAGCCGTTGTTGAGGATGTTGTGGTGGGAGAGGGTGGCGCCCTTGGCGAAGCCCGTGGTCCCGGAGGTGTACTGGATGTTGACGGGGTCGTGGCAGCTCAGCTGCGCCTCGCGCTCGGCGAGCCGCTCGCGCGGCACGCTCTCCCCGATCCGGATGAGGCCCGCCCAGGTGGGGTCGTCGATGTAGACGACGTCGCGCAGCGCGGGGCAGTCGGCCCGGACCTGTTCGACCATGCGGCGGTAGTCGCTGGCCTTGTGCTCGACGGAGGCGACGAGCACGCCGATGCCGGCCTGGCGCAGCACGTAGCCCAGTTCGTGGACGCGGTAGGCCGGGTTGATGTTGACCATGATCGCGCCGATGCGCGCCGTGGCGTACTGGACCATGACCCACTCGGGGCAGTTGACCGCCCAGATGCCCACGCGGTCGCCCTTGGCCACGCCCTTGGCCAGCAGCCCCAGGGCGATCTCCTCCACGGCCCGCCCGAACTCGGCGTAGGTCCAGCGGCGTCCGCCGGGGACGTCGACGAGGGCGTCGCGGTCGCCGAAGCGCTCGATGGTGAACGCGAGATCGGCACCGATGGTGTCGTCGATCAGCGGGATGGAGGTGCTCCCGGCCGCGTACGAGGGTGTGGTCACCGGTGGTCTTCCTCTCGGTACTCGTCTCCGCCGCCGCGCGCGGTGCGCTCGCGCAGTTCGATGCGGCGGATCTTGCCGGACACGGTCTTGGGCAGCTCGGCGAACTCCAGGCGCCGGATGCGCTTGTACGGGGCGAGCACGGCCCGCGAGTGGGCGAACAGGGCCTTGGCGGTCCCCGGGCCGGGCTCCCAGCCCTCGGCGAGGACGACGTACGCCTTGGGCACGGAGAGCCGCAGCGGGTCGGGGGCGGGGACGACCGCGGCCTCGGCGACGGCCTCGTGCTCCAGGAGGGCGCTCTCCAGCTCGAACGGGGACACCTTGTAGTCGCTGGACTTGAACACGTCGTCGCCGCGGCCCACGTAGGTGATGTACCCGTCGGCGTCGCGGGATCCGATGTCGCCGGTGCGGTAGTAGCCGCCGGCCATGACCTCCGCCGTGCGCTCCGGGTCGCCCGCGTAGCCCGTCATCACTCCGACCGGGCTTGCGGAGAGGTCGAGGGCGATCTCGCCCTCGGCGGCCGGTTCGCCCGTGCCGGGGTCGAGGAGGACGACGGAGAAGCCGGGGCTGGGGCGGCCCATGGAGCCCACCTTCAGGGGCTGGCCGGGCGGGTTGGCGATCTGCACGGTCGTCTCGGTCTGCCCGAAGCCGTCGCGGATCGTCACGCCCCAGGCCCGCCGTACGGTCTCGATGACCTCGGGGTTGAGGGGCTCGCCCGCGGCCACGGCCTCGCGGGGCGGGGTGCGCAGCCCGCCGAGGTCGGCCTGGATGAGCATCCGCCACACGGTCGGCGGGGCGCAGAAGCTCGTCACGCCCGCCCGGTCCATCTCCGCCATGAGGCGGGCGGGGTCGAAGCGGGTGTAGTTGTGCACGAAGACGGTGGCTTCGGCGTTCCACGGGGCGAAGAGGCTGGACCAGGCGTGCTTGGCCCAGCCGGGCGAGGAGATGTTGAGGTGGACGTCGCCGGGCCGCAGCCCGATCCAGTACATGGTCGTCAGATGGCCCACGGGGTACGAGACGTGGGTGTGTTCGACGAGCTTGGGGCGGGCTGTGGTGCCGGAGGTGAAGTAGAGGAGGAGGGGGTCGTCGGCGCGGGTGGGGCCGTCGGGGGTGAAGGTGTCGTCGGCGTGGTTAGCGCCGGCGTAGGAGATCCAGGTCCCGCCCCCTTCTCGTTCCCCTCCGTATTCCCCTTCTCGTTCCCCTTCTCGTTCCCCTCCATATTCCCCTCCTCTTTCCCCTTCGCCCGGTTCTTCCCCTGTCCGGTCCCCGACCGCGATCCGGGTGTAGGAACCCGGCACGTCCGCGAACTTGCCCCTGTCCTCGGCCCGTACGAGCACGTGGGAGACCCGGCCGCGCTCGACGCGGTCGGCGAGATCGGCGGTGCCCAGCAGCGGGGTGGCCGGGATGACCACGGCGCGCAGCTTCATCGCGGCCAGCGCGGTCTCCCACAGCTCGGCCTGGTTGCCGAGCATGACGAGGATCCGGTCGCCCGCGCGCACGCCCTGCCCGCGCAGCCAGTTGGCGACCCGGTTCGAGCGGCGGCGCAGGTCGTCGAAGGACAGCCGGACCCCGCTCCCGTCCTCCTCGGCGATCCACAGGGCGGTGCGGCCGTTGCCCTCGGCGACGGCGTCGAACCAGTCCAGCGCCCAGTTGAACTCCGCGGGACGGGGCCAGGCGAAGCCCTCGTACGCGGCCTGCCAGTCCTCGCGGTGCGCGAGGAGGAAGTCCCGGGCGGCTCGGAACTCCGCGGCGGAGCCCGGCGCTCCGGCGGCATCCCCTGCGTTCCTCGGCTTCGATGACGTCACGTGTCCTCCAGATTGCGGGGCGCATCGCGGGCCCGCACGGTTAGCATCGTGCGACGGTGATCTGAGTCTCACCACCCCCGAACGGGGGTGGCCGCATTTCAGGGATACGGAGATTCCACCTCCGGATCCGGGACGGGGAGGCAGCGATGGGAGATCCGGACGGGACGGCCGAGGTGCGGGCGGCGCTGATGCGGATGCGCAAGGGAGCCGGACTGCCGGTCGCCTTCGGCGGACTGCTCACGGGAACACGCCAGTTCCGAATATCGGACATGACCGGGACGACGACGCCGGTCCTGCGCGGACTGGCGATCCGCACGGGCAGCGGACTGGGCGGCAAGGCGGCCGCCCTCACCCGCCCGCTGTCCGTGACCGACTACCAGTCCTCGCACGTCATCACGCACGAGTACGACGCGGCGGTGGCGGCCGAGGGCCTGCGCTCCGTTCTCGCGGTCCCCGTGGTCGTACGGGGCCGGGTGCGCGGCGTGCTCTACGGCGCCCTGCGGCGCCCGCTCACCCTCGGGGACCGCTCGCTGACCGCCGCCGTCGACGCGGCGCGCGAGCTGGAACAGGCCCTCGCCGTCCAGGACGAGGTGCAGCGGCTGCTGTCCGTGGCCCATCAGCCGACCACCGCCGACCCGGCGATGTGGGAGGAGGTCCGCGAGGCGCACGGCGAATTGCGCGCCCTGGCACAGCGTGTCACGGACCAGCGCCTGCGCCAGGAGCTGCTCGCGGCGTGCGGGCGCCTCGCCGCGGCCTCCTCCGCGGACCCGGCGGTACGGCGCGCGGGGCCCGGCGTGGACCTGTCGCCGCGCGAAGTGGACGTCCTCGCGTGCGTGGCGACGGGCGCGACGAACGCCACGGCGGCGGACCGGCTGGGCCTGCGCCCGGAAACGGTCAAGAGCTACCTCCGGTCGAGCATGCGGAAGCTGGGGGTGCACACGCGCCTGGAGGCGGTGGTGGCGGCGCGGCGGGCGGGTCTGCTGCCGTAATCCTCCGGGCGGGACCGCGGGCGGGTCCGTGGCAGGACCATGGCGGGACCATGGCAGGACCGTGAGCGAGTCCGTGGCGGCGCCGTGGGCGGGACCGTGGGCGGGACCGTCAAGAAGACGTCAAAGGCGTGGCACCGAGGGTCAACACCCTGTCAAGGAGGAGCTCGGCGGGGTTCGGTACGGGCATAGCGTGAACGGCGGCGCCGCGGCGCCGTCACCGACGCTCCCATCCGACACCTCCCGAGCTTCCGAGGACCGTCATGCACCTGAGCCGTACCCCCGCCGAAGCCGCCGCAGTCGCCGCCGCCTCCGGCACGGCCACCGCCGAGAGTTCGCAGGCCGGCGACGGGGAACCCGCCGAACCTTCCCATCCCGCCGGGCGCGCCCCCGAGCAGCCGCTGTACGTGCCCGTACGGCACTGCGCGTGCGGCTTCGCCCTGCGGGTCTTCCGCTCCCCCCTCGGTACGAGGACCGCCGTCGCCTTCACCACGGAGCGACGGCTTTCGGCCGTTCTGGGCCCCGACCAGCCCTCGGTCCGCCTGGCCCTCCCGGCCGTCCGGGCCCTGGCGACGCCTCTGGGCGTCGCCACGATCTCCATCGACCCCCAGCTGACGGCTCCGGCGGTACGAACGGATCCGGCGGAACCGCCGCTGACGGCACTGCCGGGCTGACCGGACGGCGGTGGGCCGACCGGACGGCGGCGGCGGGTGGTCCGGCCGAAGCGGGGTGACCTGAGGCGACCCGGCTGACCGGGCCGACCGGGCCGACCGGGTTGAACCGACCGGGCCGACTTAGTCGCCGTACGGGCGGGCGGGTGCCGTACGGGGGGGGCGAGGACCGTCCGGGCGGGGCGCTTACCGTCCGAGCGGGGGCAGCACCGTCCGGGCGGCGCTCACCGTCCCAGCGGGGGCAGC
>NZ_JANIID010000071.1:0-6559 GCF_024519335.1 Streptomyces telluris
TGCCGACGTCGGCTCGTCGAACAGCATCACCTTCGGATCCATGGCCAGGGCGCGGGCGATGGCCACGCGCTGCTGCTGGCCGCCCGAGAGCTGGGCGGGGTACTTGTCGGCCTGGGCCCCGACGCCGACCCTGTCGAGGAGGGCGCGTGCCTTCTCCTCGGCCTTGCGGCGGTCCGTCCTGCGGACCTTTATCTGACCGAGCGTCACGTTTTCGAGCACGGTCTTGTGCGCGAAGAGGTTGAAGGACTGGAAGACCATGCCGACGTCGGCACGCAGTCTGGCCAGCTCCTTGCCCTCCTGGGGCAGTGGTCTGCCGTCGATGGTGATCGATCCGGAATCCGTGGTTTCCAGACGGTTGACGGTCCGGCACAGCGTCGACTTGCCGGAACCCGACGGGCCGATCACGACGACGACCTCGCCGCGTGCGATCGTCAGATCGATGTCCTGGAGGACATGCAGGGCGCCGAAGTGCTTGTTGACGCTTTTCAGGACGACCAGTGGCTCTGCGGCGGCAGTGGCCTCGTCGGTCACCGATACTTCGCTCATCGGCGTTCCTCGCTCCATCCTCCTCGATTGGGAGGACCCTAATGAGCGGCATCGACCAGCGTCATTACATCTGAGCTGAAATTGAGCATAACGATCCGGCCGCAAAGGGACACTCTGCGTGAAGGGGGCGCGCGGCGTGCACGCCGGTCGCGCGGGCGTACCGGCTGGATAACGGAAGCTCCTTCACTCCCGGAACCCCCTTGACGGACCGGGCGTCCATCCGCGTGGATGCGGGGGTGCCCACGCTGC
Organism: Streptomyces telluris; assembly: GCF_024519335.1. NCBI lineage: Bacteria > Bacillati > Actinomycetota > Actinomycetes > Kitasatosporales > Streptomycetaceae > Streptomyces > Streptomyces telluris. Next base: position 796 of record NZ_JANIID010000071.1, read on the forward strand.
GGTCACAGGGAGGGGGCCGGATGAGACTGCTGCTGGTGGAGGACGACGACCACGTCGCCGCGGCCCTGGCGGCGGTGCTGTCCCGGCACGGCTTCGACGTCACCCACGCCCGGAGCGGCGAGGAGGCGCTGCGCGCCCTGCTGCCCGACACGGGCATGCCCTTCGCCGTCGTCCTGCTCGACCTCGGCCTGCCCGACCAGGACGGCTTCGAGGTCTGCGGCAAGATCCGCAAACGCACCGGCATACCCGTCATCATGGTCACCGCCCGCGCCGACACCCGCTCCAAGATCCACGGTCTCAACCTCGGTGCCGACGACTACGTGGTCAAGCCCTACGACACCGGCGAGCTCCTCGCCCGCATCCATGCGGTCGCCCGCCGCAAGCCGCCCGCCGGCAAGAGCCCGGAGGAGGCGCAGGGGCCCTCCGCACCGCGCTCGCTGCGGCTGGGCAGCCTCACCATCGAACTCCCCAACCGCGAGGTCTCCGTGGCCGGTACGGCCGTCCCGCTCACCCGTAAGGAGTTCGACCTGCTGGCCCTGCTCGCCCAGCGTCCCGGCGTCGTCTTCCGCCGCGAACAGATCATCAGCGAGGTGTGGCAGACCAGTTGGGAGGGGACCGGCCGCACCCTGGAGGTGCACATCGCCTCCCTGCGCGCCAAACTGCGCATGCCCGCGCTGATCGAGACGGTCCGCGGGGTCGGCTACAAAATCGTCGTCCCGGCCCGGTGAGGGCCGGCCGGACCTGTGCGCACACGACTCCTTCCGCTCCTCATCGTCCTGCTCGCGGGCGTCCTGCTGGCCCTCGGGTTCCCCCTCGCCGCCAGCATCGCCGCGGCCGAGCAGCAGCGCGTGGTCGTCGACCGCATCGACGACACCGCCCGCTTCGCGGCCCTCGCCCAGTTCGTCACCACCCGGCCGTCCGACCAGGCGGCCGAGACGGACGAACGGTTCAACACCCTGCGCTCCGAGCTCCTGCGCTACGAGGAGCTGTACGACATCAGGGTCGGCATCTTCTACCGCGACGGAGCGGCCATGGCGGTCGCCCCCAGGCGCTGGGAGGTGCCGTCCACCGGTGAGGGCCAGCGGGCCTTCCAGGAGGCCCTGGCGGGGCGCCGCAGCCACGACCCCGGGCAGGTCTGGCCGCTGCAGCACAGCCGGCTCGCCGTCGCCTCCCCCGTCATCCGCGACGGCGACGTCGTCGCGGTTGTCGTCACCGATTCCCCCACGGGGCAGCTGCGCTCGCGGATCCTGCACTCCTGGACGCTGCTCGTGGCGGGCGAGACCGCCGCGATGCTCGTCGCCGTCGCCGCCGCGTTCCGTCTCACGGGGTGGGTGCTGAAGCCCGTACGGACCCTGGACGCCGCGACGCACGGCATCGCCACGGGCGCGCTGAACTCCCGCGTCGCGGCCGACAGCGGGCCGCCCGAGCTGCGCCGCCTGGCGCGCTCCTTCAACGAGATGGCCGACAACGTCGAGACCGTCCTGGACCAGCAGCGCGCCTTCGTCGCAGACGCCTCGCACCAGCTGCGCAACCCGCTCGCCGCCCTCCTGCTGCGCATCGACCTGCTCGCCCTGGACCTCCCGGCCGGCCACACGGAGGTCGCCTCCGTGCGGGCCGAAGGCAAGCGCCTCGCGCGCGTGCTCGACGACCTCCTGGGCCTCGCCCTCGCCGAGCACGCCGCCGCCGACCTCCAGCTGACCGACATAGCGGAGATCGTCACCGACCGGGTGGGAGCCTGGTCACCGGTCGCCGACCGCGAGCAGGTGACGCTCACCTACAGCGGTCCGGCCGCGGTGACGGGCTGGGCCGATCCGGTCGCCCTCTCCAGCGCCCTCGACGCCGTGGTGGACAACGCGCTCAAGTTCACACCCGGCGGCTCCCCGGTCCACGTCAGCGTCGAGGTCGAGGGCGACTGCGTCGGCATCACGGTCGCCGACGGGGGCCCCGGCCTCACGGACGAGGAGCTCACCCGCATCGGCGACCGCTTCTGGCGCAGCAGCCGCCACCAGAACGTCTCCGGCTCGGGCCTGGGGCTGTCCATCTCCCGGGCCCTCCTCGCGGCGGGCGGCGCCACGCTCACGTACGCCCCCAACGAGCCGCACGGACTGCGCGCGGTGATCAAGGTGCCGCGGCAGCGCGCGGGCGTGAACGGCACCCCTCAGGGCTTGACCGACAGGTAGTAGCGGCGTGCCCCCGCGTGCAGCTGCAGGGGGTCGGTGAAGATCGCCGTACGGAGATCCACCTTCTGCGCCGCGTGCACCTTCTGCCCTATGCGGTCCCTGCTGTTCATCACGGAGCGGGTGACGCTCTCCGCCAGCTCCGGATCCGCGTGGTCCATGGTGACGAGGAGGTTCGCGACCGCCAGCGTCTTCACCGCCTGCGTCGCCCGCAGCTCCGGATAGGCGTCCACGGGCATCACCGCGGCCCGGTAGTAGTGCGTCTGCGGCCCCTGCGCGTGCAGCGGCGCGATCAGGTCGCTCAGCTGCACCAGGCGGATGGACAGCCGCAGGCCGAGCGTCTGGACGGCGTTCGTGGGCAGCCCGCCGGACCAGAAGAACGCATCCAGCTCCCCGCGCTCCAGCAGCCCCGGCATCCTGTCGATGCCCACCCGCACCGGAGTGATGTCCTTGTCGAAGTCGAGCCCCGCCGCCTTCAGCAGCCGCCGCGTGATCAGCTGCACCCCGGAGTCGTCCGTCCCCACGCCCACCCGCAGGCCCCGCAGGTCGCGCGCGGACTGCACCCGGGAGGACTTCTCCACCACCAGCTGGATGTAGTCGTCGTACAGCCGGGCACAGGCGCGCAGCCCCGCCGCGCCCGGCTTCCCCTCGTCCCGGTAGGTGGCGACCGAGTCCGCGGTGGCCAGGGTGAAGTCCGCCTCACCGGAGGTGAGCTGCCGCAGGTTGTCGATCGACCCCTGGCTGCGCCGCAGGCGCACGTCCAGAGACGGCATGTCGCGCCCCAGGTCCTCCTTGAGGAGGTCCCCGTACTTGGCGTACACGCCCGTCGGCACCCCGGTGGCGAACGACATCCGGCCGGCCGGGGACGCGTCCCCGTGCAGGGACACCAGCCACCACACCAGCACGGCGAGCACGGCGGCGCCCGCCGCGGCCGCACGGAGGACGCGGCGCCTGCCAGGGCGCGGGGAACGGGGAAGCATGGGCGGATCCTGCCAGGCCCGGCCGGGCTTCGGCAGGGGTTACGGCGGAACGGGGCCGGAGGCGGGCAAAGGAGGAGGCGGGCTGTCCGGGCGACCACGTACCCTGGTCGATTGAGATGAGTGCGAAGACATACGAGGTGCGCACCTACGGGTGCCAGATGAACGTCCATGACTCCGAGCGGCTGTCGGGCCTGCTGGAGGACGCGGGCTATGTCCGTGCGCCCGAGGGCACCGCGGAGGGCGACGCCGACGTCGTCGTCTTCAACACCTGCGCGGTGCGGGAGAACGCCGACAACAAGCTCTACGGCAACCTCGGCCGGCTGGCCCCCATGAAGACCAGGCGTCCCGGGATGCAGATCGCCGTAGGCGGCTGCCTCGCCCAGAAGGACCGCGACACGATCGTCAAGCGGGCCCCCTGGGTCGACGTCGTCTTCGGCACGCACAACATCGGCAAGCTGCCCGTGCTGCTCGAGCGCGCCCGCATCCAGGAAGAGGCGCAGGTCGAGATCGCCGAGTCCCTGGAGGCGTTCCCCTCGACGCTGCCGACGCGCCGCGAGAGCGCCTACGCGGCCTGGGTGTCCATCTCCGTCGGGTGCAACAACACCTGCACGTTCTGCATCGTCCCGGCCCTGCGCGGCAAGGAGAAGGACCGCCGCACGGGCGACATCCTCGCCGAGATCGAGGCGCTCGTCGCCGAGGGCGTCAGCGAGATCACCCTCCTCGGCCAGAACGTCAACGCCTACGGCTCCGACATCGGCGACCGCGAGGCGTTCTCCAAGCTGCTGCGCGCCTGCGGCAGGATCGAGGGCCTGGAGCGGGTCCGCTTCACCTCCCCGCACCCGCGCGACTTCACCGACGACGTGATCGCCGCCATGGCCGAGACGCCGAACGTGATGCATCAGCTGCACATGCCGCTGCAGTCCGGCTCGGACACCGTCCTGAAGGCGATGCGCCGCTCGTACCGCCAGGAGCGCTTCCTGGGCATCATCGAGAAGGTGCGCGCCGCCATGCCGGACGCCGCCATCTCCACCGACATCATCGTGGGCTTCCCCGGCGAGACCGAGGAGGACTTCGAGCAGACCATGCACGTGGTGCGCGAGGCCCGCTTCGCCAACGCCTTCACGTTCCAGTACTCCAAGCGCCCCGGCACCCCCGCGGCCACCATGGAGGGCCAGATCCCCAAGGAGGTCGTGCAGGCGCGCTACGAGCGTCTCGTCGCCCTCCAGGAGGAGATCTCCTGGGACGAGAACAAGAAGCAGGTCGGCCGCACCCTGGAGGTCATGGTCGCCGAGGGCGAGGGCCGCAAGGACGATGCCACGCACCGCCTCTCCGGCCGCGCGCCCGACAACCGCCTCGTGCACTTCACCAAGCCCGACGAGCCGGTCCGCCCGGGCGACGTGGTGACCGTCGAGATCACCTACGCCGCCCCGCACCACCTGCTCGCCGAGGGCCCCGCCAAGGGCGTGCGCCGCACGCGCGCGGGCGACGCGTGGGAGAAGCGCACCGCCGCTGCCGCCGCCAAGCCGGCCGGCGTGATGCTGGGCATCCCGGCCATCGGCGCCCCCGCGTCGAGCCCCGCCCCCGCCGCCGCGGGCTGCGGCGGCTGCGGCGACTGACGCACCGTCCGCGGCCCGGGAGCGCCCCGGGCCGCGACTGCGCGCGGCGCCCGGCGGGCGTATCGTTCCCGCCATGCTCGTCGCCGCCGCCGTATGCCCCTGTCCGCCGCTGCTCGTCCCGGAGGTCGCCGCCGGGGCCGCACCCGAGCTGGACGCCCTGAGGGCCGCCTGCCTCGACGCGCTGGGCGTGCTGGCCGCCGCGCGGCCCGATCGGCTCGTCGTCCTCGGACCCGCCCCGCAGCCGGGCCGCGGACCGCACCCGCAGGGCGCCGGGGGATCGTTCCGCGGACTCGGTGCGGACGTCGACGTACGCCTGGGGCAGGGTCCGCAGGCGGGGGAGCGGCCGCTGCCGCAGTCCCTGGCGGTGGCCGCCTGGCTGCTGGAGCGCACGCGCTGGGCCGACGCGCCCGTCGAGGGCCTGGGCGTCGCCGAGACGCTGGAGGCGGAGCAGTGCCTGGCCCAGGGCCGTGAGCTGGCCGACGGGGACGGGCGGACCGCTCTGCTGGTGATGGGCGACGGCAGCGCCTGCCGGACGCTCAAGGCGCCGGGCTACCTCGACGAGCGGGCGGCGGACTTCGACGCGCAGGCTGCGCGCGCACTGGGCGCCGCGGACACCGCTGCGCTCGCCGCGCTCGACGGCGGGCTCGCCCGGGAACTCAAGGCCGCAGGACGCGCCGCGTGGCAGGTCCTCGCGGGGGCCGGCGAGGGCGCCGGACTCAAGGGACAGCTGCTGTACGACGAGGCGCCCTACGGCGTGGGGTACTTCGTGGCCGCCTGGTCGTAGCCCCCGGGCCGCGGCGGGCCGCCTCCGAACCCCTCCGGCAGCCTCCTGGCGGCCCTTGCGGCCGCTCGGGCTCCCCGGGGACCTCCTGCACCCGAACGGCCGCGAGAGGCCCGTACGGGCCCTCTACGGGCCCGGTGGACGGTCTTCAGTGACCGCGGCGTCGGATGGTCGGGGCCAGGGGCCTCCGCGCACCCGGAAACGCAGCGA
>NZ_JANIID010000072.1:0-6199 GCF_024519335.1 Streptomyces telluris
AAGAACTCTACACGACCCCGTAGGGCGCATCAAACCAGTGGCGCAAGCACTTTTCGGGGGCGTACGGTCGGCGGCATGACTCGGCATGTGCGTACACAGCAGTGGTGGGCCGCCTGACGGCGGCCCGACTCCGTGCTTCGCGCATGCATCCAACGGCCGCCGCCTCGGCGGCCGTTTTTGCTGTCCGTGGCGGCGTCCCCTCCAGACAGGGAGCGCACGACCCATGCCCACGCGGATCTTCAGCGGTATCAAGCCCACCGGTCACCTGACGCTCGGCAACTACCTCGGGGCCCTCCGCCAGTGGGTGGAGGTGGACCAGCACAAGGCCGACGCGCTGTTCAGCGTCGTGGATCTGCACGCCCTGACCGTGGAGCACGAGCCGGCTCGGGTGCAGCGCCTCAGCCGGCAGACGGCCACGCTCTTGCTGGCGGCCGGGCTGGATCCGACGCAGTGCACGGTGTTCGTCCAGAGTCATGTCGACGAGCACACCCGGCTCTCCTATCTCCTGGAGTGCACGGCGTCCGACGGCGAGATGCGGCGGATGATCCAGTACAAGGAGAAGTCGGCGCGGGAGCGGGCGACGGGCGGCAGCGTAAGGCTGTCCCTGCTGACGTATCCGGTGCTGATGGCGGCGGACATCCTGGCGTACGGGGCGGACGAGGTCCCCGTGGGGGACGACCAGGCGCAGCACGTCGAGCTGACGCGGGATCTCGCGGTGCGGTTCAACCAGCGGTACGGGCAGACGTTCACCGTGCCGAAGGCCGTCCTGCCGCAGCTGGCCGCCCGGGTCATGGATCTGCAGGATCCGACGGCGAAGATGGGGAAGTCCCACGCGGAGACGTCGGGCATCGTCTATCTGCTGGACGAGCCGGACGCCGTGCGCCGGAAGATCATGCGGGCGGTGACCGACAGCGGCAGTGACGTCGTCCACGACCGGGAGACGCGGCCCGGTATCGCGAATCTGCTGGAGATCCTCGCCGCGTGCAACGGGGGAAATCCCGCGGAGCTCGCGGGCGGCTATTCCTCGTACGGCGCTCTCAAGCGGGATACCGCTGATGCGGTGCTGGAAGTCCTGCGGCCGCTGCGGGAGCGGCATGCCGAACTGTGCGGCGACCCGGCTTATGTGGATGCCGTACTCCGGGACGGGGCCGAGCGGGCGCGGAGGATCGCCCGGCCGACGGTGGACGCCGCCTATCGGGCGATCGGCCTGCTGCCCGCGTACTGAGCACGCATAAAGAGGGGCACCGCCCGGATCGCCGCCCGGATCGCCGACAGGGTCGGCGATCCGGGGCCCGCCCCGTCAGCCCTCGCCGGAGGCCAGTTCCCGGCTGCGGTCGCGGGCGGCCTCCAGGGCGGCGATCAGCGCGTGCCGTACCCCGTGCTTCTCCAGCTCGCGAATGGCGTTGATCGTCGTGCCGGCCGGTGAGGTGACCGCCTCGCGGAGCTTGACCGGGTGCTCACCGCTGTCGCGGAGCATGACGGCGGCGCCGATGGCGGCCTGGACGATGAGGTCGTGGGCCTTGTCCCGCGGCAGGCCGAGGAGGATGCCGGCGTCGGTCATCGCCTCGACGAGGAAGTAGAAGTACGCCGGCCCCGAACCGGACAGCGCCGTCGCCGCGTCCTGCTGGGACTCGGGCACCCGGAGCGTCTTGCCGACGGGCTTGAAGATCGCCTCGGTGCGGAGGAGGTGGTCCTCCGTGGCGTGGGTGCCCGCGGAGATCACCGACATGCCCTCGTCCACCAGGACGGGGGTGTTCGGCATGACGCGTACGACGGGGTTGCCGCCCGGCAGCCGCTCCTCGAAGAAGGACGTGGGGACGCCGGCCGCCGCGCTGATGACCAGCCGGTCGGCGGGCAGGTGCGGAGCGAGCTCGCTGAGGAGCGCCGCCATGTCCTGCGGCTTCACGGCCAGGATCAAGGTGTCCGCGGACTTCGCGGCCTCGGCGTTGGTGACCGTCTCGACTCCGTAGCGGGCGTGGAGGGCCTCGGCGCGCTCGGGGCGTCGCGCGGTGACCAAGAGGTCATCGGTCGACCAGCCGGCGCGGATCATGCCGCTGAGCAGCGCCTCGCCGATCTTGCCGGTGCCGAGGACGGCGACTTTCTGTGCCACGGGCTCACCTCTTCGCTGCGCGGGGATGGGCTGCACGCCGGGCTTCACAGTGCAGCCGGGCAGCCGGGACTTCAACAGTGCGCTGATCGTCGACGCCGGTCAGCGCCGGACGTCAGCGGGGGGCGTGTCCGGCCATCTTTGCACTCCGCGCGCAGGTCGTGCGCCGGGCGCAATGCACCGGTAGGCCCGCAGAGGCCTGCGCCGGAGCGATCGGAACAGCCTATTCCGGCCCGCCACCACTGCGTTTACATCGTGGTAACACGCCAACAGGGCAACGGTATTGGCCACTTGGACAGAATGACCGCGGGTGTCCACGGCACGCTCCGTCACCCTCTGCCGTCCGGCCGGTCCTCACCCCGACGTATCCGCTGCCCGTACCCCGACATCCGACAGGCAACGATCACATCGCTGCGCGACGCCGCGCGCTCGGAGGTAATCCTCATGGACAAAATACCCCTCACCCCTGCCCGCAAAGTGCTCGCCAGGACCAAGCTCCGGTCAAACCCTTCCCACGACGGTGCCAACAACGACGGTGCCGACAACGGGGCCGCCCTGCGCCGTGATCTCCGCGCCGACTTCACCGCCTCCCTCGTCGTCTTCCTGATCGCCGTCCCCCTCTCCGTAGGCATCGCCGTCGCCTCGGGCGTCCCGGTCGAACTGGGCCTGGTCACCGGCGTGGTCGGCGGCATCCTCACCGGCCTGCTGCCGGGCAGCAGCCTGCAGGTCAGCGGCCCGGCAGCCGGCCTGACCGTGCTCGTCTACGAGGCCGTGCGGGAGTTCGGGCTCACCGCGCTCGGCGTCCTCGTCCTCACCGCCGGACTGCTGCAGATCGCGATGGGGCTGCTGCGCCTGGGCCGGTGGTTCCGGGCGATCTCCGTCGCCGTCATCCAGGGCATGCTGGCCGGCATCGGCCTGGTCCTCATGGCGAGCCAGATCTACGCCATGGCCGACGCCCGCCCGCCGGCCGGCGGCCCGGCCAAGATCGCGGGCCTTCCCGACCTGATCATCGAGACGCTGATCTCGACCGACGCCCTGCTCGCCGCCGCGGTCGGCGTCGGCACGATCGCCGTGCTGGTGCTGTGGCCGCACTGGCAGAAGGGGGCGCAGTTCGTGCCCGCGCCGCTCGTCGCGGTCGCGCTGGCGACGGCCGTGGTCGGCAGCCTGTCCCTGCCCGTGGCCCGGATCGAGGTGAGCGGCATGCTCGACGCGATCCAGCCGCCGGGCAGCGCGGACTTCGCCCTGCTCGGCGAGATGAGCGTCCTCGGCACGGTCCTGGCCTTCGCGCTCATCGCCTCCGCGGAGACGCTGTTCAGCGCGGCCGCGGTCGACCGGCTGCACGAAGGCCCCCGTACGGACTACAACAAGGAGCTCATCGCCCAGGGCGCCGGCAATACGGTGTGCGGCGCGCTCGGCGCGCTCCCGATGACCGCCGTCATCGTCCGCAGCTCGGCCAACGTCCGGGCCGGGGCGAAGACCAAGGCGGCGCGCGTCCTGCACGGCGTCTGGCTGCTCGTCTTCGTCTCGCTCGTCCCCTGGGCCCTGGAGCTCATCCCGGTGGCGGCACTCGCCGGGGTGCTGATGCACGCGGGGTGGAAGTTGCTGCCCTTCCAGGACATCGTCCGGCTGTGGCGCGAGCACCGCGGCGAGGCCGTGGTACTCGTGGTGACCACAGGGGCCATCGTGGTGACGAACCTCTTCGAGGGCGTCGTCCTCGGCCTCCTCATGGCCGTCGCCAAGGCCGCCTGGGAGTCCTCGCACGTCCACGTGGAAACACAGACCACGGAGGACGGCACGGTCCGCGTCCGGGTCCTCGGCAACGCGAACTTCCTCCGACTTCCCAAGATCCTCGACGAGTTGGACGCCTCCTTGCCGCCCTCGGGGCGCAACGTGGAGCTCGATCTGAGCGGCCTGCGGCACATGGACCACGCGTGCCGCTCGGTGCTCACGGCGTGGGCGGAACGCAACGCCGAGTGCCGGGGCCCGGTCGCTACCGGGCCCGTGCCCGGCTCGCCGCCACACGCAGGATCCGGACCGTTGAGCGGACAACCTGCTCCTTGACGAAAGCTGCCGGCCGCCCGGTCACGACGGACCGGAGCGGCGAGTCGTCGCGGTGCACCGGCTGGATGAGGCCGTCGTTGCGGCCGAGGCTGATGCACTGCACGACGTAACGGAAGCGGAGCGGCCGCGCCGGCCCGGACTCCAGGTCGGCGAGGACGGAAGCGGCGGCGTGTGCGCCCGTGGGCATCGCGGTCGCACACGCCATCCGAAGGGAGGTGGCCGCCGCGTCCCCTGCCACGTAGACGGCCGGATCCGTGGCCGACCGGAGCATGCGGTCGACCACGATCCGCCCCTCCCCGTCGAGCTCGAGGCCCGCCGCGCCCGCGAGCCCGGTCAGCGGCCGCAGCGACGCCGACCAGACGGTGACGTCCGCGTCGACTTCGTCCACCGACGTGATGCGCTCCCCCTCCATCACCCGTACGCGCATCGCGGCGAGAGCCCTCCTGAGGTGAGCCCGGCCGTTGGCGGACAGGCCGGCGCCGACCCTGCCCGCGGTGAGGAGGCGGACGTCCCACGCGGGGTGCGATTCGGCGATCTCGGAGGCGAGTTCGACACCCGTGAGCCCGCCGCCGACGACCGCGAGCCGCCCCGGCCCGTCGAGCAGCCGCTTGCCCAGCTCGGCCGCCGACTCCGCGGTGTACGCGCGCTCGCCCACCGTCCCTTCCTCCGCCGCGATGCGGGTGTCCGTGACGCTGCCGAGCGCGTAGACGAGCCGGTCGTAGGACAGCGTGCGGCCGTCGTCCGTACGCACCTCGCGGGCAGCCGGGTCCAGGTCGACGGCGCGGGCGGCGACGTGCCGGATCCCGGTGCCGCGCAGGAACGAGGACAGCGGGTGCGTCACATCCGGTTGCCCGGCGGCCAGTTGGTGAAGTCGGACGCGCTCGGTGAAGCGGTCACTGGGGTCGACGAGAGTGACGCTGACGGCAGGGTTCCGCGCCAGCCGCAGAGCGGCGGTGAGGCCTGCGTAGCCGGCGCCGAGGACGATGACGTGGTGTCGAGGCTGTCGATGCTGTCGGTTCATACCCACCCGACGACGCAGCGGGCAGAAGTGTGACAGCCGCAGGTCACAGGTCCTTCGGGCAGAGCTGTTCCTGACACAGCTCCTGACACAGCTCCTGCACATCGAGGTGGCGGAGCTTGTCCGGGTTGGCGACCGCGTAGACCTCCGTGATCCGCCCCTCGTGCACGGTGAACGCGAAGACCAGGATCCTGCCCATGGCCGGATCGAGGGAGACGATGCCGGGTGCGCCGTTGACGTCCCGCATCACCACCCGCATCGACAGCGGGTCGAAGCCGCGGCTGATGCCCTGGGCGAAGCGGGCGACGTTCTCCCTGCCGCACACGGGGCGACGCGCGGCCGAGACCTTTCCGCCGCCGTCCGAACGCCACACGACATCCGGGTCCAGGACGGACAGGAGGGTCTCGAAGTCGCCGTTCATCACGGCGGCGAGAAAGGCTTCGACGGTACGGCGGTGCTCACCGCGGTCGACGGAACAGCGCGGGGATTCGCCCCGTACGCGCTTCCGTGCACGGGAGGCCGACTGTCGTACGGAGGTCGGAGTCTTGCCTACGACCTCCGCGATCTCGGTGAACGGTACGGAGAACACGTCGTGCAGGATGAACGCCGTCCGCTCGGCCGGCGTGAGTTTCTCCAGCACGGTCAGGAGCGCTATCCCGACGGATTCGTCCAGGGCCACCCGGTCCTCGGGCCCGGGAACCTCGCCGACGACCGGTTCGGGCAGCCAAGGTCCGACATAGGTTTCGCGGCGGGAGCGGGCGGAGCCCAGCTGGTCGAAGCAGATGCGGCTGACGACGGTCGTCAGATAGGCGGCGGGATTGGCCGCCTCTCCGTCGGGGAGGAGCTGCCAGCGCAGCCAGGCCTCCTGCAGCGCGTCATCGGCATCGGCGACCGAGCCGGTGATGCGGTAGGCGACGGACCAGAGTTGTGGGCGGTGGTTCTCGAAATCAGCCAGGGGTGCCATGGGACCGCCGGCTCCTTTCGTGAGCGCAGCTGATGATGGGCCTGAGGTT
>NZ_JANIID010000073.1:0-5225 GCF_024519335.1 Streptomyces telluris
CACACCTACGAGCTTGCGGAACTGCCGCTCACTCAGCCCGGAGAACAGGCCTATCCACCCCGGCTCAGACGCCGTGACCACAGCACTCACACCAAGATCATCACATGCCCGGATTCCTGACCAGGCCTTACGGGACATCATTTAGGGCCGCCGCCTGCGACGGGTGTTCTACATGTCCGCGCACAGACCAGCATCATCCGCGACGGGCCGAACCGGGACGGCTACCTCAAGAAGCGCGGCGAAGGCTGCAAACACGTCCAGGCTGTCATCGCCCTTGCTCGTCGGAGGGCCAGCGTTCTGTGGGCACTCCTGCGCGACGGACGGATCTTCACCTTCGCCCCACCGGTCGCGCAAGCGGCTTGACTTCGTCATTGAGGCTCCCACCGCAAAGTCCGCGCCCGTGTCGAGCACGTTTTCGCGCGGATGAAGGCATGGAAGATCCTTCGCGACTGCCGCCTGAAAGGCGATGGCATTCACACCGCCATGCTCGGCATCGCCCCGCTGCACAACCTCGCCCTCACGAGATAACTCCCGCCCGTATGTTCAGTCGATACAGAACTCGTTGCCCTCGATGTCCAGCATCGGGATGCACGAATCATGACCGTCATACAGAGTTCGCACGTGTACCGCGCCGAGCGGGATCAGCCGTGCACATTCAGCCTCAAGTGCGGCGAGACGTTCTTCACCCACGAGTCCGGTGCCGACCCGCACATCAAGATGCACCCGGTTCTTGACGGCCTTCCCTTCGGGCACTCGCTGGAAGTACAGTCGCGGGCCCACACCTGAAGGATCAACGCAGGCGAACCATGAATCCCGCTGCTCAGGTGGCTGCGAACACTTGAAATCATCCCAAGTGGCCAGCCCCGCTGGTGGCGGCGGTATAACGTACCCCAACACCTCGCACCAGAAGCGAGCGAGGCGCTCAGGTTCCGCACAGTCGAACGTGACTTGGAACGTCCTGATCGCTGACATCGATGCACCGTACCAAGGGGACTTGAGACTCTGCCGCTCATTTGGCCAGATGGATTCGCCCGCCACCCCGTCGCGCCCTGAGCCGCCTTGGACACCAAATGATCAAACCGGACAGTCCACAAGAACAACGCGACCCCGGCGGCGAAGCCAACAGGTGGCCCCCCGACCCAGCCCTGACCAACCGTCCTCATACGAAAGATCAGTTACGGGACAACCCTAGAGATCTTATCAGCGAGGGTTACCGGCCTGAGGACGTTAGCGCCTTCACGGGCGCAGGCCAGCGCGACGGCCCTGCCGATGCCGGAGTCCCCGCCGGTGATCACGGTGCGCCAGTCCGCAAGGAGCTCGTGGCCTCGGTACGGTACCTCGCCGTGGTCGGGCCGGGCGCATGGGCTCGGTGCAGCCGGGGCGGGGCTGGTCCTGATGGGAGAACTCCGGGCGCGGGTACTGCTCGGCGAGGTCGGGCCGGTCCGGCAGGGTGGAGGGCGCGGTGGATCACCTCTCGTCGGTGCTGGAGAGCGGGGTGGGCAGGCTGCGTGGTCACCCGGTCTGGGCGGGTCAGCGGGCGAGAGAGACGGCGAAGGGCTTGAAGCCGTGTCGGCGCAGGATGTGGGGCACAGTCAGGATCATGGCCTCGGTGGCGCGGGCTGTGGTGATGTCGCCGAGGTCCTCGATCTGTTCGGGCTGCCAGCCCAGGTCGCCGAGCAGGCCGGCGACGGTCCTCTTGGCGTGTTCGTCGTCGCCGGAGAGATAGGCGGTCGGTGGGGTGGCCAGGATCTCGGGAGCAGTCATGACCATGAAAAGCATGGTGTTGAGGGTCTTGACCACATGGGTGTCGGGGAGCGCGGCCTGGAGCTTCTCGGCGAGGCTGCTGCCGGGATAGCACAGGTCGCCGGGCAGGCCGTCAGCGGCGTCGCGGGTTGCGTTGGAGACATCGATGAGGATCTTTCCGGACAGCTCGGTGCGCAGGTCGGTGAGGCGCTCCAGGGAGCTGTCGCCGGGCGTCGCGTTGATCACGATGTGCGTGGTGCGGGCGGTGGTGCGCTGGTCGGTGTAGGCGACCGGCGGGGCAAGCCCGATGGTGCGGGCGGCGGTGTCTTCCGGGCTCCGGCCAGCGAGGGTGACATGGTGTCCGGCTGCGGAGAGCTTGCCGGCGAGGTTGGTGCCGACGCGGCCGGCGCCCAGGATGCCGATGTTGGTCATGCGGTGATGCTCCTTGCGGTATCGGGGTGGGGAAGAGCGGAGACGTCCGGTCAGGCGATCGGCGAGAGGACTTTGAGGGCGGCGCCGTGGATGCCGGGGGCGGCGGCCAGGAAGTCGCGGCTGCCGGTGTTCCAGGGTTCGCCCGTCAGGTCGGTGACGGTGCCTCCGGCCTCGGAGACCAGCAGGGCGCCGGCGACCAGGCCGGAGCGGACGTCGGAGAACTGCCAGAACGCGTCCATACGTCCGGCGGCAACGTGGATGAGCTGCATCGTGGCGGGAACGGACACGCGCACGACCAGGCCGTTGATGAGCATGGCGGTGACGGAGTCACCGATCCGCCGGAAGGTGCGCTCGTCCTCGCCGGGCTTGGCCTGGCCGGTGCCGGTGAGCGCGGCGCCCAGGTCGGTCTTGGCGGACACCTTCAGGGGCCGGTCGTTGAGACGGGCACCGCCGCCGGCGACGGCGGTGTAGGTGTCGCCGGTCAGCGGCAGGTGGACGACGGTGAGTACCGGCTGGTTGTCGCGTACCAGGGTGGCGGTGACGGCCCAGTCCTCCATGCCGTGGACGTGGTTGATGTTGCCCTCGGCGGGGTCGACGACCCACCACTCCCCGGACGGGAGCGCGCCGCCGGCCAACTCGTCCTCGGCCCACCGCGACCCTTGCCGGGCCCGCAGCAACGGCTCCCGCAGCACGTCCAGCACCGCATCGTCGTTGGCGTGGATCTCAGCAACGACCTCATCCAGACTCACGCCCCGGGCGTGCGCAGTGTGGCGGTCGCGCAGCGTGCGGCCAGCGGTCTTCACCGCGGCTGTCACATCGGACAGGAGCGTCGTACCGGCGTCGAAGGGCATGGCTGTGCTCATGGCGGGCTCCTTGGGATCGGTCGAAGCGGGGCGGTCGTCTCGCCTCCGCACCTCGACGGTAGGCCGCCCGACCATTAACAACAAGTGCATGCTTGTCACTTGTAGAGTTACTGTCATGCAACTGGATCTGAACCTGCTCACGGCCCTGGACGCCCTGCTGGAAGAGGGCAGTGTCGCCGGCGCGGCAGCACGCCTCCACGTCACCGCACCGGCGATGAGCCGCTCCCTGGGCCGCATACGCAAGGCCACCGGTGACCAGATCCTGGTCCGTACCGGCCGCAGCATGGTCCCCACCACCCGCGCGCTGGCCATGCGCGCCGAGGTCCACGCCCTCGTGCAGCAGGCCCACCGGCTTCTGTCCGCGCAGCAGGAACTCGACCTGGCGGCTCTGGACCGGGTGTTCACCGTGCGCTGGCACGACGCCCTGACCGCCGCCTGCGGCACCGCCTTGACCACGGCCGTCCACCGTCAGGCCCCCGGCGTCCAGCTGCGCCTGTCCGCCGAACCCGGGACGGACGACGCCCAGCTGCGCCGGGGTGAGGTCGACCTCGAATCCAGCTCCAGCGCTCCGACGCTCCCCGACATCCGCCACCGCCTCGCCGGCAGAGACCGTCTGGTCGTTGCCGTCCGCCCAGGCCACCCGCTCACCCGAAGCCCGCTGAGCCTGGAGCGTTACGCAGCCGCCGAACACCTCACCGTTTCGCGGCGCGGAAGCCTGCGCGACCCGATCGATGACGCCCTGACCACACACGGCCTCGAACGACGCGTCGTCGCCGCCGGGCCCACCGCCGCCTTCGCACTGCAACTCGCCCTCGACACCGACCTGGTCGTCACCCTCCCCGACGCAGTCACCCGCACGACCCGGGAACAACTCGGCCTGGCCACGCTGCCACCGCCGCTCCCGCTGCCCGACGTCCCCCTGTACCTGCTGTGGCACCAGCGCTACGACAACGACCGCGCCCACACTTGGCTGCGAGACCTGGCCACAGAAACCGTCCAGGCACTATTCACACAAGCCACATGACCCATCCCTGCGAGCATGCGACTCCGCATCTCACATCGAGACGACTGGCTTTCTCGGTGCAGTTGGCCCCGATCAAACTCGGCTTGACCCGACCCACTTGCATGTTCGACTCCGGCTCGCTCCAGCCCCGCCTCACGGCTCTCTGGCAGGTGAGGCATGGGGCCGCAACAAGCCGGAACTGGCCCTGCCCGCTTTGACCTAGGCGCTGTTTCTCGGATCTCCTGACTTCGGTGGGGTGTTGGGGTCAGGCTGGCTGTATGGGCCGTGGGGATCTGACGAATGCGGAGTGGGCTCGGCTGGAGTCGTTCTTGCCTCCCGGTGGTGCGCGTGGGGGCCGGTGGAGTGATCACCGTCGGGTGATCAATGGGGTTCTGTACCGGGTGAGGACCGGGGTTCAGTGGCGGGACCTGCCGGAGCGGTTCGGGCCGTGGGAGACGGTCTATAAACGGCATCGCCGCTGGTCAGCTGATGGAACGTGGAAGATGCTGCTGTCGCGTATCCAGGCAGCCGAGGACGCCGCGGGCGGGCTCGACTGGGAGGTGTCGGTGGACTCAACCGCGGTGCGGGCCCATCAGCACGCCGGCGGCGCGAGGAAGGCACCGGCGGCCGGGGCCCCTCAAAAGGGGGCCGGCCCAGGGACGAACCAGGCCGATCCGGTGCTGCGGAAACTGGCCGCCCGACTGGAGGAAGTGGTCAGATCGGCGAGTGCCTGGGACGTTCCCGCGGAGGATTCACCACAATCCACCTCGCCACCGAGGGACGATGCAGGCCCCTCCCCCTCGTCCTGACACCCGGGCACTACGGTGACGGCCCCCAGCTCGAGCGCGTGCTGGAGCAGATCTCCGTGCCCCGGACCGGAGCCGGACGGCCCCGCACCCGGCCCGGCCATCTCCTGGCAGACAAGGCTTACACGTCCCGGAGAAACCGCCGCTACCTGCGACGACGCGGGATCCCGCACACCATCCCCGAACGCCTCGCAGCAAAGACACCGGCAGAACCGAGGACCCCGAGGCGGCCGGCCCACCGGCTTTGACCGCGAACGCTACAAGAAACGCAACACCGTCGAACGCGCCATCAACCACCTCAAAGACTTCCGCGCTGTCGCCACCCGCTACGAGAAACGCGCCTACATCTACCTAGGCACCGTCACACTCGCAGCCCTC
>NZ_JANIID010000074.1:0-2500 GCF_024519335.1 Streptomyces telluris
ACACAGTGGACGCGAGCAACTGAGGACAAGCCCTCGGCCTATTAGTACCAGTCAGCTCCAACCGTTACCGGTCTTCCACACCTGGCCTATCAACCCAGTCGTCTACTGGGAGCCTTACCCCATCAAGTGGGTGGGAGTCCTCATCTCGAAGCAGGCTTCCCGCTTAGATGCTTTCAGCGGTTATCCCTCCCGAACGTAGCCAACCAGCCATGCCCTTGGCAGGACAACTGGCACACCAGAGGTTCGTCCGTCCCGGTCCTCTCGTACTAGGGACAGCCCTTCTCAAGACTCCTACGCGCACAGCGGATAGGGACCGAACTGTCTCACGACGTTCTAAACCCAGCTCGCGTACCGCTTTAATGGGCGAACAGCCCAACCCTTGGGACCGACTCCAGCCCCAGGATGCGACGAGCCGACATCGAGGTGCCAAACCATCCCGTCGATATGGACTCTTGGGGAAGATCAGCCTGTTATCCCCGGGGTACCTTTTATCCGTTGAGCGACGGCGCTTCCACAAGCCACCGCCGGATCACTAGTCCCGACTTTCGTCCCTGCTCGACCCGTCGGTCTCACAGTCAAGCTCCCTTGTGCACTTACACTCAACACCTGATTGCCAACCAGGCTGAGGGAACCTTTGGGCGCCTCCGTTACCCTTTAGGAGGCAACCGCCCCAGTTAAACTACCCACCAGACACTGTCCCTGATCCGGATCACGGACCCAGGTTAGACATCCAGCACGACCAGAGTGGTATTTCAACGACGACTCCACCATGGCTGGCGCCACGGCTTCACAGTCTCCCACCTATCCTACACAAGCCGAACCGAACACCAATATCAAGCTATAGTAAAGGTCCCGGGGTCTTTCCGTCCTGCTGCGCGAAACGAGCATCTTTACTCGTAGTGCAATTTCACCGGGCCTATGGTTGAGACAGTCGAGAAGTCGTTACGCCATTCGTGCAGGTCGGAACTTACCCGACAAGGAATTTCGCTACCTTAGGATGGTTATAGTTACCACCGCCGTTTACTGGCGCTTAAGTTCTCAGCTTCGCCCCACCGAAGTGGAGCTAACCGGTCCCCTTAACGTTCCAGCACCGGGCAGGCGTCAGTCCGTATACATCGCCTTACGGCTTCGCACGGACCTGTGTTTTTAGTAAACAGTCGCTTCTCGCTGGTCTCTGCGGCCACCCCCAGCTCAGGAAGTAAATTCCATCACCGGAAATGGCCCCCCTTCTCCCGAAGTTACGGGGGCATTTTGCCGAGTTCCTTAACCATAGTTCACCCGAACGCCTCGGTATTCTCTACCTGACCACCTGAGTCGGTTTAGGGTACGGGCCGCCATGAAACTCGCTAGAGGCTTTTCTCGACAGCATAGGATCATCCACTTCACCACAATCGGCTCGGCATCAGGTCTCAGCCTTAACGTGTGACGGATTTGCCTACCACACGGCCTACACCCTTACCCCGGGACAACCACCGCCCGGGCTGGACTACCTTCCTGCGTCACCCCATCGCTTACCTACTACAAGTCTGGGTCGTCGGCTCCACCACTCCCCTACGCTCCGAAGAGCTCAGGGCGGCTTCACGGACTTAGCATCGCCTGATTCGATATTGGGCGTTTCAAAGCGGGTACCGGAATATCAACCGGTTGTCCATCGACTACGCCTGTCGGCCTCGCCTTAGGTCCCGACTTACCCTGGGCAGATCAGCTTGACCCAGGAACCCTTAGTCAATCGGCGCACACGTTTCCCACGTGTGTATCGCTACTCATGCCTGCATTCTCACTCGTGAACCGTCCACAACTCGCTTCCGCGGCTGCTTCACCCGGCACACGACGCTCCCCTACCCATCCCAGCGGGCGTTGGCCCTCATGCTGGAATGACACGACTTCGGCGGTACGCTTGAGCCCCGCTACATTGTCGGCGCGGAATCACTTGACCAGTGAGCTATTACGCACTCTTTCAAGGGTGGCTGCTTCTAAGCCAACCTCCTGGTTGTCTCTGCGACTCCACATCCTTTCCCACTTAGCGTACGCTTAGGGGCCTTAGTCGATGCTCTGGGCTGTTTCCCTCTCGACCATGGAGCTTATCCCCCACAGTCTCACTGCCGCGCTCTCACTTACCGGCATTCGGAGTTTGGCTAAGGTCAGTAACCCGGTAGGGCCCATCGCCTATCCAGTGCTCTACCTCCGGCAAGAAACACACGACGCTGCACCTAAATGCATTTCGGGGAGAACCAGCTATCACGGAGTTTGATTGGCCTTTCACCCCTAACCACAGGTCATCCCCCAGGTTTTCAACCCTGGTGGGTTCGGTCCTCCACGAAGTCTTACCTCCGCTTCAACCTGCCCATGGCTAGATCACTCCGCTTCGGGTCTTGGGCGCGCTACTCAATCGCCCTATTCGGACTCGCTTTCGCTACGGCTTCCCCACACGGGTTAACCTCGCAACACACCGCAAACTCGCAGGCTCATTCTTCAAAAGGCACGCAGTCACGACGCACCG
>NZ_JANIID010000075.1:0-4017 GCF_024519335.1 Streptomyces telluris
AACCCTCGGGAATTGCATCAGACGGGTGAGAAACCGCAGGTCGCCTGGTCACTGGGGGAAGTGGAACGAGTTCGTAGGGTCTATGGACTGGCTTCCTGAGCCGGCATGTTGCCGAGTTGATCCCTTCTGATGCATGATCTGCCCTCCAGAAGGGAGGGTCTGGAGTGGTGCATCAGCGCAAGGTGGCCCTGGCCGGGTCGGCTCAACTGGAACTCGTTTCCGGGGTGGTCCAGCTGCGTCCCGAGGACGCGATGTTCGACGCGATGCTGCGGGGCTGGCGTGCTCAGCAGAAGTCGCGGGGGCTGAAGGACGACACGATCGACCCGAGGGAACGTCTGATCCGCCGGTTTCTGGACTTCACGAACGAGTACCCGTGGCGATGGACGCCAGCCCACCTGGACGAGTGGTCGGCATCGTTGACGAGCGAGGGGCACTTGGCGCCGTCTACGGTCCGCAGCTACCAGGGCATCGTTCGGCTGTTCACCGAGCTCCTCATCGACGCCCGCTATGGCTGGGTCCCGGCCTGCGAGGAAGCCTTCGGCACCTTCCCGGTGGCGATCTGCCACGAGTGGAATACCCTTCCTCACCTGCAGGATTACGAAGGCGACCCGGAGGCGAGGCCCTTCACACGGGAAGAGTTACAGCTCTTCCTCGACTACGCCGACGACCAGGTCGATCGAGCGGTACGGGCGAAACGCAAGGGAGCCCTGGCGGCCTACCGCGACGCCACCCTCTTCAAGGTGATCTACGGGTGGGGGCTTCGGCGGACCGAGACGTCCAAGCTTGATGTGGTCGACTTCGGACGCAACCCGCAGGCCCGCCAGTTCGGCCGGTACGGCACGCTCAACGTCCGCTACGGCAAGGCGAAGAAGGGCCAGCCGCCGCGCCGGCGGAACGTACTGTCAGTGATGGACTGGGCCGTCGAGGCGGTCGCCGATTACGTCGAGAACGTCCGCCCGCGCTTCGGGTTCCCCGATCACCCTGCTCTGTGGATCACCGAGCGCGGGGGCCGCCTGCAGCCCGGCTCGATCAACGACCGGTTCGAGGCATACCGGGACGCTCTCGGGCTGACGAAAGAGCTGACCCCGCACAGTCTTCGGCATTCGTACGTCACGCACCTGACCGAGGACGGGGTGGACCGGCGCTTCATCCAGCAGCAGGTCGGCCACGAGTGCGACAGCTCCCTGGCCATCTACACGCACGTCAGCGACGACTTCATGAACACTTCCCTGCACAAGGCACTGGCCCCGGCGTTCGCCGAGGCCTGACAGGAGGGATCCGGCGATGGCCGCCAAGCTCGACTACCACTGGCACCTGCGCAAGGTCATGGCCGACCGCGGGATGTTCTCCACCACCGACCTCCTCCCTCCGCTCGCCGAACGCGGCATCACGCTGTCCACGAGCCAGGTCTACCGGCTCGTCGTCGATCGACCGGAGCGACTGAGCCTGAAGATCCTCATGGCCCTGCTCGACATCCTCGACTGCACCATGGACGACCTCATCGAGCCCATCGCGGCGGCCGGGGCCATGAAGAAGCCGAAGAAGGCAGCCGCCGGCGGCTCGGCGCCCGAGTCGGAGGGACTCGGCGGACTACGTCCCAAGCGTGCTCGGATCAAAGGAGTTGACCGGTCTTGACCACGGCTGACCTGGATCGCGCCGTCGCGGACCCGATCGGCCTGATCACGGACCTCGTCACCCATGTCGAGAAGGACCTTGGCGCCGAGAGTATCCGGGCTGTGGTCACCGCGGTCGCGGGCGGCCGCGCGAAGTCGCGCCAGCTGGCCAAGGCCCTGGCCATGCGGTCTGCCGTCCTGACCGACGGCCGGTCCCCAGCACCCCGGGCGATCGGCGATCTGCTCATCCAGCTCCGCAAGGCCGGCGCCTCGGCGATCGCGGCACCGGTCTGCGCGGAGTGCGGCAAGGAGCTGCGAACCCTCCAGCGCAAGGGCCAGGACTGGTACTGCTCGGTTTGCGGGCAGGAGAGAACTGAGTGCACCACCTGCGGAAAGGTCCGACGCGTCAGCTTCCGGGACCGCAAGGGCCTGCCGCGCTGTTCGATGTGTCCCGACACCGACGACCGTGATCCAGCCGCGGTCGCCCACGAACTGATCACCGCGATCGCCCCGGGCGCCGACCGTGATGCGGTCGCCGAGGCCCTCCGCCGGTCGGCACCCCACCGTCCGCACTATCGCCAGAGAGTGGTCTGGGCCCTCGAGGAGAACCCTCGTCTGCTGACCGGGGAGGGCTATCTGGCGCCGCATCGCGCCATCCTGCGGTTCATCGACCTGCTGCACGAGGCCGGGGTCGCCGGGATCGTCCGGCCCGCCTGCCCTCGCTGCCACCGGGTCGTCCGCCTCGACAAGCCGCTCGACGGGCAGCGCGTCTGCCGCAACTGCATCGCCAAGTCCCGTTTCGAAGATTGCGTACGCTGCGGCGCCCGGCGCGAACCGGCCACCCGCGACGCCGAGGGGCGACCACTGTGTCCGAGCTGCCTGGTCAAGGACCCGGCGAACCTGGAGACCTGCGTCGTCTGCGGTGAGTCACGCATGGTCAACTCCCGCACCGCGGACGGGCCGATCTGCCCGAACTGCCGTCCCCTGCCCATCTTGCTCTGTTCGATCTGCGGCCGCACCGCACCCTGCATGGTCTCGAAGCTCACCGGCCTGCCTCGCTGCGGCGGCTGTGACAGGCGCCAAGCTCACTGCACCGTCTGCGGACGAATGCGCGGCATCCACTCGGGCACCGCCGACGCCCCCGTCTGCGGCCCCTGCACCACGCCGGACGCCGAGCTCTGGCGCCCCTGTCCCACCTGCGGACAAGTCGAACGGCTGCACGCACCGGGACCGTGCCCCCGCTGCACCCTCAAGCAGCGGCTCCACGAACTCCTCGCCGATGACACCGGCTCCATAAACCCGAAGCTGCAGTCCCTTCACGACGCCCTGGTCGACACCGAACGGGCCGGCACCGCGATGCGCTGGCTCTCCAAGGGCATCGTCTCCACCGTCCTGTCCGATCTGGCTCCGGCCGCCGGCCTCGCACCCATGAGGCCCTCGACGAGCTCCCCGAAGGCAAAGTCGTCGAGCACATCCGCAGCGTTCTCGTCGCCACCGAAGCCCTGCCCCGGCGGGACGAGCAGATGGTCCGCCTCGAACGGCACATGAAGGACCTCGTTGCCTCCCATGCGACGGCCGAGGGCCGGAAAATCCTGCACCGGTACGCGACATGGCATCTCCTGCGTCGGCTTCGCCGACGCAGCCGCGGCAAGGAGATTACGCACTACCAACTCGCGGGCGCACGGCAGCATCTGCGGGCGTCCGTCCATCTCCTGGACTGGCTCGAAGAGCAGAATCTGACCCTTTCAACCTGCCGTCAGGCCGACCTCGAACGCTGGATGACCAGCGACGACGCCCGCCACCGCCGGGAGGCAGGCCACTTCGCGCGCTGGGCCCTTTCCCAGAAGGTCGCCCGCGACCTCAGCTTTCCGGCCGTCAGAGGGAACGGCCCCACCCAGGCGATGGACGACGAAGCCCGCTGGGGCACCGCCCGCCGCCTGCTGCACGACGACACCCTCAAGCCCGAAGACCGCCTCGCCGGCTTGCTGTTGCTCCTCTATGCCCAGTGGCCCGCCGCGATCTCCCGGCTCACCATCGACCACATCGAGGAGACGGACGGAGCCGTTCGCATCCGCCTCGGCGCCGTTCCGGTCGAGTTTCCCGAACCCGTCGCTGACCTGGCCCGCCAGCAGGTCGCGGTCCGCTGCAGCCATGCCGTCCTCGGCCGGACAGAGTCGCCCTGGCTCTTCCCCGGAGGCCAGCCCGGCCGTCCGATCAGTGCCTGGGCCATGGGCGAACGCCTCCGCAAACTCGGCATCCGGCTCGCGGAAGCCCGCTCGACCGCACTGTTCCAGCTCGCCACCGAGCTGCCCGCCGCGGTCCTCGCCCGCACCCTCGGCATCGATATCACCGTCGCCGTCAAATGGCAGCGAGCCGCCGCCGGAGACTGGGCCGCCTACGCGGC
>NZ_JANIID010000076.1:0-3798 GCF_024519335.1 Streptomyces telluris
AGGTTCGAAGATGCAGTGCCGGTCCGGCCGTCTCGGTGGTCGTGGGGTGGGCGTCACTTCCCGGGGTGGTACTGGGCGGCGACGACGAGCAGCACGTCAGCTTTGAGTCGTGGTTGGAGCGGGACCGGTTGGTTGTCAGGACTTCGATCCTGCGACCGGCCGCGCTCCTAGCTTCCGCGCAGGACGAACTGCATACGTACCTGGACGCCAGCCAAGCCACTCGCACCTCACCAACAAGCGACGGCGATCCAATCCCAGCGGCAGCCTTCACGCCGGACAGTTGAGTTCGCGACGACCGGTCCCCCTGCACAGCCGTGCGCGCCGCCGACTAAGGTCGCAGGTCACGGTGGAGCACAGCAGGCGGGGAGGGCGGAGAAAGCCGTGCGATTCGGGGTAATTTATGGCGACCATCGCTGGGCCGAAGATGGCGCCATGGCGGAGGACCTCTTCGATGCGCTCCTCGTCCACGACGCCTGGGACGACTTCGGGTACCGCACCATGTTTACGTTGCACATTCTCACGAGGGAGGGCTGGACCGAGGTCGGCACCGTGAAGATCGGCCACGTGGCGATGGACGGCGAGGATGGAGCCAACGTGCTGCTTCCGGAGCGCTTCAGCCGACTGGACAGCTCGCGGTGGTTCTCCGTGGGACAGGATGAAAGCTATTACTACGCGCTGCGTGACATGCCCGGCGCCGTCCGGGAGGAAGTGCTCACCGCGCTCCGGGACATCGCCTACGGCGAGGACTCTTTCCGGCTCGCGCGGAACCAAGATGTGACCCAGACTTCGCTGCTGCGCTTCGTCAAGATGTCGACGGTGCGCGGACAACTGCAGCGCATCGCACGGGGTGGAGCGCGCCGCGTGAGCTTCGATATCGCCTACGAGCCGCCGCTGCCACCGACGATGGCTTCCGTGCGGTTCGAGTTCAAGGTCGAACCAGGCTCTCGGCCGGCCAGCAACGTGCACGCCCTGACCGGGCGGAACGGCGTGGGGAAGTCATACGTCCTTTCCCACTTGGCCCGCGCCGTCGCTGCGGTCGAGCCGCAGCCACAGGAGCTCGGGCGGATCATCGAGCTCGGCCGCGAGGGCCGCTCCTTCAACAACTTGGTGGCCGTCTCGTTCAGCGCCTTTGACGACTTCCCCCTCGTCGAGGGTGACGAGATGTTCATCGCTTCCTATGTGGGCCTGCGTATTCAGGGTTCCCGATCCCCCAGGTTCAAGACCCCTGGCGGGCTGAGGAAGGACTTCGCGCAAGCCATGAAGGCATGTCTGACGCGCGAACGCAGCCCACAATGGATCAGGGCATTGCGCACCCTCGACTATCCGGGCAGCGGACTCCTGGAGGAAGGCTGGCTGGAGAACTTCGAGCACACGGCCAGCCTGAACAGCCGCGAGAAAAAGGCCCGGCAGCTTTTCCGCCGCCTCGGCGCCGGCCACCGGCTCGTTCTGCTCACAATGACCCGGCTCATCGAGCACGTGAGTGAGCGGACCCTCGTCATCATCGACGAGCCCGAAACCCACCTCCATCCGCCCTTGTTGGCCGCATTCATGCGTGCGCTGTCCGATCTACTCGCCGAGCGCAACGGGCTGGCCATTGTCGCCACGCACTCTCCGGTTGTGCTCCAGGAGATTCCTGCCCACTGCGTCTGGAAGCTCTGGCGCTACGGCGGGCAGCTCGGAGCTGCGCAGCCTCGCATCGAGACGTACGGCGAGAACGTCGGCGTGCTGACTCACGAGGTCTTCGGTCTGGAACTCACCGAGGCCGGCTTTCTGCACGAGCTGCGGCGTCTGGTCGACGTCGGCTACTCCTACGACGCTGTCCTGGAACATTTCAGCGGACGGCTGGGCAGCGAGGCGCAGTTGGTGCTCAGCGCCTTGCTCGGTCAGCGCGACGACGTGGAGGGGCACGACTGATGCAGCACATAGACCCTCCGCCCTTCGACGCTCGCGACGTCTACACCACCTGCATCGGCAACGCCCGCCCCAGCAGCCGAAAACGGTTGGAGTCGTTCACCGACGCGGTGGCCGATGCGGCAAGCGCGTACGAGGTAGCCGCTCAGGGCCAGGCCCTTCACACCCTCACCGGCCTCGCGGCCGCGCCGACTGCCCCTCGCGACCGCAAGGCCCTGGAGGGGGTCTACACCGACCGGATGGTCAAAGACCGCGCTCCGGGCCGCCGCATCTACGAAGCGATCAGAGGTACGACCGACGAGGAAGGCCGTCGACGGGACAACCGGTGCCCCGTCTGCGGGGAGGGCCTGGTGACCACGCTCGATCACCACCTACCCAAGAACAAGTACCCGCTGCTCAGCGTGGTCCCGGTTAACCTCATTCCGGCCTGCCGCGACTGCAACACGGGCAAGCTCACCACAGTCCCCGTCAAGGCGGGTGACCAAACCCTGCACCCCTACTTCGACGACTTCTCCCACCACCCCTGGCTCCGCGCTCACCTAAGGAGGCCACGCGGCAACGAGCAGCCGTCCATGAAGTTCTTCGTATCCCCCCACTCCGATTGGAGCGACACACTCACCGAACGCCTCCAGACCCACCTGAAGGTGTTCGACCTGGATTACCGGTACAGCCTTCTGGTCAGTAGCCACATCGCATCCACCAACCACGACCTCACGATGATGCCCACCAACGACATCGCCCGCTGGCTCGAGCACAAGGCCGATGGCTGGCGCTACCGGGGCAACCCCAACACAATGGGCTATGCCCTGTTCAAGGCCCTGGCTGCCGACGAGTGGTACGTCAACGGCGGCTGGCGCGGCTCAAGCGCGGAGACGAACCTCGACTAATTGGCCCGACAGCCAATCTCCGAGAAGGCCGATATGAGGGGATGCCGCCACTTCGAAAAGAGGGTGCCACGGCTCTGGGACTGGACGTGACGCCGCCACCTTCCGAGTTGACCTCCAGCGACATGAGATGTCTTCGTGGTCAGTCCACCGCGGGACCGGCCGAATGCGTGGTCATCGGGTTCGCCGCCCGAGGCCCCCTTTTACGGGCCCCGGCCCCGTGCTGAGGTCGACGGGCTTGTCGCCGGTCCTCTCTCGTGTCGTGGCTCTGGGCACGCCAGATGCGGCACGACTCGGTTCGATGGCAAAGCGACTGGGTTCGATGCCAACGGACAGGACGGTCCGAGCGGCCGCAGTCGCACACGAGTCGATCAGTGGTCGGCTCGACGGGGATGCGGATGGGCTAATCAACGTCATTCATCAACTCGTCCAGCGCCTGGCGAGCCAAGGGAACAAAACGTTGCTGACAGCGCTCCACGAGGGCGTTCCTCTCGGCAGCAGCGGAGTGATAACGCTCCTGCTGCTCCTCGCTCAGTGGCCCCTTGCTCAGCTGCATCAGGGACTCGATTGACGGCTCGATATTCAGATCTATAGCTTTCGCATACTCGTCGGCGGCCTGGGCGACATCGGCTGGTCCTTCCAGCTGAACTGCGTCGGCTGCGCGGCGAGTCGCACGCACGGCATCGATGGCTGCACCCCGCCTGATGTCATAGCGGTGTTGGTCAAACGGTTCCACCGTCAGTCGTCCCAGCTGCCAAATGGCCCCTTGAGCCTCGTGGGCAGCGTCCAGCAGGCCCTGGTAGGCGGCTTGCCTGCGGTCCCTGCGCCATTTCCGGTGCTCGACGCGCAGTTCGCGACGTTGAGTGCGATCCCGCGCAGCCCCTTCACGTATCTGCTGTTGTTCCAGGGCTTCGTTTCGGCGCCGCTCGGTCTGAGCGGTCGCGAACGCCGTCAGACCACTGCCGAAGCAGGGTGCCGCAGATTGCGATGACTGTCGTGATCA
>NZ_JANIID010000077.1:0-3435 GCF_024519335.1 Streptomyces telluris
AGTCGTCTACGAACTCGCCGGCGGCGACGTAGCCGAACTCATGCGAGCCGCCCGCCGCATCCTCACCGAGATGCTCAGCGGACAGAACGAGCTGCTGGAGGAACTCCGCGGCGCCGAAGCGGAGGCTTCGCGGTGACGTGGCGCCGCAAGCGCGCATCGCCTGCGGCAGCGTATGCGGGTTCCTCTCCTGTGTGGCGGCGCATCCTGACGATTCCGCTGGTTCCGGAGGCGGTGCGGCAGGCGCGGCACGATACGACGACGGCGCTTTCGGAGTACGGGCTCCGCCCGGACTCGGCCTTCGCCGGCGCTGTCCTACTGGTGGTGAGCGAGCTGGTCGCGAACGCCGTGCGGCACGCGGCCGACCAGTCCCCCACAGCGGATGTGACCATCGCGGCCGGGGCCGGTCAGCTCGTCATCGGCGTAGCCGACCAGGCCCCGAGCCTTCCCGTGCTGTCCCCGGCAGGGATGGGGGACGGTCTCCGGACCGTCACCGACCTGGCCGCCGCCTACGGCGGCACGTTGAGTGTGGAACCTGCCGCGCACGGCTGCGGCAAAGTGGTGCTGGCCCGTTTCCGCGTCCCCGACGACCTGAGTTCCCGCAGAAGCGGCGCCGGTTCCCGTCCGTTGTGAGATCACTGCTGTACGGGCGTCGGACTGTACGGGCGTCAGATCGGCAGGGAGATCCAGATGGTCTTGCCCTCGCCGTCGGTGTCCCGCTGCACTGTGCAGCTGCCGCACAGCTCCGCGGTCAGCTCGGCGATGAGGCGGAGTCCGCCGGCGCAGGCTGCGAAGCGTGCCGGGTCGGGGAGGTGGGGGTGACGGTCGTGGACACCGAAGGCGAGGGTCTTCGGACCCGCGGCGTAGGTGACGGTCACCTGAGGCGAGAGGGCTGCCGTGTGCCGGACGGTATTGGTGACGAGCTCGCTGAGCATGAGAAGTGCCGGGCCGAAGGCCTGGTGGCCGGGGTTGATGCCCCAGGATTCGACGTAGATCATCTCGGCGGTGCGGCGGGCCAGGGCCACCGAGGCGGGCACGGTCGGGCAGACGAGCACGGACCGGAACGGCAGGGAAGCGGACAGTCTCATGAAGCTGCGGACCGGGTCGTGCCACCGGCGGTGCCGGATGCGCCGGCTGCGGGGGCGAAGCGGAAGGCGGTCACGGCCTGCGGACGGATGCGCAGGAGCGTGTCGTGGGGGCCGTGGACCCAGCCGGGGAGGGTCCGGCGGCAGTGGGCGGCTTCGTCCGGGTTGGTGATGACCTCGGCGAGACCGCCGACTGTCACCGCCCAGCCGGTCCCGGTGCCGGGGTGGAGGTGGTCGCAGTGGTAGGTGACGGTGACGCGCCCGAAGAGGGCCGCACCGGGAGCCGGGGTGCGGACGATCAGGCGCCCGTACTCCAGAACGTGGCAGGCAGGTCGTACGGCGACGCCGTCCCGCTGCTCGTAGACGATGCGGCCGTGGGCCACACCTCCGAGCAGGTACCAGGCCTCCTCACCGGACACCTCGAACATGCGGCGGAGCGAGGGAGAAGTGGTCATCGGGAAGACTCCTCGGTGATCACGGCTGCGGGGGCGTGCGAGCGCGCCGGGGCGGGGAATGCAGGGGCGGGGGGCAGGGTTTCGGCGCTGCGCAGGTGGCTGCGGGCGGCGGCGACGGCTTCGGAGGTGTCGGCGTAGTCGTCGCCCGTGGCGGCCCGGAGCAGGACGAGGGCGCCTACGGAGTCGAGAACCCGGCGTTGGCCGGGGCGTATGCCGGAGGCCAGGACGGTGATGCCGCGCCGGTTCAGCTTGGTGACCGCGTCCTTCAGAACGAGGGCACCGGTGGCGTCCACGGTGGTCACACGGGACATGCGCAGGATCACCACACGACCGTCCGCGACCTCCGAGAGCTCCAGCAGGAAGCGGTGGGAAGCGGCGAAGAACAGCGGGCCGTCGATGCGGTACGCCACGATGCGCTCGTCCAGTAGCGCGTGTGCCCCGGCACTGTGGTCGCCGGCCGCGTCCGACTGCAAGGAAACCCGGTCCAGGCGCGCCTGCCCGGCCACCGCCCTCAGGGCGAGCGCGCCGGCGACGAGCAGACCGATCATGACGGCGTACACGAGGTCCAGGGCCACGGTCGCGACGGCCGTGAGGATCAGCACCAGGCCGTCGGAACGTGTGGCGCGGGCCATCGCCCGCAGGCTCCCCACCTCGACCATGCGGATAGCGGTCGCGATCAGTACACCAGCGAGGGCTGCGAGCGGGATGCAGGAGACCAGCGGGGCGGCGGCGAAGACGACGACGGCGAGGATCGCGGCGTGGGTGAGGGCCGCCAGTCGCGAACTCGCGCCGGTACGGACGTTGACCGCGGTGCGCGCTATCGCGCCGGTGGCCGGGACGCCGCCGAACAGCGGAGCCGCCAGGTTGGCGAGGCCCTGTCCGAACAGCTCCTTGTCGGGGTCGTGCTTCTGCCCGACGGTCATGCCGTCGGCGACGGACGCCGACAGCAGCGATTCCAGCGCGGCCAGCGCCGCCACTGCCACGGCGGGCGCCAGCAGTGAACCCAGTGCCCCGGGATCCAGGAAGGCGAGCGACGGGACGGGAAGCCCTGCGGGCAGGTCCCCGATCGGACGGGCCGCGCCCAGGTGACACAGCTGCGCCACGACAGTGGCACCGGTCACCGCGAGGATGGAGAAGGGGACGGCCGGCCGCCACCGCGCGCCGATCAGCATGACCGCGGCGACCGCGGCCGCCAGTCCGACGGCAGCCCAGTTGGGCGCCTCGACGAAGGCGTCGACCGCACGCCAGGCGACCGTGAGGACCTGCCCGCCCTCGGGCTCGGCCACCCCCAGCGCATTCGGTACCTGCTGCAGCCCGATCACGCACGCGATGCCGAAGGTGAAGCCTTCGACCACGGGGGCCGGCACGTACTGCATGTACCGGCCGGCGCGGGCGAGGGCGAGCGCGATCAGCATCAAACCGGCGAGCAGACCGACCATGAGGACGCCGCCGGGGCCGTACTGGGCGACGATGGGCACCAGGACCACCGTCATGGCGCCCGTGGGCCCGGACACCTGCAGATTCGACCCACCGAACACCGCGGCCAGCCCGCCCGCCACCACCGCGGTGGCAAGCCCCGACTCCGCGCCCAGGCCGGAGGAGACCCCGAACCCGAGGGCGAGCGGCAGGGCCACGATCGCCACCGTCAGCCCGGCCAGCAGATCACGGCGCGGGCTGCGGGCCATGCCCGCCAGCTCGGCGCGGGCCGGCAGCAGGGAACGCACCCGGGCCCACGCCCGGGCGGCAGGAGACGTCACCGAGCACCGACCTCGGTCTCGGCCTCGACCTCCCGCAGCTCCTCCAGCAGCTCGTTCTGTCCGCTGAGCAATTCGGTGAGGATGCGGCGGGCGGCTCGCATGAGTTCGGCTACGTCGCCGCCGGCGAGTTCGTAGACGACC
>NZ_JANIID010000078.1:0-3370 GCF_024519335.1 Streptomyces telluris
CTCCAACGCCGGGCGCGCGGTGAGGGCCTCGTCCAGATCGGTCTCCAGACCGTTCTTCTCGCCGTCGATGATCCGCCGCCGCAGGCGCTCCTCCAGCGGCAGCGCCAGCAGCTCCTCGGTCTTCCCGGCCTTCATGGACTTGGTGTCCACGCCCTCGAACAGTTCGAGGAACCTCTGGAGGGGGTCGTAGCCCTCCCGCCGCCGGTCGTGGATCAGATCGAGGGCGACGTCGACGTGCTCCTGCTCCAGGCGGGCGATCGGCAGGATCTTCGAGGCGTGGACGATGGCCGAGTCCAGGCCGGCCTTCACGCACTCGTCCAGGAAGACGGAGTTCAGCACGAGACGGGCGGCCGGGTTCAGGCCGAAGGAGATGTTCGACAGGCCGAGCGTCGTCTGCACGTCGGGGTGGCGGCGCTTGAGCTCGCGGATCGCCTCGATCGTGTGGACGCCGTCCTTGCGCGACTCCTCCTGGCCCGTGCAGATCGTGAACGTCAGGGTGTCGATGAGGATGTCGCACTCATGGATGCCCCAGTTGCCGGTCAGGTCCGCGATGATCCGCTCGGCGACGGCCACCTTGTGCTCGACGGTGCGGGCCTGGCCCTCCTCGTCGATGGTCAGGGCCATCAGCGCCGCGCCGTGCTCCACCGCCAGCCGCGTCACCTTCGCGAAGCGGGAGTCGGGGCCGTCGCCGTCCTCATAGTTCACGGAGTTGATGACCGCCCGGCCGCCGAGCTTCTCCAGGCCCGCGCGGATCACGTCCACCTCGGTGGAGTCGAGGACGATGGGGAGGGTGGAGGCCGTGGCGAAGCGGCCCGCGATCTCGGCCATGTCGGCGACGCCGTCGCGCCCCACGTAGTCGACGCACAGGTCCAGCAGGTGGGCGCCCTCGCGGATCTGGTCGCGGGCCATCTCCACGCAGTCGTCCCAGCGGCCCTCCAGCATGGCCTCGCGGAACTTCTTCGAACCGTTGGCGTTCGTCCGCTCGCCGATCGCGAGGTACGACGCGTCCTGCCGGAACGGCACCGTCTGGTAGAGCGACGCGGCGCCCGGCTCGGGGCGCGGCGCCCGCTCGGCCGGCGTGAGCCCCCGCACCCGCTCCACTACCTGCCGCAGGTGCTCCGGAGTCGTACCGCAGCAGCCGCCGACCAGCGAGAGCCCGTACTCCCGCACGAACGACTCGTGCGCGTCCGCCAGCTCGGCGGGCGACAGCGGGTAGTGCGCGCCGTTCTTCCCCAGCACCGGCAGACCCGCGTTGGGCATGGCGGAGACGCGCGTACGGGCGTGCCGGGAGAGATAGCGCA
The DNA here is from genome assembly GCF_024519335.1 of Streptomyces telluris. Classification (NCBI taxonomy): domain Bacteria; kingdom Bacillati; phylum Actinomycetota; class Actinomycetes; order Kitasatosporales; family Streptomycetaceae; genus Streptomyces; species Streptomyces telluris. Next base: position 1,302 of record NZ_JANIID010000078.1, read on the forward strand.
GGTGCTCGCTCATCTCGTCCGGACCCGTGGCGCAGTTCAGGCCGATCATGTCGATGCCCAGCGGCTCCAGGGCCGTCAGCGCCGCCCCGATCTCCGAACCCAGCAGCATCGTGCCGGTGGTCTCCACCGTCACCTGCACCAGCAGCGGCAGGTCCGCCCCGGAGGCCGCCATGGCCCGCCGCGCGCCGATGACCGACGCCTTCGTCTGCAGCAGGTCCTGCGTCGTCTCCACCAGGATCGCGTCCGCACCGCCGGCCACCAGGCCCTCGACGTTCTGCTGGTACGCGTCCCGCAGCGCCACGTACGGGGCGTGGCCGAGCGTCGGCAGCTTCGTGCCCGGGCCGACCGAGCCCAGCACCCAGCGGGCCCGCCCGTCCCCGGCCGCGAACTCGTCCGCGACCTCCCGCGCGATGCGGGCGCCCGCCTCCGACAGCTCGAAGATCCGCTCGGGGATGTCGTACTCGCCCAGCGCCGCCAGGTTCGCGCCGAACGTGTTGGTCTCCACACAGTCCACGCCCACCGCGAAATAGGCCTCGTGGACGGAGCGGACGATGTCGGGGCGGGTCACGTTCAGGACCTCGTTGCAGCCCTCCAGCTGCTCGAAGTCCTCCATGCTGGGGTCCTGCGCCTGGAGCATCGTGCCCATCGCCCCGTCGGCCACCACGACCCGGGAGGCGAGCGCCTCCCGCAGCCCGGCGGCTCGCGTGGCGGCATCGGTCGGGATCGCGGTCACGACGCGCTGCCCGCGGCCGACGGATCCGCCAGGTGCGGACGATGGGGCAGGTCCGGAAGATGCGGCAGATACGGCAGATGCGGGGCGATCTCCCGTGCGGCCTGCGCCCCGTAGGCGTCCTCGATGCGGGCCAGCAGGTCGCTCCACGCCGGCTTGTACTCCTGCGTGCCGACGGACTCCAGCACCAGCGTGGCCAGCGCGCAGCCCAGCTGCGCGGCCCGCTCGTACGGCTGCTGCCACACGACACCGGCGAGGAACCCCGCCCGGAAGGCGTCACCGACGCCCGTCGGGTCCTTGATGTCACCGGTCGGGACGGCGGGAACGCGCAGCTCCGCGCCGCCCTCCTCCGTGATCACCACGCCGTTCTCCCCCAGCGTGGTCACCCAGGTGCCCACGCGCGCGAGGACCTCTGCCGCCGTCCAGCCGGTGCGCTCCTGCAGCAGCGCGGCCTCGTACTCGTTGGTGAACAGGAAGCGGGCGCCGTCCACCAGCCGGCGGGTCTCCTCCGCACCCAGCCGGGCGAGCTGCTGCGAGGGGTCGGCGGCGAAGGGCAGGCCCGTGGCCCGGCACTCGTCCGTGTGCCGGAGCATCGCGGCCGGGTCGTTGGGGGCGACGACGACCAGGTCGAGGCCGCCGACCCGCCGCGCCACCGGCGCCAGCTCGATCTCGCGGGCCTCGGCCATGGCCCCGGCGTAGAAGGTGGCGATCTGGTTCTGGTCGGCGTCCGTGGTGCAGACGAAGCGGGCCGTGTGCAGGGACTCGCTGATGTGCACCGAGTCGGTGTCCGCCCCGTTGGCGCTCAGCCACTGCCCGTACTCGGCGAAGTCCGCGCCCGCCGCGCCCAGCAGCACCGGGCGCAGGCCGAGCCGGCCCATGCCGAAGGCGATGTTGGCGGCGACGCCGCCGCGCCGGATCTCCAGCGTGTCGGCGAGGAAGGACAGGGACACCTTGTCGAGCTGGTCGGGGATGAGCTGCTCGGTGAAGCGTCCGGGATAGACCATCAGGTGGTCGGTGGCTATCGAACCGGTCACGGCGATGCGCACGGGGTTCTCTCCCTGGGCTCGGGGCGAGGGGCGGTGGGTCCTGCGGTACGGGTGGGGGCGGGCAGACGGCGGGGGCGGGGCGGGGTGCCCCGCCCCCGGTCCGGCTAGAGGCCGGCGGCCTTCTTCAGGGCCTCCACGCGGTCCGTGCGCTCCCACGTGAAGTCCGGCAGCTCACGGCCGAAGTGGCCGTACGCGGCGGTCTGCGCGTAGATCGGACGCAGGAGGTCCAGGTCGCGGATGATCGCGGCGGGGCGGAGGTCGAAGACCTCGGCGATCGCGTTCTCGATCTTGCC
>NZ_JANIID010000079.1:0-2931 GCF_024519335.1 Streptomyces telluris
AGAGTGCCCTTTGCACCGGGGGAGGAAATGACATGGCAGATGAGAACTGGCAGCTCAGGCAGGGAGATCGTCTCGTGGGGACGTTGACCCTCACAGCGATCGACGTGTTCTGGTCGGACTGCCACTTCGACCCTGCTCCTGGTTGGGAGGACTTCCGTCCCCTCTTCACTGCTTCGCGGGACGCATGGGTTCGCGGCGACCAAGAGGCCGCCCTGGCAGCCGATGAGGCGATCCACGCTCAGGGGCTCACCCTCATCCCCGACGGAGGCGGCGACCCCATCACAGACTTTCTGATCCGGATCAACGGAGAGACGGCCCGCTTCCGGTACTGACCGCTCCTGGCTGGCACAACCAGCCGGGCGTGAAGCAGCCTGCGAGAGCAGCCCACTGCTCTTGGAGAAGGCGCTCCCCAGGGGAACCTGACGGTGGCGGTCATCACCTTCGCAGATCCAACTGCGCTCACCCGCCCCGAACCCCCTCGAACCACCAGTCCTGGGCATCCTCGTAGAGCCGAAGCCCTTGAGCTGGCCGCCCTCGGCGAGGATGCCCGCCTTCAGGAATGCCTTCACCAGGACCAGGACGCGTCTGTCCCCGACCCGTCGACGCACCCGGTCCATCAGGGTCGCATCTCCAGCACCGGCACTCCGCAAGGGGGCATCCTCTCCCCGCTGCTGGCCAATATCGCCCTGACTGTATTGGACGAGTATGTCGCCAACCGGCCGGGCGGGCCCAGTACCTCTCCGGACCGACGCAGGACACGGCTCCGTCGTGGCGACCCCAACATCCGGTTGGTGCGTTATGCGGACGACTTCCTCGTGCTCGTAGCCGGGACTCGCGAGCACTGTGAAGTGCTGCGCGAAGAGGTGGCAGCGGTTCTCGCACCGATGGGCATGCGCCTGTCGATGGAGAAGACGAGGATCACCCACATCAACGAAGGCCTCGACTTCCTCGGATGGCGCATCCAGCGCCACCGCAAGCGAGGCACCGATCGGCACTATGTCTACACCTACCCAGCGAAGAAATCCGTGCGGACCGTCGCCAGGAAGATCAAGACTGCATGCCGGACAGACGTCAACCAGCCGCTACCGGCCCTGCTGCGTCAGCTCAATCCGATGCTGCGAGGCTGGTGCGCCTACTTCCGGCCCGGCGTCTCTAGCGCCACGTTCCAGTTCCTGCGCCAGCTCGTTTGGGAACAGGCGATTCGCTGGATCAGGCGCAAACACCGCCGGATCACCTGGAAGGATCTCCGCCGACGCTACTGCAACGGCGGATGGTGGCCAGCCACCGAGGAGATCACCCTGTTCAACCCGGCAAAGGTGCGCACGACACGCTACCGATACCGGGGAGCGGTGATTCCCTCTCCCTGGCCCACCATGGGATAAGGCCCCCGAGGCTGTCGAACGGGACTTGTGGAGAGCCCGGTGCTCGGAAACGGGCACGCCGGGTTCGGGAGGCGGTTCGGGGAAACCCACCAGCAGCAATGCTGACAGGGCGCCCCGAACCGACCTCACATCGCGCAGGGCAAGCACCACACCTAGGCTCTGCTCTGTCTCGCCAGGCGGCGGGCCGACGTCCTCTTCGCGATGCTCCGCGACGGAACCTTCTACGAACCCCAACCCGCCAGGTCAGGCTGAATCGCCGAGGGCCCGCCTTGCTTCAGTCCACAGCCGCTCGAACTCCTCCGCGGAGATCTCGGCCGCCTCGGGCTGGTCTTGCCAGCCGTCCAGGGGACCTTCGGCGAGCACCCCGTACTGCCGTTCATAGCGGAACATCGCCGCGAGATCGGCGTGATCACGCAAGTGCAGCACCTCTTCCAAAGAGGCCGCCGTCACCGGTCGCGAGTCCTGCCCCCGGACCTCGACCTGTCGCGCTGCCCAGCCTTCGTCATCGGCCTCGAAATACAGCCACAGATCTTCGTCCTCGTAGTAGGTCCGGAACCAGGTCGCCATGCCGCAATCCTGACCCACGACCTTGACCAAACACATAGGGACACCCCCCCGGTAGGTGCGTGTGACATGAACACGGCCTATGCAGGTTGATCACAGCGACTCCGGAGGACCGCCAACTCCGCATAGAACGACCCCACTCAAGCCTCAGAGGCTGCCGTACAACAGTGCTACCTGCGCCTGGGCGGGGACTTCCCGCTCCCTGGGGCTCCGGGCACAAGGCGGCCCGCCCGGCCGGCATGCGAAGGGACCGGGACGGGCCCCAGAAGCTACGGTCGCATCCCGGCCACTGCCCGACACGTCTACCTGTTGATGCCGCCGGGGTGCAGCACCGCCTCGCAGATCTCCCGTACGCGGTCCGGGGTGATCCCCGTGCGCTGTTCGACAGCGAGGGGATGGTCGGTGGGCTCGACCTCAACGTAGGGTCGCTCGCCGACCGGGCGGGTGTGGACGCTGGTCTTGAGATTGAGGGTCGTGGGCGAATAAACCGGCAGGTCAGTGGTAAGCCAGCCGAAGTACGGCCCCTCAGCCTCACGGCCCGGCACATCCCACAGATCCGCCATGCGGGAGAAGCTCTCCCGGCTCAGAGAGACCCACACACCCCAGGAGAACACCTCGTCGCTCCCGATCACCGGTATCTCGATCAGCCCCTTGACGAAGTACTGCTGCGCGCGGATCACGCACTGATCCGACGAGAGCAGGCAGTCGTCGGCGTCCTCGAACGCCGGGTCCCACACCGCCGGCGACCCGGCCGTGTAGTTCATCGGCGGGTCGGGGTGGAACGCGCCGCAGCAGGTGAAACCGAGATCACTGATCATGCGGCCGAGCCTAGTGACGGGGGCCGACACCGATAGAGGTCGGCAGCGTCAGCCAGCAGCGCTACGAAAAGTTCGTCGCCGTGCCAGTGGCGGGCGGAGGGGGCCGAGGAAGGCTGCAAGCAGCATGCTGGGGTGGAGGAGTGTGGTGGGTGGGGCTTGGAGAGCTA
>NZ_JANIID010000008.1:0-262633 GCF_024519335.1 Streptomyces telluris
AGGCGCCGGGCGGCCGCGAAGGCGTCGGTGATGCGGTCGACGTGGGCGTCGGTGTGGGTCGCCTGGAGGGTGACGCGGATGATGCAGCACCCTTCGGGTACGGCCGGGGGGCCGACGGGGTTGGTGTAGACGCCTGCGTCGAGCAGGCGCTGCCACAGCCCGACGCACGCGGCGGGCTCCCCGGCCCGTACGGCGATGACCGGTCCGGCGGGGTCCGCGGTGGACTCTTGGGTCGCCGTCGCCGGGCCCGTGTCGTAGCCGAGGCCTGCGAGTCGTTCGCGGAGGCGGGCGGCGAGGGCCAGGACGCGGTGGCGCCGCCAGGGCTCGGCGATGCTGATCTCCAGGGCGCTCCCGGCGGCCGCCAGGGCGGGCGGGGGCATGGAGGCGGAGAAGAGGACGGCCCGGGCCGCGTAGCGCAGGTAGGTGATGACGCGGGCGGGGCCGGCGAGGAACCCCCCGGTGGAGCCGAAGCACTTGGAGAAGGTGCCGGTGAAGAGGTCGACCCGGTCGTGGACGCCGAGGTGCTCGGCGGCGCCGCGTCCGGAGGGCCCCAGCAGTCCGATGTCGTGGGCGCCGTCGACGATGGTGCGGGCGCCGTGCCGGCGGGCCGCGGCCGTCAGGGCGGGCAGCGGGGCGAGGGCGCCGTCCATGGAGAACATGCCGTCGGTGACGACGGCCTTGGCGGCGGCGGGGTCGGCGTCGGCGAGCAGCCGGTCCAGGTGCGCGGGGTCGCGGTGGCGGTAGCGGAGGCGGTGGGCCGCGCCCAGCCGGATGCCGTCGATCAGCGAGGCGTGGTTGGCGGTGTCGCTGAGGACGAGGTCGCCGGTGCCGAAGAGGGCCGCGAGGGCGAGGTTGGCCTGGAAGCCGGTGGTGACCACGGCGGCGTCCTCGGTGCCGAGGAAGTCGGCGACGGCGGCCTCCAGTTCACCGTGCAGCGGGAGGGTGCCGTTGAGCGTGCGGGCGCCCGAGCAGGAGGCTCCGTAGGTGCGGAGGGCGGCGCCGGCGGCGGCGGTGACCCTGGGGTCGGTGGCCAGGCCGAGGTAGTCGTTGCAGCCGGCCATCACGACCTGCCGTCCGTCCATGACGGCCTCGCCGTCGCGGGCGTGGAGGGGGCGGTAGTAGGGGCGGACCGGCGTGGCGTGAACGGCTTGCAGGAAGGGGGAGTTCAGGGGCTTGTCGAAGAGGTCGGCGGGTCGGTTGCTGTCGGGCATGGGGGCGTGGGGCTCATTCCGTCGGCGGGAGGGAGCTGGGGGCCGTGCACGGGGTGGGGCACGGGAGGAGCGGGGGTGGTGCGCCTGCAGCCTGCCGTGCGGGGACGCGCGGAGCCAGGACGTCGGGGCCGCTTTCACTCACGCGTGGTCCTCATTGGATTTTCCGCTCGTCCCTCTATACGATCGCCCGCCCCTCGACCCGGGTGGTGTACGCCGGTCACCGCCGGGCCCACGCCGGGTTGCGGGGTGGTGGGGCCGGGCGCAAGGTGAGCGTAAAGATCACCCGCCCTGCCCGAAGGAGTTCGTTCATGGGTGCTTCCCGCAGAACCGCCCTCATGGTCTCCGGTGTTCTCTGTGGTGCGCTGGCTCTGGGCGCGACCGGCCCCGCCGTCGCATCGGCCGGATTCCCGCCCCCGATGCCGCCCACCGCGCCCGTCCTGACCGACCCGTCGGCCGCGAATCCCCGGGCGGCCCGCGAAGCGGCCGCCCGCGGCGCCCGGGCCATCGACCGCAACGTGATCGGCCGGCGGGCCGTGGAGGCCGTCGCGAAGTGCTCCGCGGCGGACGCGGACGGGGACGCGGAGCAGGGCGAGAACTGCGCGAAGCTGAAGGGGCACCTGAAAGAACTGCGGCGCGCCCGGGCGGCGCTGGCCGGGCAGGCGAAGGCCGCCCGGCCGGACCTGCAGAAGATGGCCACGGCCACGACGGCCGCCGCCGCGGCCACCGCGTACCTGGCCAAGGACGGCGTCGACGTCTCCGACCTGGCCCGCAGCCCGGGGCACAAGGGCGGGCACAAGGGCGACCGGTACGACGACCACGACTCCCCGGGGCTGCTGTCGGTGGTCACGTGGCTGCTGGGCGGCCTGGTGAGCACGGTCGGCGGTGTCGTCGGCGGGTTGACGGGCCTGGTCGGCGGGGTGCTGCTGGGCATCCTGAGCTGAGCGCCTGCGGAACCGGCGGAGCGGTGCGGGCCCCGAGGGACCCGCACCGCCCTCCGGGCAGACCCCGTTCCCGCCGGCCCCGCGCCCGTACCGCCGCGGCCCTGCTGTCCGCCCTGGCGGCGGTGGCCGCCCTCGGAGGCACGGCGCCCGCGGCCTCCCGCCCCCGGCCCGCGGAGCCCGCGGCACGCGCCGCATCGGCGCCCGCCCCCTCCCCCGGCGCCCCGCACCGGGGCACGGTCACCGGCGCGCGCACCTCCGACCGCTCCGCCGCCCGCGAACGGGCCGCCCGCATCTTCGTGGAGGGCCGCCGGGCCGCCACCACGGCCGGCTCGCTGAGCAACCACGCGCGCACGACCGGCGGCGGGACCGCGACCCCCGAGACCGGCCTGACGCACAACTGGTGGGGCGTCTTCCCGCAGCCCGGCACCCACGACGGCATCATGGCCACTCACAGCGTCGACGCCTCCTACCGGGTCTCGGACGGCGAGAACTTCACCTACTCCCCCACCACCAAGGCACAGAACTCGTGCATGGAGGTGGTCACGGCCTACTGGAGCGGCGGCAACGAGATCTGGGCCTGGGACTGGTGCTCCGACCCGGGAGGACCCGCGAGGACCGTGCCCGTCGACGCCTCGTTCCTCGCCACGTACACGAACGGCGCGACCGGGCGGCCCGCCTACAGCGTGCAGATGGTCCAGGACCACGCGCCGTCCAACCGGTGGTCCGCGTACCTCTACAACCACCGCACGGCCGGCTGGGACCTGCTCTTCCGGAACGCGGGGCGGGACCGGAGCGGGCTCTCGCACGGCTGGGACATGTTCGAGATCTACGCGAGCGTCAACCCCGCGACCGGCACCGGCTACTACTGCGGCGAGGCGCGGAACACCGTCTTCGACTCCAGCTCCGTCGCGCTGCGCAGCCGCGGGGCGTGGAGGCCCGCCCGGCCGGCCGACGCGCCGTGGACCGAGGCCGGCCCTCGGGGCCGTGACTTCCTCTGCCCGCCGCTGAAGTTCCTCCAGGCCGGGGCCAACGACCACTGGACGGTCCGTCAGTAGCCGCACGCGGCGGGGAACACGCCGCCGGGACCGCCGGACGACCCGGACGCCTACGCACAGTGATCAACCCACCAGAACTCATGAGCGGGCGGCGGCGAAAACCGAAGGTGCGCCAGGGGAAGAGGACTACCCGGCCCCGGCCGCCGTCACACGCTGCGTCACCGGAGCGGGGGAGAGATCCCCGGATCCGGCCTCCTCCGCCCGGTGGATCCCCCGAGAGTTGCCCTCATGAGCCTCACCACTGCAGGCAAAACTCCCGGACCCGTCCGCTTCTACCTGGCGTGCGACCACCACGGCTGCACCACCCACACCACCTTCGACCTCGTCATCCCCGACCCCGGTCCCTCGCGCGACGACGACCTGTGGGGACACCTCCTGCACCACACGCACACGGCCACGCCCCACATCAAGGAGCTCGGCTGGAGCTACCTCCACGGCAACGGCTACACCTGCCCGACCCATCAAGTGCCGGCCCTGCCCAGCGCCTCCTGACGTCCCGTCGAGGCGCCTCCCGGCTCCGGCCCCTGCCAGGGGGCCGGGCCCGGGCCGGCAGGACGGCCCCCGGCCCCGTCCCGGCACCCGGCGCCCGGCAGCGCCCCCCGCAGGTGGCATGCTGACGGCGTGAGCAGACCGGAAATCCATGTCACCGTCGCCCCTGAGCTGCAGCTCTTCGTCAATTCCGAGCTGCGGCGCAAGCGCGCGCCCGTAGCGATCGACGCGTCGTCGTCGCTGGGCCACGTCGTCGAGTCCCTGGGCGTCCCGCTCACCGAGGCCGGCCGGCTGCTCGTCGACGGACGGCCCGCGCCCGCGGCCCACGTCCCCTCGGCGGGGGAATCGGTGGAGGTGTGCGCGGTCGAGCGCCCGCAGCAGGTGCCCGGCGCGCCGCTGCGCTTCCTCCTCGACGTGCACCTCGGGACGCTCGCGCGCCGGTTGCGCCTTCTGGGCGTGGACGCGGCCTACGAGAGCGAGGACATCGGCGACCCCGCCCTCGCGGCGCTCTCCGCGGCGGAACGCCGGGTGCTGCTCAGCCGTGACCGCGGGCTGCTGCGGCGGCGCGAGATATGGGCCGGCGCCTACGTCTACAGCGACCGGCCCGACGAGCAACTGCGCGACGTCCTGGGCCGCTTCATGCCGGTGCTGGCGCCGTGGACGCGGTGCACCGCCTGCAACGGGCGGCTCGCGGACGCCGAGAAGGACATGGTGGCGGAGCGGCTGGAGCACGGGACGCGGCGCACGTACGACGTCTTCGCGCAGTGCACGGCCTGCGAGCGCGTGTACTGGCGCGGGGCGCACCACGAGCGGCTGGAGGCCATCGTCGAGGACGCCGTGCGGGAATTCGGCGGACGGGCGGTGTGAGCCGCCCGCCGGGGCGTGCCGTACCGCTGAGGGCGGCGTGACGGAATGTAGCGTGCTGTCCGGATTCCGCAAGCCGGTTCCGACTCCGGGAGCCGGTCGCGCACGGGAGCCGTCGCGTCCGGAGGACGGTCATGCTCAAAGGATTCAAGAACTTCGTCATGCGCGGCGACATCGTCACCGTCGCCGTGGGCCTGATCATCGCACTGGCCCTCAGCACGCTCATCAAGGCGTTCACCGACTTCATCATCAACCCGATCATCGCCCGGGCCCAGGGCGGGCATTCGATGGGGCTGGGCTGGCAGCTCGGCCGGGCGGGCAACAAGAACACCTACCTGGACCTCGGCTCGTTCCTCTCCGCGGCCGTCTACTTCCTCGTCTTCATGGCCGTGGTGTACTTCTTCATCGTCGTCCCGTACAAGCACGTGCAGGCGCGGCGCGGGGTCGTGGTCTTCGCGGAGCCGGGCCCGCTCAGGACCTGCCCGGCCTGCCTGTCGGAGGACCTCCCCGCGGCGGCGCTCAAGTGCCGCTACTGCGGCAGCGAACAGCCTCCGCCGGCCGCGCCGGGCGGGCGGCCCGCGGCCGGGGCGCGCTGAGGGCACAGGGCGAGCCGGGGGCCTGCGCCGTGCGGGCCCGCGGCCGGCGGCGACCGGCCCCGCCCGCCGGGGTCAGGGCCAGGTGCGGTTGCGGGCCTCGGCGCGGGCGCGCCGCTCCTCCGTCCGGATGCGGCGCTCCTCGGCGGCCCGCCGCACCCCCTCGGCCCGTCGCTCCGCGTAGCCGTTGGGCTCCACGACGTGGAAGCACTGGCCGCAGACGTAACCGCCCTCGGGGCCCTCGATGACCGGATTCAGACAGTCCTTACACAGCATCACGACAGCATTCGGCCGGGAAACAAGACTCCACCATTATTCCGCCCGCCTCCCGCAGCGGCAGCACAATCCGTCGCCATCAGCCACCCGGAGTAACCGACCTCTCGCGCGATACCACTCCCCTATATACGTCCTATAGGGCATTGTGAGGCCGCGCGGGCGCACCGGGAGCTGCTGGGCGATGAAAGATACGACGAAGAGGGCCGCAAGCAGGCGTTGTGCGGTCACGGCAGGCGTAGTCGCCGCACTCGCGGGGGTGACGGGGTGCCCGGGGCCGGGCCACCCGGCCGATCCGGTCCGGGAGCGGGCGACGGAGGAGGGCGGGACGCACACCCGCCCGGGCACCGGGGTGCGAACGGCGCCGCCCGGGCCGGCCCGCACCGGATTCACCCTGGTGGCCTCCGGCGACGTCCTGCCGCACGACGAGATCATCCGGCAGGCGCAGCAGGACGGTGCCCGGTCCGGACGCCCGGGCGGCAGGGGTAAAGGCGCCCGCAAGGAGCCCGACTTCGGTCCCATGTTCGCCGGGGTCAAAGGGACGGTGTCCGCGGCGGACCTGGCGATCTGTCACATGGAGACGGTCTACGGCAGGAGGGAAGGGCCGTTCCGCGGCTATCCGTCCTTCGTCTCGCCGCCGCAGGTCGCGCGGGCCCTCAAGGAGACCGGGTACGACGCGTGCTCGACGGCGTCCAACCACACGACGGACGCGGGGAGCGCGGGGGTCGCCCGTACGCTCGCGGCCATGGACGAGGCGGGGCTGCGGCACGCGGGATCGGCGCGCTCGGAGGCCGAGGCGCGGCAGGTCACGCTCCTGCGGGCGGGGCCCGCCCGGGTGGCTCACCTCTCCTACACCTACGCGACCAACGCTCCCGTTCCGGAGGGCCGCCCGTGGATGGTCAACCTGACCGACCCGGCGCGGATCCTGTCCGACGCGCGGGCCGCCCGGGCGGCGGGGGCGGACGTCGTCGTGGTGAGCATGCACTGGGGCACCGAGTGGCAGAGCGAACCGGACGGGGAACAGCTGTCCCTGGCCCGGCAGCTGACGCGGGCGGGCGGAACGCGGCGGCCGGCCGTCGACCTGATCCTCGGCACGCACAACCACGTGCCGCAGGCCTACGAGAAGGTCAACGGCACGTGGGTCGTCTACGGGATGGGCGATCAGCTCGCCGGGAGGATGATCAACCCGCAGGGCGAACCGGACCGGCGGGGCAACGAGAGCACCATCGCCCGCTTCACGTTCGCCCCGCCCGCCCGGGAGGGCTCGCGCTGGCGGGTCGTCAAGGCCGAGTTCCTCCCGCAGATCACGGACCACGGCCCGCCGTGGCGCGTCCTGGAGCTCCCTCCCTCACTGCGCGCCCGGCCGGGCGGGCGGGCCGACCTGGAGCGGGCGCGGCAGGAGATCACCGAGGTCGTGCTGTCCCGGGGTGCGGCCGGGGACGGCCTGACGCCCGCCCGCTGACGGGGCCGGCCCGGTGCGGGCGGTTCGTGCGGGGGCCGCGGATCGTGACGGCGGCTCAGCCCATCGCGGCCCGGGTGGCGGGAGAGTCCTCCAGGGTGCCGCGGTTGACCTCCTTGCACAGCGGGACGGCGCTGACGTTGCCGACGTAGGCCGCCGCGACCCAGGTGGGCCGGGTGCGCAGCATGTACCAGACGTCGTTCCCGCCGACGCTCTGGGCGTGGACCTTGCAGCGCAGCCCGATCTTGGCGCCGCGGCCGAAGGTTCCCCGTACGGCCGAGTCCGTGCTGGGGTACATCCGCTCGTTGACGCCCGTGGGGCTGGTGATGGTGCCGGCGGGGCGCTGCGGCACCGGCGGGACGCCGGGGCCCGAGGCCGCCTGGGCGGATCCGGCGACCAGCAGCGAGCCGGCGAGGGCGGCCACCACGATGGCGTCCGTCGAGATCTTCTTGCTGCGGGCTGCGAGGGTCCTGGGCATGGGGGCTCCCTGTGTGAGGGGTTGATGAAGCAATGCCGACGTACCACGCCGCAATCCCGATTAAACCCGGGTAAACCACTATCAGTCGGACGGGGGTGACTCCTTGCGGGCCCTGCTCGGCTGGACGCGCTTGGGCTCGCCCTTCATCTTCGGGTGCTCCGGCGGGTAGGGCAGGTCGCCCAGGCCGTGCTCGCGCTCGTCCCGGTCGGCCAGTTCCAGGGCCGCCTCCAGCCCGCACGGCCGGTCCTCCATACCCGCGTGCAGATCGCCCAACGCCTCGAACCGGGCCGGCATGGTGGCCAGGTCGAAGTCCTCGGGCACCGCGTCGCCGGCCACCTCGTCCCACGTCAGCGGTGCGGAGACCGGAGCGTGCGGGCGGGGCCGCACCGAGTAGGCGCTGGCGATGGTGCGGTCGCGGGCGGTCTGGTTGTAGTCGACGAAGACCTTGGCCCCGCGCTCCTCCTTCCACCACGCCGTGGTGACCTCCTGCGGCGACCGCCGCTCCAGCTCGCGCGCGACGGCGATGGCCGCCCTGCGCACCTGGACGAACGTCCACCGCGGCGCGATGGGCACGAACACGTGCAGCCCGCGCCCGCCGGAGGTCTTGGGCCAGCCGGTCAGGCCCAGGCCGCCGAGGACCTCCCGGAGTTCCAGGGCGGCACGGACGGCGTCCGCGTAGCCGGTGCCCGGCTGCGGGTCGAGGTCGATGCGCAGCTCGTCGGGGTGCTCGGTGTCCGTCCGGCGCACGGGCCAGGGGTGGAAGGTCAGGCAGCCCAGGTTCGCGGCCCACAGCACGGCCGCGGCCTCGTTGGGGCAGATCTCGTCGGCGTAGCGGCCGCTGGGGAAGGCGATCCGGCCGGTCGGGATCCACTCGGGCAGGTTCTTCGGCGCCCGCTTCTGGAAGAAGGACTCCCCCTCGACCCCGTCCGGGTAGCGCTCCATCGTGGTCGGGCGGTCCTTGAGCGCCCGGACGATGCCGTCGGCGACGGCGAGGTAGTAGCGCGCCAGGTCGTACTTGGTGAAGCCGCGCTCGGGAAAGTAGACCTTGTCCGGGTGCGACAGCCGTACCGTCCGCTCCCCGGCGGTGAGCTCCAGCGCCTCCTCTGCCATACCCCTCACGCTAGAGGCCCGCGCCGCACGGCGCCTGCGGGCGGCGGTGCCGGGAGCGCGGGGCGCGCGCGAGGAGGCGGCCGGGGCCCGGGGCCCGCACAATCGCGGTCATGGATCTCCCCGTGATGCCCCCGCTGCAGCCGATGCTCGCCAAGTCCGTGGCGAAGATCCCGCCCGGCATGCTGTACGAGGCGAAGTGGGACGGCTTCCGGGCCATCGTCTTCCGCGACGGCGACGACGTCGAGCTGGGCAGCCGCTCCAGCAAACCCCTCACCCGCTACTTCCCGGAGCTCGTCGAGGTCTTCCGCGAGCAGTTCCCGCCCCGCTGCGTGCTCGACGGGGAGATCGTCGTCAGCCGCGGCGGGCGGCTCGACTTCGACGCCCTGCTCGAACGCATCCACCCGGCCGACTCCCGCGTCCGCCATCTGGCCGAGGTCACCCCGGCGAGCTTCATCGCCTTCGACCTGCTCGCCCTCGGCGAGGATTCCCTGCTGACGACCCCGCAGCGGGACCGGCGGGACGCGCTGACCTCGGCGCTGCAGGGGGTACGGGCCCCGGTCTACATCGCACCCGCCACCTACGACCTCGAGACGGCCCACGCGTGGTTCGAGCAGTTCGAGGGCGCCGGGCTCGACGGGGTCGTCGCGAAGCCGCCCGCCTCCCCGTACCGGCCCGGCGAGCGGGCCATGGCCAAGATCAAGCACGAGCGGACCGCCGACTGCGTCGTCGCCGGGCTGCGCCATCACAAGAGCGGGCCCGTGGTGGGCTCCCTGCTGCTCGGCCTCTACGACCCGGCCGGGCGGCTGCAGCACGTCGGGGTCTGCGCCTCCTTCCCCATGCGCCGCCGGCAGGAGCTGATGGAGGAGCTCGAACCCCTGCGGATGGACACGGCGGAGGGGCACCCGTGGCAGGAGTGGGCCACCGAGGAGGCGCAGGCCACCGGCCGGATGCCCGGCGGGCCCAGCCGGTGGACCGGCGCCAAGGACCTGTCCTGGGTGCCCCTGCGCCCCGAACGGGTCTGCGAGGTCGCCTACGACCACCTCCAGGGCGACCGCTTCCGGCACACCACGCAGTTCCGCCGGTGGCGCCCCGACCGCGAGCCGCACCAGTGCACGTACGCCCAGCTGGAGGAACCCGCGGCCTACAAGCTGGCCGACATCCTCCGGCTGTGAGGTCCGCGGCGGGCGCCGCCCGCGGCGTCCCCGCTCAGAGCGTGCGCAGGGCGGGGAGCAGCTCCCTCCCGGCCCAGTCCAGGTACGGGGCCTGCTGGTCGCCGCCGATCTGGACGAGGGCGACCTCGGTGAACCCCGCCTCCGTGTAGGCCCGCACCGCCTCGACGAAGCGGTCCGTATCGGATCCGCAGGGGATCGCCTTCGCGACGTCGTCCTTGGTGACGAAAGCGGACGCGGAGGCGAAGGCCGCGTCGTGCGGCAGCTCGGAGTTGACCGGCCAGCCGAGCCCGAACCAGCGGAACTGTTCGTGGGCCCGTTCGACCGCCGCGTCGTGGTCGGTGTCGTAGCAGACGGGCAGCTGTCCGATGCGGGGCTTGCCCGCGCCCCCGTGGCGGTCGAACTCCTCCAGCAGCTCCCTGCGGGGCTCGGTCGCGATGACCATGTCGGCCAGTTGGCCCGCCAGGCGGCAGGAGTGCTCCCCCGACACGGCGATGCCGATGGGCGGAGGCGGCTCGGGAACGTCCCACAGCCTGGCGTGTTCGACGTCGTAGTGGGTGCCGTGGTGGGTGACGAGCTCCCCGTCCAGGAGCGCCCGGATGAGGAAGACCGCCTCTTCGAGCATCTCGAGCCGGACGCTGACGCCCGGCCAGCCGCGTCCGACCACATGCTCGTTGAGGTTCTCGCCCGACCCGAGCCCCAGGCGGAAGCGCCCCTGCGAGAGCAGTTGCACCGTGGCCGCCTGCTGGGCGACGACCACGGGGTGGTAGCGCGTGGTGGGACAGGTCACGAACGTCATGAGCGGGATCCGCGACGTCGCCTGCGCCGCGGCCCCCAGGACGGCCCACGCGTTGGGCGCATGGCCCTGGGACGCGAGCCAGGGGAAGTAGTGGTCGGACGTGACGGAGAAGTCGAATCCCGCCTCCTCCGCGCCCACCACGTGCGCGACCAGCTCACGAGGGCCCGCCTGCTCGGTCATCATCGTGTATCCGATGCGTACCACCGCACTTCTCCTCCGATTTCCCCTTTTTCGGATCCCGTTCGGCGTAATCCGACGTGTCTGACGGGTCGGCACCTGTCACTCTGTCTGGAATGGACAGATAGGCCGATATGAAATATTGGGGGATCTATGGCACATAAGTCCCGGCGACACACGGCCCGGCCCCGCAAGGCCCGGGCGTCGACGACGAGAACCACAAGAGCGACGAGACCGGCGGGAACGAAGAAGAAGACGAGGAGCCGGGCCCTGCGCTGCGGCGCGGTCGTCCTGGTGTGCGCAGGGGCGCTGTCACTGGCCGGTACGGCCTGCGAGGCGCTGACGGAGGACGACGACAACCTCGATGCCACGTCCCCGTTCTGGGTGGAGCCGCGGGGGCCGGCGGCCCGTCAGGTGCGGGTCTGGCAGGAGCAGGGGCGCGAGGACGACGCCGTCGTCCTGCAGCGCATCGCGAAGGAGCCCGTGGCGGTCTGGCTGACCGGTGACGATCCGAAGGCACAGGCCGAGAGCGTCACCCGGCAGGCCGAGCGCAGCGGGGTCATTCCCGTGCTGGTCGCCTACAACATCCCCCAGCGCGACTGCGGTCAGTACTCGTCGGGCGGTGCTCCCGACGCCACCCACTACCGCTCCTGGGCCGCGCGGGCCGCGGCCGGGATCGGCTCGCGCCGGGCCTGGATCGTCCTCGAACCGGACGCGCTCGCCCAGTGGGCGTCGGGCTGCGTCCCCGCGGCGGCCGCCAAGCAGCGCCTGGCGCTCATCGCGCAGGCCGTGCGGACCTTCAAGTCCAAGCCCGGCGTCTCCGTCTACATCGACGCGGGAAACCCGGGCTGGATCCGGGACCACAACATGATGGTGACGGCGCTCACCGAGGCGGGGATCGCGGAGGCCGACGGGTTCGCGCTGAACGTCTCCAACTTCCACACGACGCCCGTCACCCGCGCTTACGGCGACCACCTCTCCGCCCTGCTCGGCGGTGCCCATTACGTCATCGACACGAGCCGCAACGGCAACGGCCCGCTGCCGGCGCCGCCGGAGGGCGGGAAGAAGAAGGACGACCACAAGAAGGAGAAAGAAAAGGAGAAGGAGAAGAAGCCGGAGGAGAAGAAGGAGGGCGGCAAGGAGGAGGACAAGGGGCAGCGGCAGCCCGTGCCGTCGGCCGCCGAGGCCAGGAGGGCCGTGGGCACGCGGGAACCCGGGGACGGAGCGGAACCGGAGGACGGGGAGGAGGAACACGAGCCCGAGTCCTGGTGCAACCCGCCCGGGCGGGCGCTCGGCGCCCCGCCCAGCACCGCCACGGGGAACCCGCGCATCGACGCCTTCCTGTGGATCAAGCGGCCCGGGGAGTCCGACGGCGCCTGCCGCGGCGCGCCGCCGGCGGGCCGCTGGTGGGCCGAGTACGCGCTCGACCTCGCCCGCGCCACGCCGTCGCACCTCATGCCGCCCTCCCTGGAGGCCGGGCAACCGGAAGTCCCCCTCCTGCCGTCCGTGCTTCCCGCCGATCCACCGGGCGGCGCACCGGCCGACGGCGCGCAGGCGCCCGCCGCTTCCGCCCCCGCGTCCGCTCCCGGGCCCGCGCCGGCACCCGTGCCCGCCCCGGTCCCCGCACCCGCCACGGCGCCGAAGGCCGGATCGGCCCAGGGGCCCGCTCCCACCGCTCCGGCGGCGCCGCCCGCCGGGCCGCCCACGGATCCGCCCGGCGACAAGCGGGTTCCGCACCTTCCCGGCCCGGGCCCGGCAGAGCCGGGGCATCATGGGTGAACGACTGACCGGGCGGGTGCGGGGCTGACGCGGAGGGCTGCGATGAACCCTGACGGACGGGTCAACCGAACGGTGGCGTTCATCGCCGGCGCAGGGCACTCCGGCACTACGCTCCTCGGGCTGCTACTGGGCACGCACACGTCGGTCTTCTACGCGGGCGAGGCGTGGAACAGCACGCGCCTGGGTGCCGTGAAGGACAACGGGGAGACGGTCCGGTGTATCTATTGCGGCGCCGGTTGCCCCGTGTGGGCCGGCCTGCGCCCGGGCAGCGACGGCCTGGGGGCGGCGGGCTCGCCGGACCTGTACGAGACCCTGTCCGTGCGGTCCGGGCGCCCCGTCGTCGTGGAATCGACCAAGGCCGTCCGCTGGATCGAGATGCAGGCGGCAGCGGTGCGGGACGTCGTCCCGGCCCATCTCCTGCTCCTGGGCCGGGACGGACGGGCCGTGGTGAATTCGCAGCTGCGCAAGTACCCCCGCATCCCGGTGCGCGAGCACGCCGGCAAGTGGGCGGCGCAGATCCGCGCCTCGGAAGAGCTCGCCGCCCGCTGGCCGGGCCCCGTGTCCCGCCTCCATTACGAGGACCTGGCCACGAGGACCGAAAGCACGCTGCGGCGGCTGACCACCTCGCTCGGTCTCGCCTTCGAGCCCGCGATGCTCGATCCGTGGAACAGCGAGCATCATCCGCTCGGCGGCAACAGCGGAACCCATTTCCTCCTCGCCCGTTCGCGCGGCTCGCGCGCGAACGGCGCGACACCGGCGGTCGTCCCCGTCGACGCGGCCAAACGTGAGCACTACTCCCGGCATCCGCCCGCCGTGGTGCTCGACCTGCGCTGGCACCAGGAGATGCCGGAGGACGCCCTGGCGGTGTTCGAGGAGGTGGCCGGCGAGGTCAACATCCCCTACGCGCGATAGCCCCTCTGCACCGGTCGCCGCGCGGAGACCGGTGCAGAGGCACGCTGTGCGCGGCCTGCGCGCTCCGGGGCCGTCAGTAGTGCCAGCGAGGCTTGCCGCTGTCGCTGCCGCAGATGATGGACCGGCCCTGGGCGTCGTGCGTGCGCGACCCGACGTCGGACGAGCGGCAGTACTGGCCCGCCTTGTAGCAGTTGCCGGCGTTGGAGCGGATCTCGCAGGTCGTACCGGCGTTGCCCGGCGCGGGCGTACGGGCCGCGGGGCCGGCCTCGCCGGTGTGCCCGGCGGCGGGCGGGGTGGCCGTCTTGCGCGGCGGCTTCGGCAGGACCGGCGAGGGCGCCGCGCTGCGGGAGGGCGCGGTGGCCGGAGCTTCCGACGGCAGTTCCGAGGGCGAGGGGGACGGGGTCGCGGACACCGGGGCGGAGACGGAGGGCGAGGACTTCTTGCCCGGCGACGTGTCCTCGTCACCCCCGGTGCAGCCGGCCAGCGTGAGCACGCCGGCCAGGGCTATTCCGCAGGCGGCGGCCCAGCGACGGCGAAAGACCGAGGGAGACGGGGGCGGGGAAACCGGGGAGGTTTTGGAGGAAGACATGGCCAGAGGACTCCACGAGCGGAACGGGCAGGGGAATAGCCGCACTTCGAAATCCGCGATTCCGCTTTGTTGCGGACACGGGAAATCGCTGCCGACACGTGGGGGGAACCAACTTGGCTCACCCACATTAGCGGCATCACACCACGCAGGTGAACCAAGATCTCAGGGAAATGCGCGGCCGTCCTGGCGGTGCTGTGCCGTGTGCGGGACGGGAGTTGACCGGCCGGTTCCCGCCCGCGCCCGGCCCGTTCGGCCCGCTCGGCGATCCGCGCGGTCTGGAATGATGGCGCCGTGGACGAAGAAGCCATCCCCGTGCTTTATGTCGAGAACGCGAGCACAGCGGTCGCGTGGTACGCCCGGCTCGGTTTCGCCGAGCAGTGGGAACACCGTTTCGAGCCGGGCCTCCCCGCGTTCGTCGAGGTGGCACGCGGGCCGGTGCGGCTGTTCCTGTCGGAGCATCAGGGCGACGCCCGGCCCGGCACGCTCATTTATCTGCGGGTCCGTGATGTCGACGCCGTCGCCGCCGAGTTCGGCGTCCCGCCCGTTTCCGCCCCCTGGGCGCGCGAGATCGAGTTGCAGGACCCCGACGGCAACCGGCTGCGCGTGGGAACTCCCGTTCATTGACGGACGCGGCACGGACCGGGCGGGTGCCCGGCCGGCCGCCCGCCGCCCCTGCCCCGGAACTCCTCCGCTTTGTTGACCGAATATCGACGTTTCGGTCGCGTGAAGCGCGGCTGCGCCGCTTCCCGACTTGGAGTCGTTGATCGCTGGTACTACCATCCAACTGGTTGCCTAAGTCAACTGCTGGCAATCGTACTGCCGCATCAGGAGGAATCACCCATGACCGCCACGGCGCAGCAGTTCCGCACATATGTGGAGCGGAACCTCGACGTCCTGGGAGCCGAACCCACCAGGACGGCCGTCGTTCACCACGACCGCCGCGTCACCGCCGGCGAACTCCGCGACCTCGTCCACCGCATGGCCCGCGCGCTGCTCGCCCAGGGCGTCCAGCGAGGGGACACCGTCACCCTGCTCAGCGGCAACCTGCCCGAGACGATCGCCGCCCGCTACGCCGCCAACCTGATCGGCTGCTCGGTCAACCACCTCTACAACAAGCTGGCGGCCGATGTTCAGGCCAACATCATCCGCGACGTCGAGACGCGCGCCCTGATAGCCGACCCCGCCTACGCGTCGCGCGCCGCCGAACTGGCCGCGCTGACGGAGGTCCGCACCGTCCTCTCGCTGGGCCCGGCCGAGGTGGGCGCGGACCTGCTGGAGCTGTCCGCGGGCGAGTCCGCCGAACCGCTCGGCGGACTCGCCCGCCCCGAGGACATCTGCATGATCCGCCACACCGGCGGCACCACGGGTCACCCCAAGGCCATCTGCACCGCCTTCGAGCGGCTGCCCGGCTTCCAGGACGACGTCGACGAGATCCTGGAGCCGGAGGGCACGGACGAGGACGGGATGCGGCAGCTGGTCTGCACGACGCTCGCCCACGCCGCCGGCCTGCTGGCCGACGTCACCCTCCGCACCAGCGGCGGCACGGTCGTCCTGCTCGACGACTTCGACCCCGCGGAGGTCCTGGCGGCGATCGAGCGCGAGCGCATCACCCACATGTTCCTGCTGCCGCCCCTGCTGTACCAGCTCATGGACCAGCCCGAGGTGGAGCACACCGACACCTCCAGCCTCCGCAACATCACCTACGGCGGCTGCCAGTCCTCCCCCGCCCGGCTCGCCTCGGCCGTCCGGCGCTTCGGCTCCGTGCTGACGCAGTTCTACGGGCAGAACGAGGCGGGCGGCATCAGCGTCCTCGGCCCCGAGGACCACGACCCCGGCAACCTGGACCGGCTGCGCACCGCGGGCAAGGCCATGAAGGGCGTCGAGATCGCGATACGCGACGAGTCCGGCCGCGACCTGCCCACCGGTGAGCACGGCGAGGTCTGCGTGCGCTCCGAGCACATCATGCAGGGGTACTGGAAGCAGCCCGAGCTCACCGCCGAGGTCCTGCGCGACGGCTGGCTGCACACCGGCGACATCGGGTTCCTGGACGACGAGGGCTACCTGACCATCGTCGACCGGCTCAAGGACATGATCGTGGTGGTCGGCGGCCACGTGTACACCACCGAGCTCGAGGACCTGCTCAACACCCACCCGCAGGTCCTGCAGAGCGCCGTCTTCGGCGTCCCGGACGCCAACCGCATGGAGCACGTGTACGCGGCGGTGGTGGCCGCCCCCGGCAGCGAGCTCGACGAGAAGGAGCTGCGCGAGATGGTGAACCGCGAGCGCGGCGCCATGTACGAGCCGGCTCGCATCTCCTTCATCGACGCCCTCCCGCTGACGGACGCAGGCAAGCCGGACAAGAAGCTGCTCCGGCGCGAGGCGGAGGCCGAGACGGAAGCCGAGGCCGCAGCCTCGATGTGACCCGCAGGGCCGGCCGTCGCGCCGCGGCCGGCCCCTCGGCGAAACCATTCGGTCGTCACACCGAGAGTCGTCACACACCGACCCCGGGCCCGCAGCGCCGGCCCGGGGTCGGTGCAGGTCAGCGGCCGGAGTCGAGGGCCGCCTGCTCCGTGGCCTGTTCGGCTCGCAGCTGGGCGGCCACCGTGTCCGTGCGGGCCCGCAGGGCGAGGACGCGCTCGCCGGTCTTGGTGCCGTGCAGCGGCGGCTCCGCGGGGAGCACGGGGATGCCCTTGGCCTGGGCCGTGAGCACCAGGCTGTGCATGACCTCGGCCTGCTGGGCCAGCAGGGCCGTGCTGAACATGTTGGCCCGCAGGGTCTTCTTCATGCCCAGCGCGCCGCGGTAGGTGATCTCGCAGGCGACGTTCACCGTCTCCAGCCGCTGCTCGCCCGCCTGCTCGAGCGCGGCGAGCATGACGGAGGCGAGGCCCTCGACCACCTTGGTGACGACCCACTTCCGCCCGGGGAGCATGGGCAGGAGGTCCCGGATCCGGTCGATCTCGGCGTCGAGCGCCTCCGTGGTCATGGCGCTGAAGGCGTCGTGCAGCTGGAGGTGGACGACCTTGTCCCAGGGGATGTCCTCGCCGTCGAAGCCGACCGACTCGGGTCCGAAGCGCAGCGCGCCGATGCCGTCCAGCGGACGCAGGGCCTTGGCGGTGATGGCAGGGACCTTGGGGTGGCGGCAGATCAGGGCGCCGAGGGAGAACTCCCACTCCACGGGTGTGGGCGCGGCGGGAGCGGGCAGCGAGCGCAGGACGGACAGGACCCAGTCGCCGGAGGCGTTGGTCCCTGCGCGCCCGGCGTCGACGCCGCGCTGCACGGCGTGGGCGACGTCCTTGCCGAAGGAGGTGGCCGCCGTCCCCACCTGGTCGCCCAGGTTCTTCACCCGGTTGAGTATGCCCATGCCCTGACCCCGTTTCACCTGCGTTGTTCGTGTGGCGGCGACACTTTACCCAGTGATCGGGACGGGCGGCGCGGCGCTCGCTCCCCGGCGGAGGGAGGGAGAGAGGGCCCGGTCCGCGAGGCCGGCGATCGGCAGCCGTTCGTTCGCCGGCGGAGCGGCCGTGCTCACCCGCACCAGGGGTCTCGACTAGCCTGAGGGCACAATGAACCGTTTGATGACGCCATGGGGCGAGCTGGGCCTGACTCGTTTCCCCGAGGACCCCCGCGACCGGCTCCGAGCCTGGGACGCCGCCGATGAATACCTCCTCAGCCATCTGGCGGGGAGCACGGAGACCGCGGACGGCCCCACGGACCTGTCCGGCACGGTGGCCGTGCTGGGCGACCGGTGGGGCGCGCTGACCACCGCCCTCGCCGCGCCGGGCCACGGCCCGGTCCAGATCACCGACTCGTTCCTCGCCCAGCAGGCCACCCGTCTGAACCTCGAGCGCAACGGCGTCGCGCCCGGCGCCGTCACCCTGCTGTCGACGCAGGACGCCCCGCCGGACCGCATCGACGTCCTGCTGGTCCGCGTGCCCAAGAGCCTCGCGCTCCTGGAGGACCAGCTGCACCGGCTCGCACCCCGGCTGCACGCGGGGACCGTCGTGGTCGGCACCGGCAAGGTGACCGAGATCCACACCTCGACGCTGAAGCTGTTCGAGCGGATCGTCGGCCCCACCCGGACCTCGCTGGCCGTGAAGAAGGCCCGGCTCATCTTCTGCTCGCCGGACCCCGCCCTCCCCCGGGCCGCGAGCCCCTGGCCCCACAGCTACTCGCTGCCGCTGGGCATCGGCCCGGCCTCCGGGCTGACGGTCACCAACCACGCCGGCATCTTCTGCGCCGAGCGGCTCGACATCGGCACCCGCTTCTTCCTGCGCAACCTGCCGCAGCGGCGCGGCCCGGAGCGCATCGTGGACCTCGGCTGCGGCAACGGCATCGTCGGGACGGCCGCGGCCCTGGCCAACCCGCAGGCCGAGGTGGTGTTCGTCGACGAGTCGTACCAGGCGGTGGCGTCCGCGGAGGCCACCTTCCGGGAGAACGCGGGCGAGCGGGCCGCGGCCGAGTTCCGGGTGGGCGACGGGCTGTCGGGGATGCCCGCCGACTCCGTGGACCTGGTGCTCAACAACCCGCCCTTCCACTCCCACCAGTCGACCACCGACGCGACGGCCTGGCGCATGTTCACCGGGTCGCGTGCCGTGCTGCGGCCCGGCGGGGAGCTGTGGGTCATCGGCAACCGTCACCTCGGGTACCACGTGAAGCTGCGCCGTCTCTTCGGCAACTGCGAGATGGTGGCGAGCGACCCGAAGTTCGTCGTTCTGCGGTCGGTCAAAAACTGAACTTTCCCCACCGGGAGACCCCACTGGCGGGCAGTGATCCAGATCACTGCCCGCCAGTGGTTTAAGGCTTCTGAGGGCCCCTTCGGCCATGGCATGATCATGCCGTTACCGGCGGGTAGCCGTCCGGTTCACCCGTCCATGCCGTGTGATGCGGGCCGGAGTGCGTACTCCCCCGGCCTGCCCCCACCTCACGCTCCCGAGGATCGAATTTGCGCAAGCCCGCACGATTCATAGCTTTACCCGCCATCACCGCTGCCTCTCTGCTCGCCACCGGGTGCTCCGCGGCCTCCGGGCCGTCCGGCAGTGACACCGGTGCCGGCACCGAGCAGGCCGCAGCGGCCCGACCGCCCGCCGCGGAACCCCAGCTCGCCGTCCGGGCCGCGCCCGAGGGCGCGGGCGCCCCGACCGCCGTGGCCCGCCCGTCCGGCTCCGGCAAGACCGCGCAGAAGTCCTCGCTGAAGGTCGCCTCGTTCGACCGGAAGAGCGGACGCGCCGTCATCTCCGGCGCGGCGAAGCCCCCGAAGGGCCTGGCCCCCGGCCGCACCCCCACGCCCTCCGGCTCGGCAAGCGCCGGAAGCAGTGCGGCTCCCGAGAAGAGCAACCAGGTGGACGTCGGCGACATCATCGCCAGCGCCCCCGCCCCCGGCGCCCCCGACGGTGTCCTCGCCAAGGTCACCAAGGTGCTCGGCAAGACC
The DNA here is from genome assembly GCF_024519335.1 of Streptomyces telluris. NCBI lineage: Bacteria > Bacillati > Actinomycetota > Actinomycetes > Kitasatosporales > Streptomycetaceae > Streptomyces > Streptomyces telluris. The sequence continues at coordinate 19,327 of NZ_JANIID010000008.1, forward strand.
GAGAAGGGCACCGAGGTCAACACCGCCCCGGCGACGATGGGCGCCCTGCTGGGCGACGCCAAGGCCGGCGGATCGGTCCCCGTGGACCCGTCCACGGTCGGCGTCGAGCCGCTCGTCAAGGGCGTCAAGGTCTCCTGGGCCAAGACCGGCGACCTGCGCTTCGGGCCCAAGGGCGCGAAGCTGCCGCTGGGCAACCTGCGGATCGACGTCGGCACGTCCATCGCCACCGCCAAGGACGCCCCCGCGTCCGCCTCGGCGTCGGCATCGGGCTACGTCCAGCTGGCTCCGGAGGTGAACTTCGCCTACGACGGCGGCGGTTCCGGCTTCGGCGGGGCACCCGCCGGCGCCTCGGTGTCCCTGTCGGGCGACTGGTCCTCCCAGTGGGAGCTCAAGGGCCAGGCCGCCGCGTCGACGGACGGCAAGCCGCTGCGGCTGCCGTTCGCCAAGCTGCACGCCTCGCCGGTCATCCAGGTCGGCGCGGTGCCCGTCGTGGTCAACCTCGGCCTCACCTGCTACCTGCAGGTGGACGCCGACGGCCACGTCAACGTCGACGTCAAGGAGGACCTCAAGGGAGGCTTCCGCGTCGGCGGCGAGTACACCAAGGGCAAGGGCTGGTCGCCGGTCAACACCTCCGACATCACGGCCACGTCGCCGCAGGCGTCGGTGGAAGCGGCCGGCAAGGTGAAGGCCACGCTCGGCGCCGAGGCCTCCGTCGGCCTGTACGGCGCGGTCGGCGTCACGGCCGACGTCGCCCCGTACCTGCGGGCCGAGGTCGAGGGGCGGGCCGCCGCGGCCGCCGACGGCTCGGCTTCGGCCACCGGCAAGTGGGCCGCGTACGGCGGGCTGGACCTGGCCGGAGCCCTCCAGCTCCAGCTGAAGATCTTCGGCACGCCGATCTTCCAGAAGCCCATTCCGCTGGGCTCGCTCCACAAGGAGTGGAAGCTCGCGGGCGGAGAGGGAACCGTCTCCACGGCGGGCCGCCGCAAGTAGGCCCCGCACAGGCGGGCAAGAGCACCGGTACGCGCTCCCGAAGCGCGTACCGGTGCTCTTCCCTTTCGGCCCCCGTGCTCCTACTCCTTGGACGCGCGCAGCGAGTAGACCATCGGCACGCGCGGGCGGCCCTCCGGGAGGCGGTAGACCGTGCTCCCGCCTCCCCGGCTGCCGCTGGTGTCCTGTCCCCGGACCATGTCGTCGAGGAACTCGAACAGCGTGAAGTCGTACTCGTGGAGGAACTCCAGCCGCAGCCCCGCCGCGCTCACCGCGCTCACCACGTCGCCCATCGTGTGCAGCCACTCCACCGAGCGGTTGTGCCGCGTCGGGGCGCTCATGTCGGCGTACGAGCCCGGCTCGTCGTAGGTGAGCGGCCCGCGGGCGAAGTAGTCCTCGGCGAAGGCCCTGCCGTCCTCGCCCAGGCACATGGCCACGGGGTGGAACTCCGCCAGGTACAGGAAGCCGCCCGGCGCGATCAGCGAGGCGGCCGTACGGGCCCAGCGCTCCAGGTCGGGCAGCCAGCACAGGGCCCCGAAGCCCGTGTAGACGATGTCGAAGGTCTCGCCCCGCAGCGCGGCGGGCGCGTCGTACACGTCCGCCTCGACGAACCGGGCCCGCTCCTCCCCCACTTCCGCCGCCAGGTCCCGCGCCGCCTCCACCGCCGCGCCGGAGAAGTCCAGACCCGTCACGTCCGCACCCTTGCGGGCCCAGGACAGGGTGTCGGTGCCGATGTGACACTGCAGGTGCAGCAGGCGCTTGCCGGTGACGTCCCCGACCTCGTCCGGCTCGAACCCGCGCAGGTCGTTGCGGCCGGCCCTGAACCCCGCGAGGTCGTAGAAGGCGCTGCCCGTGTGGAGCGGAACCCGCTCATCCCACATCGCGCGGTTGGTCTCGCGCCACCCCTCCGCACGACCGGCCCGCCCGCTGTCCGTCTGTCCACTGGTCGTCGTCACGTGCGTGACGCTAGCGGGAGGGCTCGCGGACGGGCCAACGGTTTTCCCGGACGGGCCGCCGGCCCCGGGCGCGGGCGCACCCCCAAGTGCGGGCGCCCGGAGGCCGTGCCGTGGCGCGGCCCCGGGCCCGGCTCCGTGTCCACGCCCGCGTGCGGATCAGGCGGGCGTGGACAGGCTCGCCGGGCGGTCGGGCCGGCGGCACCGTTCCCCCGTGAACCGGCGCGGTGCAGCGCCGGTGAGACCACGTTAGGTCCCGGCGGGCGGGTGCGGACACGTCACGGATGCACGGTTGTGCGCCGGTTTCTGTCACGGGTGCACGGTGACCAGGCCCGGCTCTCCCCGGTGCGACGCCTCACGCGGCGCACATGACGCAGCCGGGCCGGGAACCGAGGTCCACTTCCTCCAGGGCGGCGCACGCGAGGACCACTTCGTAGAGGTCGCCGCCGCCCGGGACGAGCCGGCGGCCCAGCAGCTGCTCGGCGCCGCGCAGGTGGTCGCGCACGGTGCGGGGGTGTACGCCCAGGCGGGCCGCCGTCTCCTCGACCGCCGTGTTCTCGGCGATCCACGTGCGCAGGGTGCGGCGCAGGTCGCGGTCGGCGGCCGCGAGGCGCCCGAGGAGTTCCTGCGCCCAGTCGCGGACGGGGCCGGCCGCGAGCAGGCGTTCCAGGCCTGCCGGCCGGGAGCCGTCGTCCGCCGCCGTGCCGGGGGCGGCGGGGGGCATCTGCAGCGCCAGGTGGAGTGCGGCGCGGGCGCGTACGTCCGCGAGGTCGGCGCCGAGCAGGGCGGCCGTCCTGTCCATCCGGGCGCGGACGGTGTTGCGGCTGATGCCGAGGATCTTGGCCGCGTTGACCGCCGTGAACTCCAGCCCGAGGCCGACCGTGGCGAGCAGGGGGCCGCGCCCGTGGTGCGGCAGCGTATCCAGCGGCCGCAGGACGCGGGCGGCCCAGGCGCCCGAGGCGGCCGGGTCGAGGAGGGCGGTCAGCCGGGTCTGGGGCAGGTGTTCGGCGACCCGGCCGGGCCGGTAGCGGGCCACGGCCAGGGCGCGGGCGGCTTCGCCGTAGGCGTCGGCCAGTTGCGCGAGGGGGTGGAGGCCGCCGGAGCCGAGGAAGACGCCGGGGTGCTCTTCGACGAAGCGGTGCAGTACGGCGGCGACGTCGTGGTCGCCGGCGTCGTGGGCGGCATCCTCCTCCGGCCCGCCCCGCCGCGTCGTGGGGGCGACGACGATGAGCTGGCTGTCGTACGCGGCGCAGCGCACGGCCAGGGCGCGCTCCCCGGTGGCCTCTTCGCATGCGCGGACGAGGATTTCGCGCCGGTGGCCGGGGAGTTCGAGGACGTGGACGCGGGCCGTGTCGGCGTCGAGCAGGCCGGAGCCGAGGCCGGCGGCGGTGCGCTGGGCCAGGGCGACGTCCCCGCCCATGAGGAGCTGGAAGACGGCGAGCCGCAGGCATTCCGTGGCGCGTTCCGCGCTCCGGCGCTGCTCCTCGGCCTCGCGGGCCTTGAGCAGCAGGGCCAGGACGGCTGCGGCGTGGCCGAGGAGGGCCGCGTCCTGTTCGCCGAACGGCCGGGGCAGGGCGGCGGCGAGGACGGGGTGCGGGGCGCGGCGTCCGAGGGCTACGAGCCGCAGCTGCCCGTGGTGGTCGTCCACGGCTGCGGCGTGGAGCCGGCCACCGGCGACCTGGCCGAGCAGTTCGCCGGCGCGTGCGGCGAGTTCCCGGTGGGCGGCGGCTTCGGCGCGGGAGGCCGGGCCGGTCAGGGGTTCTCCGTCCCGTCCGGCCAGGGTGACGGCGCCGCCGAGGGCTCCGGCGAGCCAGGTGACCAGGCGGCGGACGGACGCGTCGTCGCCGCTCTCCCCCGCGCGTGCGAGGTCCAGCAGCCGGTTCAGCCGGGCCGCGTGGTCGTGTGACTGCCCCCGGAGTTGTTCGCCGCCGTCTTCTGTGACCACAAGGCCACCCCTTTCCCACCCTTTTCACCCTTTCCCCCAGGCTACTTGAGGGCGCGCGGAGTGCTCGCGCCGTTGTACGGAGGTGCGTTGGGCGTGTGCACGCCGGGGGGCGCGTGCCGTGGCGCGGCAGGCCGGTCGCACTGCGGGTGGAGCGTACGCAGAGGCGGTTCGCGCGTTGTGCTGGGTAGGGAGGAGCCAGGCGTCACGGATGAGCACCTGCGTGACGGGACGAGACGTACGGGGAGGGAAGTCACGTTGATCCGTCTGGCGCGGGGGGCTACGGGTTTCCGGGGGCCGCACGAGGCCCCTCTGCCGCGGACCGAGGCGGCGCTGTTCCGGGCCGCCTGCTTCACCGCGGCCATGGAGGCCCGGGGGCGGGCCGGTGAGATGGTCCCCGGCGAGATGCACACGTTCCGCCATGCGACCCTCACCGACGGGTACGGCCGGGCGTTCACCGCGCTGGGCCACGTCCATCTGCCCGTGGTCGCCTTCACCACCGACGCGGTCAGCGAGGGCAAGCCGGTTCCGGGCTTCGCGGACCCGCCGCTGTGGGCGCAGGCCTTCGAGACGGCGGGGCTGCAGGTGATGGGGGTCAAGGAGCTGATGACGCCCTTGGAGGAGGTCGACGTCACGGACCTGACCCCGGCCGAGCTGACCGAGATCCGCTACTGGAAGCCCGCGTGCCTGGGGGACGTCCTGTTCAACTGGTGGGACTGACCGGCGGGCGGGCCCCGATCCCCGCCCGCCCGTCCGGGCGCGGACGCGGCGGTGTACGGTCTGGTGTCCGTCGGCCGGAGGACGGTGAAGGCCGCAGAGCGAGAAAGGCGGAGGTGGCGTCGCGATGACCCCTCGCCGCAGTGCCGGTCCCGGCGCGCCGACCTTCACGGAGCGGGCGCGCCGGCAGCAGATCATCGAGAGCACCATCGACCTGATCTCCACCCGGGGCTATCCGGCGACGTCGCTGTCGGCGATCGCGGAGCGGGCCGGGATCTCCAAGGCCGCGGTCCTCTATCACTTCTCGTCGAAGGACAACCTCACGCGCGCGACGTTCGCGCAGGTGCTGGAGCAGTTCGGCGCGTACGTCACCGAGCGCGTGGAGCGCGAGGCGGATCCGCTGGACGCGCTCGTCGCCTACGTGCGGGCGATGGTCGGCTATCAGCAGGCCAACCGGCGGCACGTGCGGGTCATCACCGAGATGCTCCTCGACGACGAGGGCGGCACGCAGCTGAAGACGCCGGGCCGGCACGACACCGGCGGCCGCTGGCAGGCCCTGGCGGAGCTGCTGGCGGCCGGGCAGGCGGCGGGCCGGCTGCGGGCGTTCGACACGCGGGCGGTGGCGCTCGCGATCGGCGGGGCGATCGACGGGGTGGTCGCGCACTGGCTCGCCGACCCGGACGTCGACCTCGGCGCGGCGGCCGAGGAGCTGGTGACGTTCACTCTCCACGCGGTCCGGGCCCCGGCCTGAGCCGGGTGCCCGTCGCGGTGTGCGCCGGGGCCTCGCGAAGCCGGGTGCGCTACGCCCTCGCGAAGGCGGGCGCGTGCTCGGGCCGTATCCCGATGCCGCCCAGGTAGGCGGTGACCGTGCGCAGGGGTGCCGCGCGGCGCAGGAGGCGCATCGGCAGGGGCAGGGCGGCGGCGTCGAGGGTGCCGTCGAGGGCGCTCCGGATCAGCCGGTGCTCGCCCAGCTGCGACTGCTGCACCAGGGCCGTCGGCAGCCGCCGGCGCTTCTGCACCCGGGCGAGGTCGTGGAGGCTCACCCTTCCCTCGCGCAGCGGGCCGGCGAGGATGCGGGCGGCGGCCACGGCGTCCTGGATCGCGAGGTTGACGCCGACGCCGCCGACGGGCGACATGGTGTGGGCCGCGTCGCCGATGCAGAGCAGGCCGCCCGCGTACCAGCGCGGCAGCCGTCCCATCGTCACGTCGAGCAGCTTCACGTCGTCCCAGGAGCGGATGGCGCCGGTGACGTCGGCGTCCCAGCCGAAGAGGCCGCCGAGCCGGTCGCGGAACCACTGGACGTCGTGGGTGCGCAGCTCGGCGTCGCGGCCCTTGGCGATGAGGTAGGAGGTCTGGAAGTAGGCGCCCCGGTCCATGGTGACCGCGGCCTGCCCGCCGCCGAAGCGGGCGAAGACGCGGCCGTCCTTGACGCCGCCGCGGGGTGCGTCCACGCGGACCTGCCAGACGTCCATGGGGACGTCGAACTCGTCCTGGGCGAGGCCGGCTTCCCTGCGGACGACGGAGCGGCGGCCGTCGCAGCCGACGGTCAGGGCGGCCTCGATCTCGCCGGGCGTGCCGTCCTCGGCGGTGTAGCGCACGCCGGTGATGCGGCCGCCCTCCTTGCGCAGGCCGGTGACCTCGGTGCACATGCGCAGGGTGAAGGAGGGTTCGGCGGCGGCCGCGCTCGCCAGCAGGTCGAGGAAGTCCCACTGCGGGACCATGGCGATGTACTTGTGGCGGCCGGGGATGCGGCGGAAGTCGGCCGCGACGACGGTGGTGCCGCCGATCTCCATCCGCATCTCCTCCAGCTTGGGGAAGGGCAGTTCCGCGAACCGCTCGCCCAGGCCGAGCTCGTCCAGCAGCCGCAGGGTGGAGGGGTGGACGGTGTCGCCGCGGAAGTCGCGCAGGAAGTCGCGGTGCTTCTCCAGGACGGTCACCCGGATGCCCGCCCTGGCCAGCAGCAGTCCCAGCATCATGCCCGCAGGCCCGCCGCCCACCACACAGCACGTCGTGCTTTCCATGATTCCCGCCTCTCGCCGCGCATGACTCCACGCATGACTCTGACCGATCGGTCAGCAATCTAACCGATCGGTCAGGCGGCGCACACGGGAGGGCCCGAAAAGCCGTCAGGAGCGGGGGCCGGCCCCCGCCTTCACGCCGTCAGCACTTCCCCTTCCGCCGCGTCGGCGCCCGCCGCGGCCGCGGCAGCCAGCTGCTCCATGGACAGGTTCAGCACGGAGGCCAGCGCCACGATCGTGAAGAAGGCGGGCGTCGGCGCGCGGCCGGTCTCGATCTTGCGGAGCGTCTCCGCGGACAGCCCCGAGGCAGCGGCGACCTCCACCATGCTCCGCTCGCCGCGCGCCTCGCGGAGCAGGGCGCCGAGCATCTCGCCGCGGCACCGCTCCCAGGGGGTCAAAGGGGTCCTCACCATGCACCCGATACTAGACCGTGATACTAATACCGGTATAAGAATGCCGGTATAAAAATTGGCAGTACGTCGAGGGGGTTCGGAACCATGGTGGAGATCAAGACCGACGGTGAACTGGAGGCCATGCGCGCGGCGGGCCGGGTCGTCGCCCATGCGCTGACGGCGGCCCGTGACGCCGCGAGGACCGGAGTACGGCTGCGGGAGCTGGACGAGGCGGCGCGCGCCGTGCTGAGCGAGGCCGGGGCGAGCTCCCCCTTCCTCGGCTACCGGCCCTCCTTCGCCCCCACCCCCTTCCCGGCGGTGATCTGCGCCTCGGTCAACGACGCGGTCGTGCACGGCATCCCGGACGACTACGCGCTGCGCGACGGCGACCTGGTCAGCATCGACTGCGGCGCCCGGCTCGACGGGTGGACGGGCGACTCCGCGGTGAGCTTCATCGTCGGCACGCCCCGGCCCGCCGACACCGCCCTCGTCGACGCCACGCAGCGGGCCCTGGACGCCGCCATCGCCGCGGCGGTCGTCGGCAACCGCATCGGGGACATCGCCCACGCCGTCTCGACGGTCGCCCGCGCCGGGCGCTACGGCATGCCCGAGGAGTTCGGCGGTCACGGCATCGGCCGGCAGATGCACGAGGACCCGCACGTCCCCAACTGGGGACGCCCCCGCAGGGGCCTGCCGCTGCGCCACGGCCTGGTCCTCGCGATAGAGCCGATGCTCATGGCGGGCGGGCGCAACGACTACCGCACGGACCCCGACGGGTGGACGCTGCGCACCGTCGACGGCAGCCGCGCCGCGCACATCGAGCACACGGTCGCCATCACGCACGACGGCCCGCGGGTGCTCACGCTGCCGTGAGGCTGCCGTGAGCCGGTCGCAAGACCGCCGGCGCCCGCTCAGGCGGAGAACTGCCGCATCAGCCGCACCCCTTGGGCCGGCGTCATGTGCGGCAGGTACGCCTTGCCGATGGCGCGGGTGATGGCGGGGAGGGCGGCCGGGTCCGGATAGGCCATGTACATGGGGTGGTACTGCGGCTGGAACTTGGACTTGAAGGTCAGCAGCGACCGGAAGCCGTAGACCGGTTCGAGGACCTTGCCCCCGTAGTCGAGGATCCGCTGGAGCGCCGCAGGCGGCTCCTCCGTGGCCTTGCGGGCGAGCGGGGCGCCCGAGAGGCTGAGGAAGCGGGCGCCCTCCTCCTGGAAGCCGAGCGCGGCCGAGGCGATGAGGAATTCCATCGAGCCGCGGAAGCCCGCGGCCCGGCGCCGCATGAAGTCCAGCGTCCAGCCGACCGGCCGGCCCGCTTCGTAGACCGGCATCCAGCTGGTGATGCCGTGCACCGTGCGGTCGGCGTCCACGGCGATCAGGCAGCGCACGGCCGGGTCGTCGAGCTCGTCCAGGCCGCCGAGGGTGAAGCCCATCTCCGGCAGTCCCTTGTCGGCGACCCACTCCTCGGAGATCGAGCGCACCTGGTCGGTGATGGCGACCGGGGCGTCGGGGTAGGACCACCACTCGGCGGCGATGCCCTCCTTCTTGGCCTTGTTGAGGGCGGTGCGCACGTCCTGCCACTTCTTGCCGGTGAAGGCGAGGTCGGGCAGGGGCACGACGGTGTCCTCGGCGACCTGCACCGAGCGCCAGCCCAGGGCCTCGGCCGCGGCACGCGACTCCTCGCCGACGCTGTAGAAGCACGGTGTCCAGCCGCGCTCGTCGCAGTGGCGCGAGAAGCCCGCGACGGCCTCGGCCCGCGCGTCGGGCGCGCCGAAGGGTTCGCCGGTGGTCAGGGCCACGGTGGCGACCACCCGGTAGGCCACGGCCGCCCGGCCCTTCGCGTCGAACCAGTAGTAGTTGCCGTCCCACGTGGTGAGGTAGCTGAGCGTCGAGCCGCCGTGCGCGACGAGGAGTGCGCGGGCGCGCACGGCGGCGTCGGCGTCGGTGTGCAGGCGCGGGCGGCGGAAGGTGACCAGCAGCGCGATCAGGGTGACGAGCCAGAAGACGAGGCCGCAGTAGTGGAAGAGGGCCTGCGCGGTCCCGCCGACCGGGACCGGCCAGTCGGTGAAGGTGGCGAGCAGCGTGGGCGGCAGGAACTCCGAGGCCAGCCCGGAGAAGAGCACCGACGGCGTGGCGTCGGGGTCGTACTGGTCGCGCACGGCGTAGCCGATCCCGACGTACGCGGCACAGGCCAGGACGAGCGCACCGCCGACGACGGCGGCGAGGCCGCGCGTGGCCGAGCGCGGCAGCCGCAGGTCGAAGCGGGTGCGGGTGGCGATCAGGAGGACGACGATCAGGACGGGCAGCAGCATCTGCTCCGCGAAGGCCTGGGCGTACGTGGAGCGTTCGGCGGGCTCGGCCCACCCGGCGGGGTGGCTGAGGAAGTCGTCCAGCCACCAGGAGAAGAGGGCGATCCAGGCGAGGTGGACGAGTACGGCCAGCGCCCAGGCGAGCCGCAGCCCTCGGCGCAGGCCCTCGGCGAGGACGAGCATGAGGGCGGGGACGAGCACGGCCATGACGGTGGCCGGGGAGTCGTGGAAGTTCCGCAGGGCGTGGACGAAGTGGCAGTCCTCCTGCGAGGCCGCGCAGGCCTCGGCGACCTCCTGGCCGGTGGGCTGCACGGAGACGTAGAGCTGGAAGGAGTTGAGGGGGCCGTAGGCGTCGCGGTAGAGGATCGCGACCATGGGGCCGATGGCGGCGGCGGCCACGACGAGCGCGACGAGGACGCGGGCCTCGGTGTGGGAGGAGTGCCGCAGGCGCCAGGGGCCGGTCCGGTGGTACAGCACGGCGCCGATGACGAGGCCGACGACGGCGCCGCCTAGGCGCAGGACGCCCTGGAGGTGGCCGACGTAGAGGGCCATGACGAGGGCGAAGGCGACGATGCCGAGGCGGGTGCGGCGCCGCCACAGGGCGGTGAGCCGGTAGCTGAGGACGCCGCCGACGGCGAGGGCGCCGACGGTCGGGGTCACCGCGAGGTAGCCGGCGAGCTCTTCCAGCCACCACTCCCCCGCGATATTGCCGAGCTGGACGATGCCGACGCCGAGGAGCGTGCCCAGGATCTGGCCGCCGATGAGGACGGCCGCGGTGCGGGCCACGCCCAGGCGCCGCTCGGAGGGGGTGACGAGCAGCAGGATGACGACGGTGGAGCCGATGTAGCCGCCGAGTCCGGGGCACCACAGCAGGGAGCTGACGGGGGTCCACCAGCGGCCTTCGGCGAGTGCGGGGACCCCGACGCCGACGTGCTCCATGCGGTGCGGGCCCGGCCCGCTGCCGAGGCTTCCGGTGACCGCCCCGACGATCCACAGCACCGCGAGGAAGGCGAGGGTGAAGGGGGCGTGCCGGACGGGGGCGAGCAGCCGGTCGAGGGTGACGCGCCAGGGGTGGGTGGTGTCGCCGGTGGTGGGCGCGGGCGGCGGGGCGGTGGTCCCGCTCATCGGATCAGCCCCGTCTCGCGGGAGATCCACGGCAGTTGCCGCTCCAGTCCGGGCCGCCAGACCTGCCAGCTGTGGCCGCCGGGCAGCAGGACCCATTGGGCGCGCATCCCGGCCTTGACGGCCGCGTCGTACACCGTGCGCTGCTGGGGCCGGTAGGTGCTGTCGCTGCTGCCCGCGATGAAGGCGGCCTTGGTGCCGGGGAAGCGCTGCCGTGCCATGACGTCGAGGGGGTTGACCGCGGTGAAGGCCGCCTCGTCGCCGCCGAAGGCCTTGTCGACGGTCTTCTGCCGGCTGCCGAGCGTGGGCGCCTCCTGGCCGGAGATGTCGTTGACGACCCCGTAGACCTGAGGGGCGTTGACGCCGAGCTGGATCGAGCAGGTGCCGCCGAAGGAGATGCCGGAGATCACCCAGGAGGTGCGGGCGGTGGCGACCTGGAGGTGGGTGCGGATCCAGTCGGGGACGTCGGTGGCGAGGTAGGTCTGGACGTTGCCGAGGCGGGAGTCGAGGCAGAGGGTGTTGGCGAACTGGGAGCCGAGCGGGTCCACGACGACGATCACGGGCGCGAGTCCGCGGTGCGCGCCGGCGAAGGCGTTCATCATGTCGACGAGCCGCCCGGAGTTGATCCAGTCGTCGGGGGACCCGGGCTGGCCGGCCATGAGGACGACGACGGGCAGCAGGGGGCGTGGGGTGGCCCGGTAGGCGGGCGGCAGGTAGACGTAGGCGCTGCGGGCGTCGAAGCCGGACCGGGTGCCGGGGATGGACGACTTGGAGAGGGTGCCGTTCCCGGCCATGCCCGGGGGCGGGTGCCAGACGTCGGCGACGGCCTTGCCCGCGGGGACGCGCAGGGCGGGCTCGGTGCGTCCGGTGGCGTCGGTGATGCTCGTGGTCTTGGTGAGCCAGGAGTTGAGGGCGGAGCGCGCGGTGGGGTACTGGTCGAAGTGCTGATTGATCTCGGAGGCTCCCAGGAGCACGGCGAGGAGGGCGGCGAGGGCGGCGCCGGCCCAGTAGCGGGGGCGCAGCCGCGGGATGCGGAAGGCGGCGAGGCAGACGCCGAGGACGGCGATCCCGGCCCAGATGACGACGTTGAGGGGCAGGGGGTCGGGGAAGGGCTGCCACCAGTCGTCGACTGCGGTCCGCAGGAGCCAGGTGAGGATTGCGGCCAGCAGGACGGCGAGCGGGGCCCACCGGGTCCACCAGGTGCGGCGGCGGGAGAAGAGGAGCACCGCCAGGGCGCACAGGCCCACGGCGAGCAGGGCGACCGGAATCCATCCGCTCACCAGGGACCAGTCCAGCGGTCCTGCCGCGATCCGCATCCGACGCACCTCCCTGAAAATGCTACATATCCCTATAAAGGGAGCAACTCGGGAACGCACGTCGCAGCCCTTGCCACGGAAGGGGTGCGGTGGGAAATTCTCGGTGGCCTCGTCCGGCCGTTCAGCCGGAAGCGTTCTCCCCCATAGGAGATGCCTCGTGCCCACGACGTCGACAGGGAGCGGCAGAGCCGGCGCACTCGTTCTGCCCCAGGCCCCCGACGGATTCCGCAAGGCCCTCAAGGCGCTGCGCGCCCGGGCGCCCCTGCGCAGTGCCCGGCTCCCCGCGGAGCCGCCCTGGCGGAGCCGGTTCGTGTCGCCGCACCCCGCCGGGCCGGTGACCTCCCTGCGGGAGTTCGGCTACCGCGAGGAGGAACTGTGGCGCTGGAAGGGGCGGGTGGACGATGCGGCCCTCGCCGGGCCGTGGCGCATCCTGACGGAGGAGGGGCTGGACAGCCTCGCCACGGTGTGCGGGCGGCTCGAAGCGGCGGCGCAGGACGCCGGGTTCACCGCGACGCGGCGGCTGCGCGCCGCCGACCTGCTCTCGCCGTTCATCGCCAACATGATCCGCGACCGCGACTTCCTCCTCACCTGTTCCCGGCTGGTCGGCGTCCCGCTGATCCCCCATCCGCTGCGGCTGCCCACGGCCCAGGTCAATTACGGCGAGGGCCGGGGCCGGCAGGGCGGCGTCCGCTGGCACCGCGACGGCATGGATTACGTCTTCACCATTCAGCTGAGCGGCTACGACGACTACGACGGCGGCCGTTTCACGTACTTCCAGGGACGCACGGACGAATTCCCCGGCCCGGAGCGGGCGGATTCCCGGTTCCGCGAGGCGGACTGCGGGGAGCGCGGCGCCACGCTGTTCCTGCACGGCAGCCGTATCTTCCACGCGGTCACCCCCGTGACGAGGGGTCACCGGGTGACTTTGGTGATCTCCCTCTTCTGCCCGTATTTCGCGCGCCAGGATTCGAATACGTTCTGGCACCTGGCGGCCGACGACGGCATTCCCGCCACCGTTCCCGGCTGGCTGCGCCTGAAGTGGCCCGCGCGGAATCCCGCCGTGGATTACAGCCTGCGCGCCGGCAGCCCGGTCGTCACCTGGGACGACCTCCGCTAGGCCCGGGGCGTGCCGGGCGACACGCGCAGCGTCCGCCCGGCGCACACGGGGAATGCGGCGCGCTCCCCCGCGTGCGCCCACGGCTGCGCTGCCGCGGGCAGGGAAGAGCGCCGGGCGGCGCTGGAAAAGAGCGGGCCACAGATCATTTTTCTTCCCGGTGCCGGTTCCCTCCTGTTCCGTAACGGCCCGTAAGGCGCTGGCATTTGATCCATGCCATGCACATGCATACCCGGCGCGGTGAGCAGCAGGACCGTTTTTCGCATGATGCCTGGTGGGGCCGGAATCCCACCCTCACCCCGCCATCGCCTTCACCCTTCTCGAACAGGAATCCATGGCATTCGTATGGTCATCGCATCACCCTCGATCAAGTAATACGCTCCGAAAAAAGTGGCCGGAACAAATATCCCCCGGCCCAACCCGGCCATGATTCGCTGACCGCGTATGTACGCATACCGCCCGACCACGGCGAGGAGAGACTGATGGCCGAAGTCAAGAAAATGATCACGCCGACGCCCACGGCGTCGTCGCGCCCCTGCGGGTTCGTCTCGCCCGACAAGGGCAACGCACCGACGATCACGCCGGTGCCGAAGGCGGAGTCCGTCACGGAGGTCTCCGAGACGAAGGCGCCGGCCACGCCCGCCTAGTCGTCCCGGCGCACCGGTTCCGACGGGCCCGCCGCCTCACGCCCGCGGCGGGCCCGTTCCACGAGCGCGCTCCCCCGGCCCGCCCCGGCCTGTTCGATCTCGCACCGTTTCCAGGAGGAAGTCCACCGATGTCGGCTCCGGTTTACCAGTCCTCCCGCTACGTCCGTACGATGCGCACCGCCAAGGACCGTGACTTCGCCCGGTTCGGCGGCCGGCTCGACGCCTACGACGGCACCGAGCGCACGGTGGCCTTCCACTCCCTCTTCGGCAACGCCCGCCTGGTGGACCGCGACACGGTCGAACTGCTCCGCGAAGCCGCCGGCGGCATCCCCCTGGACGCGCTGCGGGAGCGGGCGGGCAGCGAGGCCGTCGACAGCCTCATCGAGGCGCAGTACCTCGTGGAGGCCGGGCACGACGAGGCCGCACAGATCGACGAACTCCTCGCCGCCCGGGGCGAGGCGCTCAGCAGCGGCGTCTTCCACTCCTCGATCCAGCTGGTGCTGACCAACGCGTGCAACTTCTCCTGTCAGGGCTGTTTCGCCTACAACTTCGACGGCGGGGTGGAGGAACGCAACACGTCCGGGGAGTCCGTCAAGCCGGGGCCGGTCCTCGTCCAGCTGCGCACCGCGCGCGGCGACAGCGGCCCGACGCTCGCCCGCGGCGACTGGAACGAGGGCACCGACGGCGCCCGCAACCCCTCGATGCACATGTCCCCGCAGGTGGCGGAGAAGACGCTGCGCGAAGCGGTGGCGCTGCGCAAGGCCAACGGCGGCGGCGAGCTCACCGTGTCCTTCTTCGGCGGCGAGCCGACGCTCGCCCGCAACACGATCCTGCACATCCTGCGCACCTTCGGGCACTTCCACGACGGCGTCTCGCTGTCGTACGACATGACGAGCAACGGCTCGCGCATCGACGCCGAGCTGCTGCGGGCCCTGGCCGACTTCCGGGTCTCCACCACCGTCTCCATCGACTACCTCGTCCCCGAGACCGGCGAGTTCCGCGGCGGGCAGCAGCAGCGCACGCCGTGGCCGGTGGTGCGCAAGGCCATCCTCGACATGAAGGCCGCGGGCGTGCCCGTCAGCATCACCACCGTCCTGTCGCAGTACACGTGGGACAAGTGGGGCACCCCGCTGATCGACTTCGTCGCCGAGGCCGGCCTGGACTCCCTGGACGTGATCGTCTCCTTCCAGGCCCGCGAGTTCTTCGAGCAGCACAGCCCGCACGACGTGGCACAGAAGCTGCTGTCCGCCGTCGACTACGGGCGCGAGCGCGGGGTCCAGCTCAGCGGCTACTGGTACCAGACGTTCCAGATGATCGCCGACGAGGCGAAGTGGGCCGCGCAGGCGGACTACAAGACGTGCCCCGCCGTGGGCCGGCAGCTGTCCATCGAGCCCAACGGCAGCGTGTTCGCCTGCAAGGCGACCGCGCGCAAGCTCGGCACCATCGACGACTGGCGGGGCGTGTTCAACTCCTCGGCCTACCGGGACTACGGCATGCGCGCCTACACCAACGGGCCCGGCTGCCAGGGCTGCGAGCTCCAGGGCACGTGCTCGGGCGGCTCGGCGGGCGCCCTGGAGGAGGAGAACGGATCCATCCAGGTGATGTCCCCCGGCTACTGCGCGTACATGCGCGAAGTCGTCCAAGGGCTGCTGGAGCGCCACCACGCCCAGTTCTGCGCGGGCGTCTGAGGAGCCCGGCAGATGCCGACGATCGGACTCAACTTCGGGCACGACGGGGGCGCGGCACTGGTCCGGCCCGGCGGGCTCCACCTCATCGAGGGCGAGCGGCAGGTGGGGCTGCGGCACGTGTGCGGCGGCAACGCCCGGTTCGCGGGCGAGATCGGCGACTGGGTGAACCGGCTGCACGCGCTGGCCCGCGGCCCGGTCACCGCGGTCGCCGTCGCCGACTGGTACACCCCCGCGTGCCGGATCCTGCCCGAAGGGCTCGTCGAGCTCGTCTCCGAGGACATCACCTGGAGCCGCCCGGGCGACGCCCTGGCCACGTCCGTGCTGCGCCCGGTGAAGTCCGTGGACTGGCCGCTCGCCGACGGCCCCGCGGGCCCCCTGCCCGTCGTGGCCGTCCGCCACCACTACGCGCACGCGGCCCTGGCCCACCACACCTCCGGGGCGGCCAGGACCCTCACGCTCGTCCTGGACGGCACCGGCAACTACGCCGAGTGCGGCATGGTGTGCCTGGGCGACGGCCCGTCGCTCACCCCCGTCCTGTCCTTCAACAACCGAACCGGCCCCCGCTTCGGGCTGGTCTACGAGGCGCTGGCCCGCAGGGCGCACGGCGGGCAGTTCGACACGGGCAAGCTGCTGGGCCTGGCCGCCACCGGCGCCACCGACCCGGACCTGCTGCCCGTGCTGCGCACGATGCTCGCCGGGGAGCGCGCCCGGCGCACCACGCCCGACCTCCTCGCACCCCTGGGCGGCCGGGCGCCCGCCGGCAGCGCCGTGCGGTACGAGGACACCTGGTACCCGTACGACGAGGACGCCGGCGGCTACCTCGACGGGCTGCTGGCCGACGCCACCGACGACGACGTCGTGCACTCCTACGGCGGGGTGTTCCCCGACGAGATCCGCACCCCGCACGGGCACCGCTACCTCGTGGGCCACAGCCCGGGCGACCCGGTCTGCCGCACCCTGGCGGCGACGCTCCAGACCGCCGTCGAGGAGGACCTCGCCCACCTCGTGACCGGGCTGCACGAGCGCTGGCCCGGCTATCCGGTGCTCTGCTACGCCGGGGGCTGCGCCCTGAACATCACGGCGAACACGCGCATCGCGGAGAGCGGCCTGTTCACCCGGGTCTCCATCCCCACCTGCTGCGACGACTCCGGGATCGCGCTGGGCGCGGCGCTGGCCGTGGCCGCGCCGGAGGACCGGCCGGCGCCGGCGGCCGGCGGGATCCGCCCCGGGCCGGAGCTGGCCTACTGCGGCCCCCGGCTCACCGCGCGCGACCCGCTGCGCACCGGGCGGACCCGCCTGACCCTCGCGAGCGACACCGCCCTCGTCGACCACGTGGCCGCCCTGCTCGCCGGGCGCAAGTGCGTGGCCTGGCTCGGCGGCGGGATGGAGACCGGGCCGCGCGCCCTGGGGCACCGGTCGCTGCTCGTCTCGCCGCACTGGACCGGAGCCCGGCGGCACGTCTCGCAGACCATCAAACGCCGCGAGTGGTTCCGCCCGGTGGCCCCGCTGTGCCCCGCCGAGGTGGCCGACGCCTACTTCACCGGCCCGCTCGACCACACCGACACGATGCTCTTCGCGGTGCGCGTCCGCGAGGAGATGGCGGAGCAGCTCGCCGAGGTGCGGCACATCGACGGCACCGCGCGCCTGCAGACCGTGTACGCCGCGGAGCATCCGCTGCTGCACCGCCTGTGCCACGCGCTGGCAGGCCGCACCGGACTGCCGATCCTCATCAACACCAGCGCCAACGGCGGCGGACGGCCCATCCTCAACGACCTCGGGGACGCGCTGGAGCTGCTGGACACCACGGCGCTGGACGCCGTCGTCCTGGCCGACGAGCGGGCCGTCATCACCTGAACGGACCGGGTGACCGCCCACCCCGTCCGCCGCACGCCCGTCCGTCCGCCCGCCCGTCCGCAGAGCACGAGTCACAAGGAGTACCGAACATGGCGAGGACCCAGCTCAGGGACATCCGCAAGGAGCTGCCCCTGCGTGTGCTGTCCCCCGAGGACTGGGAGCACTGGACCACCCGCGGCTACGTCGTCGTCCGTCAGGCCGTGCCCGCCGGCAACGTGGAGCGGCTGGAGCGAGCCCTGTGGGACTTCGAGGACATGACCCCCGGTGACCCCTCCACCTGGTACGCGGACCGCACGGACAACCAGCGGCTGCCCGGCCACAGCGGCCTGGTGGAGATCTACAACCACCAGGCCATGTGGGACAACCGGCAGACGCAGCGGGTGTACGACGCGTTCGTCGACATCTGGGACACCACCGGCCTGTGGGTCGTGATCGACTTCGCCAACGTCAACCCGCCCAACCGCGGCAGCCGTGCGTTCGGCGGGTTCGTCCACTGGGACGTCGACACCTCCCGGCGGCCGCTGCCCATCAGCTGCCAGGGCGTGCTATCGGTCAGCGAGGGCAACGAGGAGATCGGCGGCTTCCAGTGCGTGCCCGGCATCTTCGAGAAGCTGGACGGCTGGCTGGAGGAACAGCCGCCGGACCGCGACCCGATGACGCCCGACATCACCGGCTACGAGATCGAGACGCTGCGGGTGGACCCCGGCGACCTGATCATCTTCAACAGCCTGCTGCCGCACGGAGTGCGTCCGAACCGCTCCGCGGACCGGGTGCGTATGGCACAGTACATCTCCATGGCGCCCGCCCTGGAGGACGACGCCGCGCTCCGGGACAGCCGCGTACGGTTCTGGCGGGACCGCATCCCGCCGCACGAGCACGAGCACCACGGAAGCCCTCGCAAGAAGGAGCGCGAGCTCTACGGGCGCGCCGAGCTCACTCCGCTGGGCGAGCGGCTCCTGGGGCTCACGAGTTGGTCGTGACCGCGCCGGGCGGCGGGGCCGCGGGGCACGGCCGGACGCGGAGTGAAGTCCCTTGACCAAGACCGGGGCACCGGCCCGCAAGCCCGTGCTGGGCAGCCGCTTCCGCCGGCTGTGGTCGTCGTCCGTGGCGTCCAACGCCGGGGACGGCGTCACCCGCACCCTGCTGCCCCTGCTGGTGGTCGCGAGCCACCCGCAGCCGATGGTGGTGGCCGGGCTCACGGCGGTCAACATGCTGCCGTGGCTGCTGTTCGCCCTGCCCGCGGGCGTCCTGGCGGACCGGCACGACCGGCGGCGCATCCTGCTCGTCAGCAACCTCACGCGCGCCGCCGCGCTGCTGGCGGCCGTCGCGGCGTTCGCGGCGGGTACGTCGCTGGCCGTGCTGTACGTGCTGTCGTTCGTCCTCGGCATCGCCGAGACCCTGGCGGAGACCGCGGCGCCCGCGATGCTGCCCGACATCGTGGAGCCGGAGCACCTGGAGCACGCCAACGGCAGGCTGTTCGCCCCGCAGATCATCCTCAACGAGATGGCGGGCCCGCCGCTGGCCGGCCTCCTGGTGGGGGTCGGCGCGACGCTGGCGCTGGCGACGGGCGGGGCGCTCTACGGGCTCGCCGCCGTCCTGCTGCTGGGTCTGGCAGGCGTCAAGGCGGCCCCCCGCACGGCGCCCCCGCCCGGCACGTCCGCGGCCCGCTCCCTGTGGCAGGACCTGCGCACAGGGGTCTCCTTCGTGCTCACGCGGGCGGCGCTCACCCGCACGCTGGCCGCCAGCGCCCTCTACGGCCTGGTGTACTCCGCGACGTTCTCGATGCTGGTGCTGCTCGCCCACCGCACCCTGCACCTGCACGCCACCGGCTACGGCCTGCTGCTGACCGTCGGCTCCGTCGGCTCGATCGCCGGGACGTGGCTCGCGCCCCGGCTGGCGCGGCGGCTGCCCACGCTCGTCCTGGCGCAGTGGTCGCTGATCCTGTCGGGCGCGGCCTACGTGGGCCTGGGGCTGGCGGGGAACACGGTCCTCGCGGGGGCCGCGATCTTCTGCAACGGCCTCTTCATGATGAGCTGGAACATCCCGGTCCTGTCCCTGCGCCAGCGGTTCGCGCCGCCGGAACTGCAGGGCCGCGTGATGAGCGTGTCACGGCTGTGCTCGTGGGGAACGATGCCGATCGGAGCGGCCCTCGGCGGCCTGCTCGCCCGCACCACGTCCGTCACCACCGTCTTCGTCTCGTCCGGGGCCGTCCTGATCCTGGGATCCGTCGCCCTGCTCGCCCCGCTGCGCCAGGACGTGCTCACCGGCGAACAGCCGGAGTCCTCCCGCGTACCGCACCAGCCCCAGCACCAGCACACCGACACCGAAAGAGGAGAGCATGACCGCGGAAGCGTATGACACCGTGATCGTCGGCGGCGGCCCGGCGGGCCTCAACGCGGCGCTGTACCTGGGCAGGTCGCGCAGGCGCGTCGCACTCGTCGACTCCGGCGACGCCCGGAACATGGCGGCGGGCGTCATGCACAACATGCTCACCAACGACGGGGTGACCATCGCGGACTTCCGCGCCCGCGCCCGCGCCGAAGTCTCCCGCTACGGCGTGGAGTTCCTCGACGACGAGGTGATCACCGTGGCGCCGGAGGGCGACCGCCTGGTGACGACCGCCAAGGAGGCCGGGGCGCTCACGAGCCGCACGGTGCTCTACGCGGCCGGCGTGCGCTCGAAGCTGCCCGACGTGCCGGGGCTCGCCGCGCTGTGGGGCAAGGGCGTCTTCGAGTGCCCGTACTGCCACGCCTACGAGGTGCGCGACGGCTCCTTCGGCGTGTACGGCGGTGCGGTGCCCGGCGAGTGCCTCGCCGCGACCCTGACCGCCTGGACGTCCTCGCTCACCTACCTGTCGGACCGGCGGGAGCTGCCCGAGGAGGAGCGCGGATTCCTGGCCGCCTCGGGGGTGGAGACCGTGCCCGACCAGGTCACCGGCGTCTCGGCCCACCCCGACGGGGTGGCCGTCGAGCTGGCCGGCGGGCGCTCGCTGTCCTTCACGGCCCTGTTCCTGCACATGGACACCGAGCCGCGCGTGGAGCCGCTGCGCCCCTGGCTGCAGGCCGCCGACCTCACCTCGGTGCAGACCGACGAGCGCGGCCGGACCTCGCTCCCCCGCCTGTACGTGGCCGGTGACCTCGGCAAAAACATGCAGCAGGCGGCCATGGCCGCGGCCAGCGGCGGCCTCGCGGCCATGGCCATCAACGCCGACCTGGTCCGCGAGGACCGGCCCGGCGCGCTCTACGACCTGCCGCCCGCCGCCCACTGAGAGCGCGGCCCGCCGCCCGCCGCCCGGACAACCGAGGAGAGCCCTGCCCCATGAAGTCCCCGCGCGCCGAACTCGTCCCCCACATGGAGCACTACACCTTCGTCCTGGAGGACCAGCCCTACATCGGCTTCTTCCAGTACGGCAACGAGCGGACCCCGGTGTACTCCACCGACTCCTGCGGATTCCGGGTCACCCACACGACGGACGGGCCGGCGACGGTGGCCGACGGCCGCCCGCCGGGTCCCGTCCGGCTGCTGGCCGGCAGTTCCGCGGTCTTCGGCGTGGGGGCGAGCGGGGACCACGCGACCGTCTCCTCGCGGCTGGGCAGCCACCACGCGCCCGGGCTGCCATGGCTCAACTTCGCGGGCCAGAGCCTCAATTCGGCACAGGAGCTGATGCTGCTCACGCTCTTCCAGCATCTGCTGCCGCCCGAGGTGGCGGAGATCGTCCTCTTCTCCGGCGTCAACAACCTCGTCCTCAGCCGGCTGCCCGCGGCGCAGCACGGCCGGCACGGCGCCTTCTTCGAGTGCGGGCCCGCGCCGGACGCGTCCGCGGTGCCGGGCCCGGCCGAGCGGATCGCGCACGCCACCGCGCTGACGATCCGCCACCTCGGCGGGTGGAAGCTGCTGGCCGGGGCGCTCGGGGCGCGGCTGACGTTCGTCCTGCAGCCGCTGGCGCCCTGGGTGCGGGAGGAGCCCGCGGCCCAGGAGAAGGCACTCTTCGACGAGCTGGACGACGTCTCCAACTGGCGCCGGCTGCACAACGACATCGCCTCGATGGACGTCGGCCGCGCCTACGCGGCGGCCCTGCGCGAGGGCTGTGCGGGGCTGGGGGTGCCGTTCCTGGACATGAACGAGGCCCTCGGGGCGGCGACGGGGCCCGCGGAGTGGCTGTTCGTGGACCGGGTGCACTGCGTCGACGCGGGGTACGACGCGGTCGCCCGCGTCCTCGCCGACCGCCTCGGCACGGCCTGAGGGACCGGACGGACACCGGGAGGGGAGGCATCGCATGGCACTGCTCCGCAGGATCCTGGCGCGGCTGCTGCGCCGCAAGCGGGCGCTGAAGCCGCAGCCGGCGGACGACGCGTCCATCTATCCCATGTTCTGATCCGGGGTTCGGATGCGGGTTCGGGTTCGGGTTCGGGTTCTGATGCGGGAAGGGACGCCGCGTGACGCAGCTGGTTCTCGGCCTGTCGGCCTTCTACCACGACAGCGCGGCCGCGCTGGTCGCCGACGGCGTCCCGGTCGCGGCCGCGCAGGAGGAGCGGTTCAGCCGCAGGCGGCATGACCCGTCCTTCCCGCACGAGGCGGTCGGCTACTGCCTGCGGGAGGCGGGGGCGGAGCTCGGTGACGTCTCCGCGGTCGCCTACTACGAGGATCCGGCGCTGAAGTTCCGGCGGGTGCTCGCGACGTACGCGGAGGCCGCGCCGCACGGCCTCCCGTCGTTCCTGGACGGCATGCCGGCGTGGCTCGGCTGGAAGCGGCACGCCACGCGGGCGGTGCGCGACCACCTGGCCGGGCCGGGGGGACGGGCGGTGCCGCAGGTCGTGGCGCGGCGCCACCACGAGTCCCACGCCGCGTCCGCGTTCTTCGCGAGTCCCTTCCCGTCGGCCGCCGTGCTGTGCGTCGACGGGGTCGGCGAGTGGGCGACGACCACCGTGTGGCAGGGCGTGGGCACCCGGCTGCGGCACCTCGCCGAGCTGCGGTTCCCGCACTCGCTGGGGCTGCTGTACTCGGCGTTCACCTACTTCTGCGGGTTCAAGGTCGACTCGGGCGAGTACAAGCTGATGGGCCTCGCGCCGTACGGGACGCCGCGCTTCGCGCCGCTGATCCGGGAGCGGCTGATCGACGTCAAGCCGGACGGTTCGTTCCGGCTGGACGTCGGCTGGTTCGAGTTCCTGCGGGGGCGGGTGATGACCGGCCCCGGCTTCGAGCAGCTCTTCGGCGGGCCGCGGCGCCTGCCGGAAGGGCCGCTGACCGAGCGGGAGTTCGACCTGGCGGCGTCGGTGCAGCAGGTGACGGAGGAGGTGGTGCTCCGGCTGGCCCGCACCGCGCGGCGGCTGACCGGGGAGCCGCGGCTGTGCCTGGCCGGCGGCGTCGCGCTCAACTGTGTGGCCAACGGCAGGCTGCTGGAGGACGCGGGCCTGACGGAGCTGTGGGTGCAGCCCGCGGCCGGTGACGCCGGGGGCTCGCTCGGGGCGGCGCTCGCGGAGGCCCACGAGCGGGGGGCGCCGCGGGCGCACCTCGGCTCCGGGCGGGACGCGATGGCGGGTGCGCTGCTGGGCCCGGCGTACTCGGACGACGAGATCGGCGCGTACCTGGACGCCCACGGCATCCCGTACGAGCGCCCGGGCTTCGACGGCGTGGCGCGGCAGGTGGCCGGTGCGCTGGCGGGCGGTGCGATCGTGGGCTGGTTCCAGGGCCGGATGGAGTTCGGGCCGCGGGCGCTGGGCTCGCGGTCCATCCTCGCCGACCCGCGCGACCCGGGCATGCAGTCGGCGCTCAACCTGCGGACGAAGTTCCGCGAGTCGTTCCGGCCGTTCGCGCCCGCGGTGCTCGCCGAGGACGCGAAGGACTGGTTCGACCTGCGCCAGGAGAGCCCGTACATGCTGATCGTGGGCCGGGTGGCGGCCGCGCAGCGGCTGGCCGCCGGGGTGCCGGAGGGGGTGCGCGGCCTGGATCTGCTGCACGTGCCGAGGTCGACCGTGCCCGCGGTGACGCACGTGGACGGCTCGGCGCGGGTGCAGACCGTGGACGGGCGCCACCCGCGGCTGCGCAGGCTGCTGCTGGCGTTCAAGGAGCGCACCGGCTGCCCGGTGCTGGTGAACACGTCGTTCAACGTGCGCGGCGAGCCGATCGTCCGCACCCCGCGGGAGGCCTACGCGTGTTTCATGCGGACCAACATCGATCTGCTGGCGCTGGGCGGGTTCCTGCTGCGCAAGGAGGAGCAGCCGCCGTGGCAGGAGGAGCGGGACTGGCGTGGCGGGATCCCGATGGACTGATTGCCGGGGAAGGAGGTGTGACGCCGTGCGGACGGTGCTGCTGACCGCGGTGTACTACCTGGCGGTCACCCCGTGGGGCTGGTGCCGGCGGAGGGTGCGCGACCCCTTGGCCCGGCGCCGGCGGCCGCGGGCGCAGACGTACTGGCACTTCACACCGGGGAGCGGACCCGGGGAGCGCTGATGGCGGGGCGGGCGGGCCGGGACGGGTTGCGGCCGGTGCGGGCGTGCCTGATGGTGGAAATCAATCATGACGCACGTCACCGGCCCGGACGGTCAGCCCCAGGCGCCGCGCCTGCCGCATCGCGCGCGCCTCCTCGTCGTGGCGGCGTACGTGCTGCTGGGCACGGCCGTCGTGATGGACCTCGCGTCGGATCCGCGGTGGACGGTGTCCCCCGTCCTGGCCACCGCGCCGGTCCTCGCCGGTTTCGGCTCCCGGAAGGCCCTGGTGCCGATGCTGGTCGGCCTGGGGGCGCTCGTCCTGGTCGCCCCGCTGGCGCTCGCCGACGACGAAGTGCCGCTGCTCGTCCACCTGACATCGGGCTTCACGGTGCTGGCCATCACCTGCGTCAGCACAGCGAACGTGCTGCTGGTGGCCACGCGGGAGCGGGAGCTGCTGCAGTCGCGGTCGGTGGCGGAGGCCGCGCAGCAGACGCTGCTGCGACCGCCGCCCGAGCGGCTGGACGGGCTGCGGGTGGCGGTGCGCTATCTGGCGGCCGCCGCGGAGGCGCGGGTGGGCGGCGACCTGTACGAGACGCTGGCGACGCCGTTCGGGACGCGGCTGCTGCTGGGGGACGTGCGCGGCAAGGGGCTGTCCGCGATCGACACGGCGGCGGCCGTGCTGGGGACGTTCCGGGAGGCCGCGCAGGTCGAGCCGTCCCTGGCGGCCGTGGCGGGGCGCCTGGACGCCGCGATGTGCCGGCGGCGGCCCGGCGAGGAGTTCGTGACCGCGGTCCTGGTGCAGGTGGCCGGGCCGGGCCGGGCGGAGCTGGTGAACTGCGGCCACCTGCCGCCGCTGCTGTGCCGGGCGGGCCGGGTCAGGGAGGTGCCGGCCCCGGTCCCCCAGCCACCGCTGGCGCTGCTGGGCATGGTGGGGGACGCGTACCGCGGGCAGGCCTTCGTCTTCGAGCGGGGCGACCTGCTGCTGCTGTACACCGACGGGGTGACGGAGGCACGGGACGCGGCGGGCCGCTTCTATCCGCTGGCGGAGCGCCTGGCCGGCATGCCGGAGTCGGCTCCGGCGGCGCTGCTGGACCGGGTCGTCGCGGATCTGCTGGCCTACGCGGGCGGCGAGCTGTCGGACGACGCGGCGCTCCTCGCGGTGCGGCGCGAACAGTAAAGCTGTTCAACGCAACGGTGATATCTGCCTCTTGGCGGTTCCGCCTGTGGTGCATAGCGTCGTTGGCATGCAGACGATCACTTTGGGTGGAGTGGACATCACCCGCATCGTGGAATGGCACTCGCCGGTCGCGCCCGTCCCCGCGATCTTTCCCTCCAGCACGCCGCGGATGTGGAAGGAGAACGAGTCGTGGCTGGCGCCGGACTTCTGGCGTCCGGCCACCGACCAGCTGGTGTGCAACGTGCAGACGTGGGTGCTGCGCAGCGGGGGCCGTACGGTGCTCGTGGACACGGGGCTGGGCAACGACAAGGACCGGCCGCACATGCCGGACTGGTCGCACCTGAAGAGCGGCTACCTGGAGCGGCTGGCCGCCGCCGGGGTCCGTCCCGAGGACGTGGACGTCGTCGTGAACACGCATCTGCACTCGGACCACATCGGCTGGAACACCCGGTTACAGGACGGCGTGTGGGTGCCGACGTTCCCGAACGCGACGTATCTCGTCGCCAGGGCGGACTTCGACTACTGGAACCCGGACGGCCCGCACACGCCCCGGGGCGTCCTCGGGGACCTGAGCCTCGCGGAGGGCGTCGCCGAGGTGTTCGAGGACAGTGTGATGCCGGTGCACCGGGCCGGGCAGATGGTGCTGTGGGAGGGCGGGAGCCACCGTATCGACGCGGGGCTGAGCCTGGAGGCCGCTCCCGGGCACACGCCCGGCTCGGCCGTGGTGCGGCTGGAGTCGGGCACGGAGCGCGCCCTGTTCATCGGCGACCTGGTGCACAGCCCGCTGCAGATATCCGAGCCCGACTGCGACACGTGCCTGAGCGAGGACCAGGCGCAGGCCACCCGCTCGCGGCGGCGGTTCCTGGAGGAGGCCGCCGACACCCGGGCCCTGGTGTTCCCGGCGCACCTGCCGGGTCACGGGGCCGCCGAAGTGCGCCGGGAGGGCGGGAAGTTCGCGCTCGCGCGCTGGGCGGCGTTCGACCGGACGGAGGACGGTGACCCGGGGCCGGCCTGACGCGTCGTCGGGCCGGGGAACGCCGACGGGCCGGCCCTTGCGGAAGGGCCGGCCCGCGGTGTCGCTGCGCAGGTGCGCTACTTGCCCGGGCTCTTGCCCGCCCGGACCGTGAAGGGCAGGTCCTGGTGGAAGAAGGACGAGTCGCCGTTGCCGACCGTCAGGCCCGCGTCGACCTTGGTCACGTCGCGCGGGGCCGATCCGGCGACGGCGATCCGCAGCCGGTAGGCGGCGGTGGCGCCCGGCGCCAGCGGACCCTTGGTGACCGGCAGCAGCGCGGCGCTCATGCCGGGGTCGCAGCCGCCGGCGACGAGCTGGACGCGCTCCCAGCCGTGCCCGGGCCGGTACTGCTGCAGGACGAGGTCCTTGGGGGCCAGGGCGTGGGCGGTGCCGGCGCCGTAGGCGAAGTAGGCGGCGTACAGGGAGGGGTAGGGGCGGTCGGTGGTGTTCTTCACCGTGAGGGTGAAGGGGGCGCTCGCCGCGCCGCCGCGGCTCAGCGCGGTGCCGCTCTTCCAGCCGCCGGCCGAGACGTCCGGCCGGGTGGCCGTGGCGGTGCGGGCCGGGGCGCGGTGGGTGCGGCCCTTGCCGTCCTCGACGGTGGTAGTGACGGTGACGGTGCCCGGGCGGTCGAGGTCCTGCAGGCGCAGGGCCACGCTGTGCGGCCGGGACGCGCTCGCGTCGGCGGTGAGGGGGAAGGTGAAGACGCCGTGCGTGCCCGAGCCGGACGGACGGGTCTTCAGGTCCGTCCAGCTGTGGGTCCTGGGCACGTAGCGCTGGATCACGAGGGAGTCGGTGCTGAAGCCGCGGCTGCGGACGTCGAGGCGGACGGTGCCCTTGGAGACGGGCGTGCGCAGCGTGACGCCGGCGCGCGACCACATGCCGATGGGCAGCTGGGAGGGCAGGCTGAAGGAGACCTTCTCCGCGGCGGTGCCGACCGCGGCCGCCGGCGGCTCCGCCGTGGCGGCACCCGCCGCGGCGGCCTCGGCGGCGGACGGACGGCGCGCCTCCTGGTCGCTGCCGCAGTCCGGTGCCGCCTGCGTGCTGCCCGCGGCCGGTATGGCCGCGGCCGTCCCGGGCGTCCCCGCGACGAGGATCAGCCCGGCCGCGAGCGCGGCCACCGATCCCATGGCGCCCCGCACCGCCGACAACCGCCGCTGCGCGACTCTTCGTGACATGTACCGCCCCCTGCTTCCGGGTCGTACGCACACTCGTGCGTCTCTGACGTACGAGATTGTCTTCCGTACCTGATGGTTCCCTGTGCCACCGGAAATACCGCGGAATCTCGTAGTTGTGCCGCGCATCGGTTCGGCGCGACACCCCGGATGCCGCAAGCCCGGGACGACAGCGCGCCCCGGCGCGCGGTGCGCCGGGGCGGACTGTACGGCGGTTCGGGCGATGTGAGTGCGGGTCAGCCGGCGCCCTGCGCCTGGATCCGCATCAGCGCGGCGGCCAGCTGGTCCACCTCCTCGGCGGTGTTGTACAGGGCCAGCGAGGCCCGGGTCGCGGCCTCCAGCCCGTAGTGGCGCAGCGAGGGCTGGGCGCAGTGGTGGCCGGCGCGGACGGCGATGCCGTCCCGGTCCAGTGCGCGGGCCACGTCCATCGGGTCCCGGCCCGCGAGCGTGAAGGTCAGCACCGCGATCTTCTCGGGCGCGCTGCCCAGGACGGTGAGGCCCGGTACCGCGGCGAGGGCCTGCTGGGCGTGGCCGAGCAGCGCGGTCTCGTACGCGGCGACCGCGTCGCGGCCGAAGGAGGTCAGCCAGTCGATGGCGGCCTTGAGGCCGACGACGCCGGAGATGTGCCCGGTGCCGGCCTCGAAGCAGTGCGGCGCGGGGGCGTAGGTGACGCGGTCGAACTCCACCTGGTCGATCATGTTGCCGCCGCCCTGCCACGGCGGCATGGCGGCCAGGATCTCGGGCTTGGCGTACATCGCGCCGATGCCCGTGGGGGCGTACAGCTTGTGCCCGGAGAAGACGTAGAAGTCGCTGTCCAGGTCCTGGACGTCCACGGGGAAGTGGGCGACGGCCTGGGCGCCGTCCACGAGCACCTTGGCGTTGTAGCGGTGGGCCAGTGCCGTCATCTCCTTGACCGGCGGCACGGTGCCCAGCACGTTGGAGGCGTGGCTGATCGCGACGAGCTGGGTGCGGAAGGAGAGCAGGTCCGCATACGCGTCCTGGTCGATGCTGCCATCGGGCAGCAGGGGGATCGGCACGACCCGGGCCCGCCGCTCCTTGGCGATCATCAGCCAGGGAACGATGTTGGAGTGGTGCTCCAGGGTGGAGACCAGGATCTCGTCGCCGGGGCCGAGGTTGGCGCGTCCCCAGCTCTGGGCGACGAGGTTGACGGCCTCGGTGGTGCCCCGCGTGAAGACGATGGTGTCGGGTGACGGGGCGCCCAGGAAGCCGGCGACCGCGGCCCGCCCGCCCTCGTACATCTCGGTGGCCTCGCGGGCCAGGGTGTGCGCACCGCGGTGGATGTTGGAGTTCGCGGTGGCGTAGTAGGCGGCCAGGGTCTCGATGACCTGGCGGGGCTTCTGGGTGGTCGCGCCGTTGTCGAGCCAGACGACGGGGCGCCCGTTGACGGGCCGCTGCAGGACGGGGACGTCCTGCCGGGCGGCCTCGGGGGTGAACCCGCCGCTGCGGGTGGCCGCGCTGCCCCCGGTGGGCTGCCGGGGCACGGCGGGCACGGCCGGCGCCCACGGGAGGTCCGGGGACGGTGCCGTGCCGGCGGGCGGCGTCGTCCCCGGTGCCTGTACGCCCGGCATCGGGGCCATGCCCGGGGCGTGCGCGCCCCACGACATGTCAGGAGTAGTCATGGTACTTGGACACCTCGACGTTCTGGAGCACGGCGAGGGCGTCCTCGACCAGCACCGCGGCGTTGAAGTAGGCCGTCATCAGGTACTGGGTGATGCCCTTCTGGTCCATGCCCATGTTGCGCATCGACAGACCCGGCTCGACCTCGTCGGGCACCTTCGCGGGGCGCAGGCCCACCACTCCCTGCTCGGCCTCGCCGACACGCATCAGCAGGATCTCGGTGGTGCCGGCGCCGTTCGGGCCGGTGATGCGCACCTTGTCGGAGGGCAGCAGCGGGACGCCGCGCCAGGTCAGCAGGGGGCTGCCGAAGCGGTTCTCGATGACCGGGGGGACGCCGCGGCGCGTGCACTCGCGGCCGAAGGCGGCGATGGCGCGCGGGTGGGCGAGGAAGTAGGAGGGCTGCTTCCAGACCCTGCTGAGCAGCTCGTCCATGTCGTCGGGGGTGGGGGCGCCGGTGCGGGTCTGCACCCGCTGGCCCGGGGCGACGTTGTTGAACAGGCCGAACTCGGGGTGGTTGAGCATCGACCGCTCCTGGCGCTCGCGCAGCGCCTGCACGGTCAGGTCGGCCTGGGCCCGGGTCTGGTCGATGGGCTCGTTGTAGAGGTCGGCGACACGGGAGTGGACGCGCAGCACGGTCTGGGCGAGCGTCATGTGGTACTCGCGGGGGACGTCCTCGTAGTCGACGAAGGTGCCCGGCAGGTCGGGCTCGCCCACGTGCCCGGCGGTGAGGTCCACCGGCACCTCGGAGCCGGGGGCGGTGCGCTCGCCGGCGTTGAAGGCGGCGAGGGCGGCGCTGAGCGCCTCGTCGCGTCCGGCGAGCCGGGCCAGCTGGTCGCGGTCGGCGCAGAGCGCGGTGCCGGGGGTCAGGGCCCGGACGCGGTAGGGCGCGGGGTTGCCGTGGGACCAGGAGTCGAGGTCGAAGAACTGGCCGTCGCCGACGACTTCGAGGAGCGCGTCCTCGCCGTAGCGGCCGGTGGCCCGCTTCTCCGCCCGGCCCTGGACGAGGACCCACAGCCTGCAGGTGGTCTCGCCCTCCTCGACCAGGGTCTGCCCGGCCTCGAAGGCGACCTCGGTGAAGGAGGAGGCCAGTTCGCGCAGGAGGTCCTCGCCCGCCTCGCGCAGGTAGGGGATCTCCCGCAGGTCCTCCGGGACGATGTGGTGGGCGTCATCGTTCCGGTACGTGGTGATCCGGTCGTCGCCGAGTATGAAGGTCCGCCGGCGGTTGACGCGGTAGGTGCCGGACTCGACGTCCACCCACGGCAGGGCGCGGAGCAGGTAGCGGGGCGTGATGCCGCGCATCTGCGGGGCGGTCTTGGTGGTGGTCGCAAGCTGCCGTGCCGCGTCCGGGCTGAGACTCAGCCGGTCGTTCATGAGGACCTCCTCGTGTGGGTAACGAGGATGATCGTCTTGTTGGAAACATTGCGTTCACAAGACTGCAGTAATGCGACATGGCTTTAAAACACTACCTGTTGGGGAAGTGACAGGTTCAGGCAGAAGTGAACTCGCCCTGTTCGATGGGTTCCTGATCAGGTTCGATTTCCGGACGGACCGCGCGGCGTCCGAGCGGACGGAAGACCTCCGCAGCCCTTCACCCTCCTGCACAATCGACCAGATTCGATCGTCACGTACTCCTGTGACGACCGGTTCTGCCCAGTCCTCCGAACGAGGCGGCGAGCAGGGCGAGCCACACCCCGACGAGCACCAGGTGCGCGCGCTGCGGGACGCCGTGCCAGCCCGGGCGGCCGAGCAGCGGTCCGACCGTGAGCAGCGCGGCCGTCAGGGCCGCGGCCAGGACCCACGGCCCCCAGCGGCGGACCAGCGGCCACCGGGTGCCGCCCGCCGCGGCCGCCACCATCAGCGCCATCGAGGCGAACAGCGCCGCGTGGGCCAGCGCGCTGGTGGCCGTGTGCAAGGGGTTGACTACCTCGCAGGCGCTGTTCACCGAGGGGGCGCAGCGCATCGGCACGATGACGTCCGCCACGGAGGACGCGGCGAAGGCGACCAGCGACCAGCGGCTCGCGAGGACGCGGCGGCTGCTGCCGGGCGGGCGCGGGAGGGGAGCCGCCCCCGCGGCCACGAGCAGGGCGGTGACGATCTCGATCGCGCCGAACAGCCCGTGGAAGCGCTGGTCGGCGGCGTAGAGCTCGCTGACGTAGGAGTGCCGGGCGTCCAGGCCCGTGGGCAGGACGAACTCCAGCAGCCAGGCGTTGTAGGCCACCGCCGCCGCGGCCAGCAGCCATGCCGGGCGCGGCTCGCGCGCGGCCGCCCGCGCCCCGGCGGCGGCCGGGGCCGGACGGGTCCCGGCCTCCTGCGACCGGGGCGCGAGCGGCGCGTCGGGCATCGGAGGCGGTCTCAGATCCGCCGCCGGGCGGTCCGGCTCATGGCGCTCCTCCGGATCCGGCCTTCCGGTTCTGCGGGCCGTAGGCGGGCCCGGGCTCGGTCGGCGGCGGGGGCGGCGCGCTGGGAGGCGACGCCGGCGGGGACGAGTACGGTTTCGACGGCTCGGTGCTGCTCGGCTCCTCCGACGGAGGCGTGGCCGGGCCGGACGTCACGCCGCCCTTGGGGGGCGGGATGCGGCGGTCCTTGCTGCCGTCGGTACCCACCGGCCGCTCGAACCATTCGCCGGTGCGCGGGTCGTAGATGATGATGACGACGATGACGGTGCGGGCCGGGGCGACGGCGACCGTCTGGGACGACTTGTACGTGCTCCAGCTCTGCCCCTTCGTCGTCTGGCTGCCCTTGATCGCGACCGGCCCGCTGAGCGGGTTGCCGCAGGCGCAGCGCACCCGGGGCACGCCCCGGTTGTCGGCCAGGACGGCCGTTCCGGCCTGCAGGACGGCCTGGTAGGGGGTGGCCGAGCCGTTCTTGTAGCCGTGGTTGGTGACGCGGGTGTCGGAGCGCAGCTGCACGGGGGTCAGGCCGCGCAAGTAGCCGGGAATCTCGCCCTGCTGGATGCCCGCCGCGCTCGCGAAGGCCCGGGCCTTGTTCTGATTTTCCGTCAGGTATTTGATCTGGCGCTCCACGTCGCAGCTCGACTCGTTCTCGCTGCCGCCGTAGAGGCCGGGGCTGGAGCCCTCGATGGTGCGGGTGCCGCCCGGGGCCGGGGAGACGGGGGCCGCGGTCGCCTCCTTCGTGCCCTTCTCCTTGGCCGTGGAGGGGGTGAAGGGGTCCCTGCCCTCGGCCGATGCGGCCTGCAGGAAGACCTCGCCGCCGCCCTCCGGCCGGAGGAAGTAGACCGCGAGCGCCGCCACGACCACCGCGAGGCCGCCGACGAGGGCGACCTTGGGGCCGGAGCGCCACCAGGGGCGCGGGGGCTCCCCGCCGGGCGGCGGCGCGGCGTGGCCGCCGGTCGGCGGCGCGGGCGGGCCGGGCGGACCGGGCGGCTCCGGGGCCGAGGGCACGCTCCGGCCGCCGCCGGACGACGGCCAGTCCGCCCGGGTCGGCTCCGGCGGCTCGGCCGGGGTGGGCGGACCGGTCCGGCCGGATCCGCTTCCCCCGCCGGAGAGAGGGCCGGACGGCGGGCCGGTGGGGCGGTCTTCTGACGGTGGTTCGGACGACACGGGCCCTGCTCCTCCGTTTGGGTCCTCTGATGGGTCCTGCGCTGGGATGTCACCGCCCCCCGTGATCATTGTGTGCCGCAGACCGGCGCGGGCCGCAAGCCGGGTTCGCCCGGGGAGGGGTGGCCCGGTGGGCGGATCTCCGACAGGTGGAGCGGACCGCGCGGGCGTACGTTGAGCTTGCGGGCTCCCCCTCCGGAGCCCGGGTACCCGACCGTCGACGAGGCATGCGGAGGCAGTGTGAGCCAGCCGCCCGGGGGCGCGCCCTCCTTCGTGCGCGTCTGGTGGGACGCCTTCGCGGCCGTGGCCGCCGCGGTGGCGGCCATGTTCGCCGTCGCCGCGCTCGGGCTGTGGGCCGCCGGGGCCGACGGCCTGCAGGGCGCGTTCCCGGCCGTGACCGCGGCCACCGTCGTCTCGGCCGTGGGCGGCACGGTGGAGCTGTCCGGCGGCGCGGGCGTCCTGGGCCGTACGGGGGCCTCGCTCGACGTCGTGCCGCTGTCGGTGACCCTGGCCGGCGCGGTCGCCCTGGCCGGCGTCTTCCTGCGCCCGCTGCGCCACCACGCGGTGGCGGGCGGGCGCGACCTGCTCGCCCGCGTCGCCCGTACGGCCGTACTGTGGCTGATCGCCCTGCTCCTCATCGCCCTCGGCGCACGGCACACCTTCCGCATCGACCTGGGCGAGTCCCTCCTCGGCGACATCGGGGAGGCCCTGGACGTCGCCCCCAGCGTCGGGTTCCGCGCGTCGATCGGGCCCACTCTCGGCTACGGGCTGCTGTGGCTGCTCGTCCTGCTCGCCGTGGCGGTCGCGGCCTCCCGCAAGACGCCGCTGCCGTCGCGGCTGCTGCGCTTCCAGGACCCCGTACGGCCCGCCGCGTTCGCCGTGGTGGCGCTGCTGCTCGGCTACGTGCTGCTCTTCCTGCTCATCGGGCTCGTCTCCGCCGTCACGCGCGGCAACGCGGCGGGGACCATGGCGGTGCTCCTGCTCGGCCTGCCCAACCTGGCCTGGATCTCGCTGGGTCTCGGTCTCGGCGGCTCCTGGGAGGGGCGCGTGCCGGGCCAGTCCCTCGGGCTGCCCCTGCCCGAGGCGCTCACGGCGGTGCTGCGCGGGGGCGGTGACGAGCCGTCCACGGTGACCATCGCCTCGCTCGCGGAGCACGACGGGCGGGCGTGGCTGCTGGTGGCCCTCGCCGTGGTCGCCCTGCTCGCGGCGGGCCTCCTGCTGGCCGTGCGCTCGCCCGCGACGATGCAGCCCTGGGAGCACGCGATGCAGTTGGGGGTGGCGATGGCCCTCACGCTGTTCGTCATCGGCACCCTCACCCGCATCTCCGCCCGCGTCGGGCTGTCGCTGCTGGGCATCGGCGACCTGTCGTCCTTCGGCGGCGAGGTCGCCCTGACCCCGCACCTGCTGACGCTGACCGGCGTGGGTCTGCTGTGGGGCATGGTGGCGGGCTACCTGGGCAGCCTGCTGTCCCGGAGGATCGGGCGCCAGGGCCTCACCGAGGAGGCCGGAAAGCCGTAGGGGGCAGGCCGAGCGATCAGCCCGCGCCTGCACTCCCCCGGCCCGGCCGCCTTCCGCTCACCGCCACCGTTCGGGGAACACCGCCGCGGCCCACGCCGGCGGCTCGGGGACCTCCGGCAGCTCGTCCAGCGGTTCTTCCGGCGGCCGGGGCGTCGCACCGCGGTCGACCGGGCCTGCGCCGGACCTCTCCGTCGTCGCGGACCGCAAGGCCGCCACGAACCGGCAGCAGCCGTCGTAGCGCTCGTCCGGCGTCTTGGCCAAGGCCTTGCCCAGGACCTCGTCGGCCGCGTCCGGCAGCCCGGGCTGACGCTCCGACAGTTTCGGCGGCGCGTCGTACTGGTGCGCCCACAGCAGCGCCATGTCGTCCTCGCGCCGGAACGGCGGCGCTCCCGTCAGCATCTCGAAGACCACGCACCCCAGGCTGTACACGTCGCACCGCCCGTCGACCGGCTTGCCCGCGATCTGCTCGGGGGCGACGTAGTCCAGCGTGCCGACGAACTGGCCCACCCGGGTGTACCCGGTCAGCGACAGGGACTTCTTCGTCAGCCCGAAGTCGGTGAGGTACACGTGCTCGGGGTGGTCGGCGTCGGTGCCCTCGGCCACGAGGATGTTCCCCGGCTTGACGTCCCGGTGCACCAGGTCGTTGGCGTGGGCGGCGTCGAGTGCGGAGGCGACCTGGCCGGCGATACGGCACACGGCGTCCGGCGGCAGCGGCCCCTCGCGGTCGAGCAGAACCCGCAGGTCCTGCCCGGCCACGTACCGCATGGCGATGTAGAGCAGCCCGTCGGCCTCCCCGGCCTCGAACACCGGGACGATGTGCGGGTGGTCGATGGCCGCGGCCACCTGCGACTCGTGCCCGAAGCGCTTGCGGAAGGTGTCGTTGCGGGCCAGTTCGGGGGCGAGCAGCTTGAGCGCGACGATCCGGCCGAGCCGCAGGTCGCGGGCGCGGTAGACGACGGCCATGCCGCCGCGCCCGATCTCGCTCTCCACCTCGTAACCGGCGATGCGGCGGCCGATCAGCTCGGACGGGCGTTCACCGGCCCCGGCCATCAGCCCTCACCGCCGGGCCCGGCCGGGGAGGCGAGGGCGGCCATGGCCGTGCCGTCGCAGTAGCACCACATGTCCCGCCCGGCGTCGTAGAGCCAGACGGCGTCGCCGTCCACCACCGCTCCGATCCGCAGCCCCCGCGTCGTGCGGCCGAAGGTCTCCCCGTCCGTGCGCCCGGCGGCGAGGTCCTCCATCGCCGTGCGGTACTGCCCGAGGGTCTCCTGGACCCGGGCGAGGAGGGCGCGCGCGTCCTGCGTCCGCTCGGGCAGGCCGCCGGCCGCGGGCGGCCCCTGCGGCAGCGAGACCAGGAGCCGGGCGTCGGTCCACGCGGCCCAGCCGTTGGAGCACAGCACCTGCCCCCATTCGCCGCGGCGCTCCACCAGCCGTACGGGCAGCAGCGGGTCCAGCGGCTCGGTGGGGACGGCCCCGTCGGGGGCGGTCCAGGTGGCGAGCCCGCCGGGGGGCACGACGTGGGTGGGCAGGAATCCGGGGATGCCGGACGCGCTGCCGGGCGAGAGGGGGACGGTGCTCATGAAACGACTCCGACTCCGTCACTTCCGCATGACCGCGGGCTCGTGGCGGCGCAGGAGGCGGGCCACCAGGAAGGCGAACACGAGGGACAGGACCACCATCATGCCCATGTCGAGCAGCCAGGTGCCGACGGCGTGCCGGAAGAGCGGATCGCCTCCCCCGGCCGACGGCGGGAGCTGCCCGGTGGCGGGCGGGATGTGGGTGAAGTCGATCGTGGCGCTCATGGCCGCCAGCGCCCAGCGCGAGGGCACCAGCCAGGAGAGCTGCTCCAGCACCAGCTTGTTGTTGAGTTCGATCATTCCGCCGCAGAAGACGACCTGGACCAGGGTGATGAGCACCAGCAGCGGCATGGTGACCTCTTCGCGGCGGACGATCGCCGACACGAGGAGGCCCAGCAGCATGGAGGTGAACGACAGCAACGCCAGGGCCAGCGTCATCTCGATCAGGGGCGGCATGAGCACGCCCTTGCCGCCGGGCGCACGGGTGTCCACCCCGCCCAGGCCGACGATGGACAGGACGATCGCCTGCGCCACCGTGATCACGCCCAGGACGATGATCTTCGACATCACGTAGGCGGACCTGGACAGGCCCACGGCTCTTTCGCGCCGGTAGATGACCCGTTCCTTGACGAGTTCGCGCACGGCGTTGGCGGCGCCCGTCAGCACGCCGCCGACGCACAGGATCAGCAGGACGGTGTTCGCCTTGTCGGCGGAGGCGAAGCGGGTGCCCGAGGACAGCCGGGCCATCGCGCCGGTGACGAACGGCAGCACGATCATGATGATCAGGAAGGTGCGGTCGGTGCTGAGCGCCATCACGTAGCGGCGCATCAGCGTCCACAGCTGGGCGCCCCAGCTCTGGGGCTTGGCGGGCGGCGCGGGCGGCGCCTCCGGAGCCTCCGCCGCAGCGAGCCGCGGCTGTTCGGCCGCGGCCTCGACGAACTGCCGGTGCTGGGACGAGGCGCGGAACTCCCCCGGCCAGTCCCGGTCCTTGTCGTTCTCGAAGGCTTCGAACGCCTCGGGCCACTCCTTGAAGCCGAAGAACTCGGGCGTGTCGCCGGGCGGTCCGTAGAAGGCGGTCCGCCCGCCGGGGGCGAGGACCAGCAGCCGGTCGCAGACGTCCAGGCTGAGCACGCTGTGGGTGACGACGATGACCGTGCGGCCGTCGTCGGCGAGGGTGCGCAGCGTGTTCATCACCGAGCGGTCCATGCCCGGGTCGAGGCCGGAGGTCGGCTCGTCGAGGAAGAGCAGCGACGGCTTCGTCAGGAGTTCCAGGGCGACGCTGACGCGCTTGCGCTGGCCGCCGGAGAGGCTGTGGATGGGCTGGTCGGCGCGCTGTTCGAGGCCCAGTTCGCGGATGACCTCCTCGACGCGGGCCAGGCGTTCGGCCTTGGCCGTGTCGCCGGGGAAGCGCAGTTCGGCGGCGTAGGACAGGGCGCGACGCACGGTGAGCTGGACGTGCAGGATGTCGTCCTGGGGGACGAGTCCGATACGGGCCCTGAGCTCGGCGTAGTCGCGGTACAGATCGCGGCCGTCGTAGAGCACCGCGCCCTGGTCGGCGGGGCGCAGGCCGGTGAGGGCGTTGAGGAGGGTGGACTTGCCCGAGCCGCTGGGGCCGACGACGGCGAGCAGGGACTTCTCCTCGACGGGGAAGGAGACGCCGTCGAGGAGCCGCTTGCGGCCCCCGTCGGCTTCGACGTGGACGCACAGGTCCTGGACGTCGAGGGAGATCTCGCCGCTGTCGACGTACTCCTGGAGCTGGTCGCCGACGAGGCAGAAGGCCGAGTGGCCGATGCCGATGATGTCGCCCGGGAGGACGGGGGCGCGGCGCACGGGATGGCCGTTCAGGAAGGTTCCGTTGTGGCTGCCCAGGTCGACGATCTCGTAGGCGCCTCCCGGCCCGGAGCGCAGTTCGGCGTGGCGTCGGGAGACCACCAGGTCGTCGACGGTCACGTCGTTGTCGGGGCCGCGGCCGATGCGCACGGTGCGCGGGGTCAGCGGGCGTACCGAGGTGGGCTGGCGGAACGTGCCGGTGGCGGCGGGCATGGCGACGGACGAAGGGCGCTCCGCGGGGGCCGCCGCGGGATGCTCCGCCGGGGGCGGCGGTGGCGGCGGGACCGGGGGCGGCGCGTTCCTGAGGACGACGGCGGGCCCGTCGGTGGGGTTGCCGAAGCGCAGGACGGTGCCGGGCCCCACGTCGAGGACCTGCACCCGGCGGCCTTCGGCCCAGGTGCCGTTGGTGCTGCCGGTGTCCTCCAGCGTCCAGTGGCCGGCGGCCGGGTGCAGCACGGCGTGGTGCCAGGAGACCCGGTCGTCCTGCAGGACGACGTCGCTCAGGGGATCGCGCCCCACGAGATAGGAGCGGACCGGGGCCATCGTCTTCGAGCCGCCTTCGGACTCGATGACGAGTTCGGGGGCGGAGGGCGCGGCGGGCCGATCTCCCATACCGGTAATTTTACGGCGGGCCGCCCGCTCCCGCCTTTCGGCGCCGGGCGCGCCCGTGACGCCGGGTGGAGGGAGTGGGAGATGGCGGTCGAGCCGGAGCGGCTGCCCGTGTTCGTCTACGGGACGCTGCGTCCCGGGCAGGTCAACCACGGGCACTACCTGCGGGGCCGCACGGTGGCCGAGGAGCCGGCGCGACTGCGGGGCGCGGTGCTGTACGAGGGGCCCGGCTATCCGTACGCCGTGGCCGAGCCGGGCGGGGAGGTCCGCGGGGAGCTGGTCTCCGTCGCGCCCGCGGAGTACGCGGCGGTGCTCGCGTCCCTGGACGAGCTGGAGGGCTGCGGACCGGACGGGCGCGGGGAGATGTACGTACGGGTCGGGCGGCAGGTGCTGACCGAGCGCGGGGGTGCGGTGCGCGCCTGGGTGTACCTCGCGGCGGACCGGACGGCGCGGCGGCTGCGGGCGGTGGGGACGCGGGTGGCGGGCGGCAGCTGGCCGCAGGGTCCGGCGTAGGCATGACACCTCGTCATCTCACATAGCGAGACACCTGAAGAGGTCCGCAACCCCTTCCCCCAACCCACCCTCTTCACTTGCAGTTCGACGCCACGTCACGGACGGGCACCTTGCGTTGAGGCATTGTTAACAGTTGATCAACTGTCCGGACATCACGCCTATCTGCTCTTTTCATGCCCATGCCAGTACGGGCAGAGTCCTCCGCGGGACCACAGGTTCCCGCGGTGCGCGAGTGACGGCACCGCGTGCATGCAGGCGGCCGGGTGCATCCCGAACCGCCCTTGACGCAAAGGGCGCTGAACTTGCGTACAACCCCCACAACCCGCAAACGAATACTCATCGCCGCCGCGACGATCGTGGCCGCGGCCACCATGGCGGGCACGGCGTCAGCCGCCCCGTCTCAGCCCGTGGACACGGCGGACTCCCTCCGGGACCGGGCCCGCGCAGCGGCCGCGGACTCCTCGGTCCGCGCCGCCGCCCTCGCCGCCGACGCGGAGACCGTGAAGGCGGCCACCGCCGCCGCCCTCGCCCACGCGGACGCCACGGGCGTCGGCAAGAACGAGACGCTCCGCGTCAAGGACACCCTCATCGACCCCGAGGGCAAGCGCCACGTCCGTTTCGTCCGGGCCTACCAGGGCGTCCCCGTCGTCGGCGGCGACCTCGTCGTCCACCTCGACGCGAAGAAGAACTACCTCGGCGTCACCCGGGCGATCAAGCACCGCGTCTCCGTGCCGTCGGTCGCCCCGAAGCTCACCGCGCCGCAGGCCGCGGCCAAGGCGGCGAAGTCGGTGGACGGCAAGGCCGCCAAGACCGAGCTCGTGGTCGACGCGCGTAGCACCGAGCCGGTCCTCGCCTACCGCGTGACCGTCACGAGCAGCGGCAAGGCCGAGACCGGTGTCAGCCACAGCGTCGTCGTGGACGCCGGCAGCGGCAAGGTCATCAGCAGCACGCCGCTCAGCGACGGCATCATCTCCCCGCGCCTGAAGGCCAAGCTGCGCAGCGAGGG
Organism: Streptomyces telluris; assembly: GCF_024519335.1. Classification (NCBI taxonomy): domain Bacteria; kingdom Bacillati; phylum Actinomycetota; class Actinomycetes; order Kitasatosporales; family Streptomycetaceae; genus Streptomyces; species Streptomyces telluris. Next base: position 58,423 of record NZ_JANIID010000008.1, read on the forward strand.
CAAGGAGGCCAAGCCGCGCACCGGCGCGAAGGCGACCCTGCCGGCCAAGGCCCAGTCCGGCACGCAGTTCCCGGCCCAGGCCAACGGCACCGGCGCCTCGCTGTTCGCGGGCAACATCCCGCTGACGACCACTCAGACGGCCAAGGACTCCTTCGTCCTGAAGGACCTCAGCCGCGGTGGCGGGGAGACCCGCGACGCCCAGTCCAAGGAGCTCGACTCCTTCGCGGCGGGCAAGGCGTTCACCGACGCCGACAACCGCTGGGGCAACGGCACCGCCACCGACAACGCCACCGCCGCCGTCGACGCCCAGTTCGGCATCACGAGCACGTACGACTACTACAAGGCGACGTTCGGCCGGAACGGCATCAAGAACGACGGCACCGGCCCGCGCGCCCTGGTGCACTTCGGCGACAAGGTCGGCAACGCCTTCTGGTCCCCCGAGTGCGGCTGCATGCTCTACGGCGACGGCGATGGAGAAACGTTCAAGCAGCCGCTGGTGGCCCTGGACGTCACCGGCCACGAGCTCAGCCACGGCGTGATCGAGGCGACGGCCGACTTCCAGCCCACGCGGGTGGACGCGCGCCAGAACCAGTTCGGCGAGGCGGGGGCGCTCAACGAGTCGCTCGCCGACATCTTCGGCGCGGGCGTGGAGTTCCGGACGAACAACGGCGGCAACCCGCCGAACTACCTCCTCGGCGAGAAGCTCGGCCTGGAGCAGAAGTTCCTGCGCCGCATGGACAAGCCGTCGCTGGACGTCCTCGAAGGCACCGTCGACTACTGGGACGCGGGCTCCTACGACCGTGAGGTGCACGCCGGCTCCGGCGTCTCCTCGCACGCCTTCTACCTGCTGGCCGAGGGCAGCGGCAAGAAGACCATCGGGGGCGTGGAGTACGACTCCCCCACGTACGACGGCAAGGCCGTCACCGGCATCGGCCGGGAGAAGGCGCAGCAGATCTTCTACCGCGCCCTGACCCGCTACATGGTCTCGACGACCGACTTCCACGAGGCCCGCACCGCCACGCTGCAGGCCGCCGCGGACATCCACGGCGAGAACAGCACCGAGTACAAGGCGGTCGACGCCTCCTGGGCCGCGGTGAACGTGACCGCGGCCAACACCCCCAAGGAGGGCCCGGCCGTCAAGCGCTGACGGTTCCGGTTCGCACCCGCCCGGGCCGTTCCCCCGCACCTCGCGCGGGGGAACGGCCCGGGTTCCGTGTGATCCACAACATCTGGCCCGGTGATGTGGATGTTGTTATGGTCGTCGCCACCAGTGGGTTGGGTGTTCAAACCCACCCCGGACGTCACTGGTCGACAGCCAAGCACAGGTCGACGACATAGGGGGAGCGCAGTGTCGGCAAACGCAGGGACGGTCACGGACGCGGAGGAGCTCAAGGCCCTCAACGCCGAGCTCGCGGCGTCTTTGGACGGCGAGTTCACCAGCGAGTACGCGGACGTCAACGGCGTCCGGCTGCACTACGTGACCGGCGGCCGGGGCGAGCCGCTGGTGCTGCTGCCCGGCTGGCCCGAGACGTGGTGGGAGTACCGGAAGGTGATGCCCGCGCTCGCGGCCCGCTTCCGTGTGATCACCGTCGACATCCGCGGCATGGGCGGGTCGAGCAAGCCGGAGTCGGGCTTCGACAAGAAGAACATGGCCCTGGACATCCGCGAGCTGGTGCGCCACCTCGGCCACGACAAGGTGAACATCGCCGGGCACGGCATCGGCGCGATGGTCGCCTTCGCCTACGCGGCGAACCACCCGGACGCCACGGAGAAGGTGGCGATCCTCAACACCACGCATGCGGACCGCAGCTACTACAAGTTCCCCATGCTGCCGAACCCCGGCGACAAGGGCCCGCACCGCTGGTGGCTCGCCTTCAACCAGGTGGCCGACTTCCCGGAGCAGATCCTCACCGGCCGCTACCGCCACATCATCGACTACATGTTCGGCCTGAGCCTGGTGAACCCGGACGCGATCACCGACCGCGACCGGGACGTCTACGCCAGGGCGTACTCGTCGACCGAGGCGATCCGCGCCGCCAAGGGCTGGTTCCAGTCGTACCAGAAGGACATCGCGGACTTCGAGTCGTACGACAAGATCTCCGTGCCGATGCTCGGCCTCGCCTACGGGACGTTCTTCGAGTACATGCGGGAGGTGTTCCCCCAGCAGGGCACCGACGTCCGCATGGCCGAGATCGAGGGGAGCCGCAACTACCTCGTCGAGGAGCAGCCGGAGGCCGTCACGCGCGCCCTCCTGGAGTTCCTGGGCTGAACCCGGCCCGCGGCGGACGCCGCACGCCGGGGCTTCGCGGCCCGGTGCAGCGCCCGCCGCTCGGCCTCGCTCGTCCCGCCCCACACGCCGCTCTCCTGCCCGGACTCCAGCGCCCAGCGCAGGCATTCCGCACGCACCGGGCAGGCGCGGCACACCGATTTGGCGTCCTCGGTCTGTACGAGTGCGGGACCCGTCGTACCGACGGGGAAGAACAGCTCGGGGTCCTCGTCGAGACAAGCGCCGTACTGTCGCCAGTCCATGTGGCGATCCATGGAACGATCCCTCCGGTCGGGTCGGTCGGTGGTGCGGGGTGAGTGGGCCCCTCTCCCCACTCCGCGTTACCCGGGATCCGTGAGGTATCCGTGTGAACGTCACGCCATGTGGACGTCGATGCCCATCTCCTTGTCCCGACCGTTCGCTCCCCCGACCTGACAGAGCGGGCGGCGCAGAAGGGTGCCGTTCCCGGCTGATCGGTAGGTAGTGGTTCCAACGCCACGCCTCCCTTGAGCCCCAGGACGGTCAGCATGCTCGCGCCACCTCCCGCCGGCACCGGTACCCGCAAGAGCCCGGCCGCGCCCGCCGCCGCCATGGAGACGGAGACGGGCGCCGGGCTGCCGCGCGGGCTCAAGCAGCGTCACCTGTCCATGATCGCGCTGGGCGGGGCCATCGGCGCGGGCCTGTTCGTGGGATCCGGGGTGGGGATCAGGGCCGCCGGGCCCGCGATCGTCGTCGCGTACGTCCTGGCGGGCGGTCTGGTGCTGCTGGTCATGCGGATGCTCGCGGAGATGTCCGCCGCCGACCCGGCCACCGGGTCCTTCTCCGTGCACGCGGCCAAGGCGCTCGGCCCCTGGGCCGGTCTGACGGCAGGGTGGCTGTACTGGTCGCTGCTGGTCGTCAGCGTCGCCGCGGAGGCGATCGGCGCGGCGGACATCATGACGGGCTGGCTCCCCGGTGTTCCCGGCTGGGTGTGGATGACGCTCTTCATGGCCGTGTTCACGGGCAGCAACCTCGCCGCCGTACGGCGCTTCGGCGACCTCGAGTTCTGGTTCGCCGGCCTGAAGGTCACCGCCATCTGCGTCTTCCTGCTGCTGGGGGCGCTCGCCGTCTGCGGCCTCCTGCCCGGCTCCGCCGCGCCGGGCGCCGCCCACCTCACCGGCCACGGCGGCTTCCTGCCGCACGGCTGGCACGGGCTCGCCCTCGGCCTCGTCGCGGCGGTCTTCGCCTACGGAGGGCTGGAGACCGTCACGATCGCGGCCGCCGAATCCGCCGACCCGGTCAGGGCGGTGGGCCGCGCCGCCAGGACCGTCGTCTGGCGCATCTGCCTCTTCTACATCGGGTCCATGGCCGTCATCGTCACCCTGCTGCCCTGGGACAGCGGCACCGCGCACACCAGCCCCTACAGCGGCACCCTCGAGCGCATGGGCGTCCCCGGCGCCGGGCACCTCATGAACGCCGTGGTGCTCGTCGCCCTGCTGTCGGCCATGAACGCCAACATCTACGGCTCCTCCCGCATGCTCTACTCCCTCGTGCACCGCGGCGACGCGCCCCGCGCCCTCGGCCGCGTCACACAGGGCGGCGTGCCTCGCAACGCCGTCCTCGCCTCCGCTGCCTTCGGCTTCGCGGCGGTCGTCCTCAGCGTCGTCTGGCCGGAGACCGTCTTCCGCTTCCTGCTCAACGCCGTCGGGGCCACCATCCTGATCGTCTGGTTCCTCATCGGCCTCTCGCAGCTGCGCCTGCGCCGCCGCCGTGCCGCGCACGGGGAGGCCGAACCGCCGGTGCGCATGTGGCTGTTCCCCCACCTGACCCGGCTGGCCCTGCTCGCGATCGGCGCGGTCCTGGTGGTCATGGTCGTCGAACCGGACTCCCGGACGCAGGTCCTGTGCACGGGGGTCTGGGCGGTGCTGCTGATCGTGTGCGGTCTGGTGAACGGGCGCCGGGGCAGGGCGCGGCGGGCCGCACACGCCGGGGCCCGGCACCGGGCAGGGTGACGGGCCCCGGCCTCCGGCGCGCGGCGCCTCCGCGACGCGCGTCGGCCACGTCGGTCACGCCGAGCGCACCGTTCACGCCGAGACGTCGGCCCCCTGCTTGCGGTACCGGCCCGGCGCCACCCCGTACTCGCGCTTGAATGCCTTGGCGAAGGCGAACTCCGACGTGTATCCCGCCCGTTCGGCGACGGTGCGCAGCGGGGCGTCGCCCTCGCGCAGCAGTCGGCCCGCCGTCGTCATGCGCCACCAGGTGAGATAGGCGAGCGGCGGCTGGCCGACGAGTGCGGTGAAGCGCCGGGCGAAGGCGGCGCGGGACAGCGCCGCCCGGGCGGCGAGCTCCTCGACCGTCCACGGATGCGCCGGGTCGTCGTGGATGGCGTGCAGGGCGGCCGTGACGGCCGGGTCGCTCAGGGCCGCCGCCCATCCGGACGGCTCCTCGGGCCGCTCGCTCAGCCACCAGGTGCGCAGCAGGTAGAGCAGCAGGGTGTCGAGGAGCGCGGGCACGACGGCGTCGGATCCGGGCTGGGGGTCGGCCAGTTCGGCGCCGAGCAGGTCGACGGCGGCGCGCAGCCGGTCGTTGGTGCCGATGCGGGCCGGAAGGTGGATGAAGGGCGGCAGGCCCGTGAAGAGGGGGTGGGCCCGCGCCTTGTTCAGCCGGTAGGCGCCGCAGAGCATGAGGGTGTCGTCGCCGTGGGCGGGCCCCCGGTCACGGAGCGACGGCCAGGAGCCGTCCGCCTTCAACCGGGCTTCCTCCAGCGGCGTGCCCGGGTCGTCGGCGAGGCCGTGCCCGTACCCGTGGGCGAGGAAGACGACGTCGCCGGGGCCGAGCCGGACGGGTTCGGCGCCGCCGGGCGGAAGCAGCCACGCAGAGCCCTGGAGGACCACGTGGAAGCCGGCGCCTTCGGAGGCAGGGAAGCGGACGCCCCAGGGCGCGCGCTTGACCGAGCGCGAGGAGTGGGGGCGCCCGGTGCGCATGGCGGCGATCGCGTCGCTCAGTACGTCCATGGCGGCACTGTACCGCCGCGGTCGCACCGTGCCGCCATGATCGAAAGACGCTGGGACATAACCAGGAGGTTTTCGGATATGGATCGTCTTCCGCCTCCTCCGTACGGTCGTTCCCATGACAACTTCTTCTGCACACACGGCAATCACCGGGGCAATCACCGGGGCAATCGCCGGGGCGGCAGTCACCGGGACGGCAGTCACCAGGGCGGTCCTCTTCCACGAGCTCGGCGGTCCCGAGGTCCTCAGGGTCGAGGACGTGCCGCTCGCACAGCCCGGGCCCGGTGAGGTTCTCTTCCGCGTCGAGGCGATCGGCCTCAACCGGGCCGAGGCCCTCTTCCGCGCGGGCGGTTACTACTACCGGCCGACGCTGCCCGGCTCCCGGCTCGGCTACGAGGCGGCGGGCGTGGTCGAGTCGGTCGGCGAGGGCGTGACCGCGTTCGCCCCCGGCGACGCGGTGATGGCTGCGGCCAACTTCGACTTCGGCGTCCACGGGGTGTACGGCGAGCACGCCGTCCTGCCCGAGGGCTCGCTGGTGCACCGGCCCGAGGGTGTGGACGCGGTCACGTCCGCGGCGGCGTGGCTGTCGTACTCGACGGCGTACGGCGGCATGGTGGAGACCGGCGGGCTGGCCCCGGGCGACCACGTGGTCATCACGGCCGCCTCCAGCGGTACGGGGACGGCCGCGATCCAGACGGCCCGGCGGATGGGCGCGGTCCCGATCGCCACCACGCGCGGCGAGTCCAAGCGGGAGCGGCTGCTGGAGCTCGGCGCGGCCCATGTGATCAGCACCGGCTCCCAGGACCTGGTCGAGGAGGTCAGGCGGATCACCGGGGGCCGGGGTGCGCGGATGGCTTTCGACGGGGTGGGCGGCCCGGGCTTCGCGACCCTCGGCGACGCGCTCGCGCCCGGCGGCACGATGGTGGCCTACGGCTTCCTGGACCCGCGCCCCATCCAGCTGTCGATGAACTGGCCGCTGACCGTCCACGCGTACGGCAACGGAGTCATGTGCCGCGACGAGGCCTACCGCCGCCGGGCAGCCGCCTTCATCGGTTCGGGCCTGGCGGGCGGCACGCTGGCGCCCGTGATCGCCGAGACCTTCGACGGCCTGGAGGCCATCACGGACGCGCACCGCCTGATGGACTCCAGCACCTTCACCGGCAAGATCGTGGTGAAGGTGTGACCGCTGGGACGGCGACGAGCCGGGCCCTCCCGTGAGACGAGCCGGGCCCTCCCGTGAACAGCCGCCGCGCGGTGCTGCAGGCCCCTCTGCAAAGAGGGGCCGGCGGCCGCCCCGCGGCCACGGGGACAGCAGCGGCAAGTGATCGTTTCCGGCCGCAACGCAACCCCCGGATCGGGTGACCGGCCACGGTGGAGTGAATCGCACAAACGGCGACCGGCCCCCGCCCCAGAGCCTGCGGGCCGGTTGACGCCTCCTCGAATTCCCGAGCGACGAAACGCCCTTGGAAGGCCGTGACGCCCCCGATCAGGGGTCGTTTTCCCGATCGCTCGTCCGATCCGTACGTCAACGAGGAGGCGTAGTGCATCACCATCACGAGGACCCCGCGCACACCGGCGGGGCGCATCCGCTGTTCGAACACCGTCGGCCGGCAAGGCCGGTGGGATCCGGCGCGGCCATCGCCGGGAGGTGGCCGTCATGAGGCAGCGGGCGCGCTACACGTGCGTGGTCGACGTGATGGTCCTGCTGCACCGCGACGACGGCCGCGTCCTGCTGCTGCGGCGGGCCGGGGACGTGTACGCCGCCGGTCTCCTGGCCCCGCCCGGCGGGCACCTGGAGGACGGCGAGACCCTGACCGACGGCGCGCTGCGCGAGGTCGCCGAGGAGGTCGGGGTCGCCGTCGACCCGGCCGACCTGGAGTTCTGTCACCTGATCCACCACCGCAACCCCGAGGGGCAGGCCCGGGTCGGGGTCGTCTTCACCGCGCAGCGGTGGTCGGGCGAGCCGCGCAACCTGGAGCCGGAGAAGTGCTCCACGCTCGTCTGGGCCGACCCGGCGCACCCGCCCGCGGACTGCGTGCCCTGCACGGCCGCCGTCCTCGGCAGGTTCGCCTCGGGGGCGTTGCTGTCCACCCACGGCTGGGACGGGAAGCCGGGAGGCGCGGCATGAAGCAGGAGAACACGAAGCCGAGCGAGCAGAGCGCGGGTGTCCCGGCGGAGGGTGCTGCGCCCGGAAGCCGGCCGGATTCGGAACAGCTGCTGTTCGGCGGCCCGCTGCTGTACGACAACGGGTGGACCCGGCACGATGCGGCGTACTTCGAGATGTCGCTGTGGGCGATGGCCCTGCGCCTGCCCCGCCTCGTCCGCTCCACGGTGCGCCTGGCCCGGCAGGCCGACCGCCGGTCCCTGGCCGTGGTCGGCGCCGCCGAGCTGCTCCGGGGCGCGGGGCAGGCCGTGGGGCTGGTCGCGGTCAACGGCGTCCTGACCGCGGTCCTGGCCTCCGGGACCATCGCGCAGCGTCTGCTGGCGGCCGTCCCGGCGATGGTGGTGGTGACGCTCGCCGGGACGGTGAGCGCGCTGGCGGCGTCGGCTTCGACGTCGGGCACGGGCCGGCTGGAGCCGAAGGTCGAGCGGGTGGCGACCGAGCAGTACCTGGAGCGCGTGGTCCGGGTCGAGCTGGCGGCGATCGAGGACGCGGACTTCCACCGGCTGCTGGATTCGGCCCAGTACGGGGCCGCCGCGGCGCGCCGCATGATCGGTTACTGCACCGGCGTCATCGGGTCCCTGGTGTCCTTCGCGGCCGCCGCCGGCGTGCTGACGGTGCTGCATCCGGTGCTGCTGCCGCTCCTGGTCCTGATGACCGTGCCCCGCTCCTGGGCGGCCCTGCGGAACTCGCGGACGCGGTACGCGAGTTACCTGCGGTGGGTGCAGCACTCGCGGGCGGGGAGGCTGCTGAGCCAGACCCTGATGCGGACGGGGCCCGCCCCGGAGATCCGCGTCCACGGCGTCGGGCCCTTCCTGATGGATCACTTCCGCAGCATGTCGCAGGACTCCGAGGCCGAGCAGTCGCGGCTGGCCGACAGCGCCGCCCGGGTCCGGCTGGTGGCGTCCGCGCTCACCGGCGCCGCCACGGCCCTGACGTACCTGGCGCTGATCGGGCTGCTGGCGGCGGGGGCGATGGACCTGTCGGTGGCCGGCACCGCCGTGCTGGCCACGCGGACCGGCGGGCAGAGCCTGTCCACCCTCGTCCTGCAGGTCAACAACCTCTACGAGGAGGCCTGTTACGTACAGGACCTGGAGCGCCTGTGCCGGGAGGCGGCGGAGCGGGCCATTCCCGACGGCGGGCTGCCCGTGCCCGAGCGGCCGGCGCTGATCCGCTTCGAGAACGTCACCTTCCGCTATCCCGCCGACGGCTCCGAGGACCCCGCCGGCTCCCGGAGCCCGGAGCGGCCGGCGCTCAGGAACGTGTCCCTGGACATCCCCGCCGGGAGGATCGTGGCGCTCGTCGGGGTGAACGGCTCGGGCAAGACCACCGTCGCCAAGCTCGTGGCCGGTCTGTACCGGCCGGACGCGGGGAGCGTCCTGTGGGACGGCGTGGATGCCGGCGCCCTGGACCGGGCGCAGTTGTTCTCGCGGATCGCGATGGTCGGCCAGGACTTTCACCGGTGGCCGTTCACGTGCCGCATGAACGTGGCCATCGGCCGCACCGACCGGCCGCTGGACCAGCGGGCGGTGGAGGAGGCCGCCGTCCACTCGGGTGCCGACAAGGTCGTGGCGGAGCTGCCGAAGGGCTGGGACACGCTGCTGTCCAAGGGCTACAAGGGAGGCCATCAGATCTCCGGCGGCCAGTGGCAGCGGCTGGGCATCGCCCGCGCCCGCTACCGCGACGCCCGCATCCTCATCGTCGACGAGCCCACCTCGGCCCTGGACGCCCGGGCCGAGCTGGAGGTGTTCGAGCAGATCCGCAGGCTCGCGGACGGCGGGCAGACCGTCGTCCTGATCACCCACCGGCTCGCGTCCGTGCGGCACGCCGACGTCATCCACGTGCTGGAGCAGGGCGAGCTCCGGGAGAGCGGCACGTTCGAGGAGCTGCTGAGCACGCCGGGAGGCGTCTTCCGCAGCCTGTACGAGCTGCAGCGCGGGCAGTTCCAGGACGTGCCCGTACCGGAGCGGCAGCGGCGGCGGACGGCGTAGGTGCGGATGATGCAGAGGTGACTACAGCTGCGTAGGTGCGGCCCCCGGGCGGTTTCCGTCCGGGGGCCGCACCAATGCCGTACCGGGGCGGCGGGGGACGTGGCGTTCGAGCCGTCAACGCGCGTAGAAGCAGTGTCACCGGAATGCGCGCCCGCGCATCGCCCGCATCCGGTGGCCGACGGCTCATGATTCAGCACCATGGACATGGGCTCGCCGGCCGATGCGCCGGCTCCCCCGCCGGACGGCGCCCGCAACGGGCCGGCCGTCTCCCGCGGGGAGTTCGACGCGCTCTTCGAGAGGGTCCGCACGTGGGGCCGCTGGGCGCCCGCCGACCGCGGGGCCTGGAACCGGGTGACCGCGGACCACGTCCGGCGGGCCGGTGCCCTGGTGCGGACGGGGACCGTGGTGCCGATGGGGCGGCCGTGGGACACCGTGCCCGGTCCGGACAACACCAGGCCCGCCCTGCACTACATGTCCGACCTCGGTGACGTCGAGGCGCCCGAGCCCGCCGCGCACAAGGACTTCATCGGCGCCGACTACCACGGCAAGGCCGTCAGCCATCTGGACGCGCTCTCCCACATGGCCTACCGCGGGCGGTTCTACGGCGGCGGCACGGCGCGCGACCTCGTCGGCGCCGGAGGGGCCCGCTTCGGCGAGGTCGCGGCGCTCGGCCCTCTGGTGACCAGGGGGGTGCTCCTCGACCTGCCCACCGTCCTGGGCAGTCCGTGGCTGGAGCCGGGGCAGGCCGTGCACGCCGCGGACCTCACCGCCGCGGAGGAGGCGCACGGCGTGACGATCGGCGAGGGCGACGCCGTGCTGCTGCGGACCGGCCGTTTCCGGCGCCGCCGGGAAGCGGGCGCCTGGGATCCCGGCGCCTCCTCCGCGGGCCTCCACGCGCACGCCGTGCCCCTGCTGGCCGAGCGCGGCATCGCCCTGCTCGGCGGCGACGGCGACAGCGACGTCCGGCCCTCCCCCGTCGAGGGCCTGCACTCCCCCGTCCACACGCTCGCCATCGCCGCGATGGGGGTGCCGCTGCTGGACAACCTCGACCTCGAAGAGCTCTCCGCCGCCTGCGCCGGCGCGGGCCGTTACGCGTTCCTGTTCGTCGTGGCGCCCCTGAACATCCCCGGCGGCACGGGCTCCCCGGTCAACCCCGTGGCCGTGCTCTGAGGCCGGGCGGCCGCACCCGCACCCGCGGCCGCACCCCGCCCGTCGTCGCCGCCACCGTCGCCGTCGTCACCGATGGTGACCGGTCGACCGCACAGGCGGGACCCGTTCCGTTATGTCGGCAAAGTTCTAAAATGGAACAACAGTGCAGCCGCCCCGGTACGGGTGGCCATCGGCGCACGTACCGATGAGGAGTGATCCGGATGGGGCTCGTGGCGGACGACATCGGTCCCGTACGCGCCCGTGAGCAGTTCCTTCGCGGCGGGGCGGTCGAGGACGCCGTGCGCAGCCCGATCCTGGACTCGTGGCGGCGCAGCCGGGCTCTGGGGCTCTCGCCGGACGGGTGCGAGCTCCCCTACACGCAGGACCTCGACCTCGACGGCCGCCTCATCCGCGCGGCCGCGCCCGTCATGAGCCGGCTGCAGGCCATGTTCGACGGCAGGAGCATGAACATCTCCCTCGCCGACGCGCGCGGGGCGGTGCTGCAACGCCGGTTCGGCCAGGCCGCCATGGTCCAGCACCTGGCCGCGATACAGAGCGTCCCGGGCTTCGTGTTCGCCGAGAAGTACGGCGGGACCAACGGCATCGGCCTGGCCCTGGCGGAGCGGCAACTGGTCAACATCTACGGCGCCGAGCACTTCGCCGAGCGCTCGCAGGCGAACGCGTGCGTGGCGATCCCCGTACGGGACCCGCTCAACGGGCGCATCGAGGGGGTCCTCTGCTTCGGCTACCCCTACACGGACGCGGACACGGCGCTGGACGTCGTGATCCGCAGGGCGGCCGGCGCCATCGAACGGCGGCTGCTGGAACAGAGCTCGGCGCGGGAGCGCGCCCTGCTGCAGGCCTACCTCGAAGCCAGGCGCCGCGCACCGGCCGACGGCACGTCCGTCAACGGGCAGCTGGGCGAGCTCGCCGCGAGCGGCCTCGACTGGCGCGACCAGATGATCCTCAAGGAGAAGGCGGGCGAGCTGCTCGCCTCGGCCCAGCGGGCGGCCGTCGAGGTGATCCTGCCCGGCGACCGGCGGGTCACCCTGCTGAGCCGGCCGGTGACGAGCCCCTCCGGCGTGGAGGGCCTCGCCGTCGAGGCGGTCATCCCCTCACGCCACCAGCGCCTCGCCATCTCCACCGAGGCCGGAGAGCCCCTCGGCACTCCTCCCGGCCTCCTGGCGCAGCAGCACCTCACCGAAGCCGTCCCGCCGCCCGTGGGCCTTCCGGGCCGCCCGCCGCCCGGCCCGGACGCCGTGACGGCCCGCAGGCCCGGCGCGGCCGGTACCCCCGGCGCGCGCGGTGCGCCCGGCGGTGCGGGCCTTCCCGACGACGGCGGTGCGACCAGCGGGCTGGTGCTGGTGGGCGAGCCGGGGGTGGGGAAGTACGCCGTCGCGGCCCGGCGCCGCCTGGAGCTGCTGTCCGAGGCGAGCACCCGCATCGGCACCACGCTGGACGTGAGCCGCACCGCCCTGGAACTCGCCGAGATGGCCGTCCCGCGCCTGGCCGACTACGTCACCATCGACCTTCCGGCGGCGGTGCTGCGCGGCGACGAGCCGGCCGACCCGCGCAAGGACCTCCACCGCACGGTGGTCCACGGCGTCCGCGACGACTGCCCCTTCTACCCCGCGGGCGAGCCGGTCGACCTCAAGGAGACCACGCCGCAGCTGCGCTGTCTGACCAGCGGGGAGACCGTCCTGGAGCCCGATCTGCGGACCGCGTCGGGCTGGATCTCCCAGAACCCCGCGCGCGCCCAGCGCCTCCTGGCCCACGGCGTCCACTCCCTCATCACCGTCCCGCTCCTCGCCCGCGGCATCGTCCTGGGCATAGCGAGCTTCTACCGCTCCCAGGACCCCTCGCCCTTCGGCGACGACGACCGCTCGCTGGCGCAGGAGCTCACCACGCGCGCGGCCATCTGCATCGACAACGCCCGCCGCTACACGCGCGAGCACAGCATGGTCCTCGCCCTGCAGCACAGCCTGCTGCCGCACGGCTTCCCCGAGCAGAACGCCGTCGAGGTCGCGCACCGCTACATGCCCGCCGAGTCCGGCGTCGGCGGGGACTGGTTCGACGTCATCCCCCTCTCCAGCACCCGCGTCGCCCTCGTCGTCGGGGACGTCGTCGGCCACGGGCTGCACGCCGCCGCCACCATGGGCAGGCTGCGCACCGCCGCGCGCACCTTCGCCGAGCTGGACCTGCCTCCCGACGAGGTCCTCACCCACCTCGACAACCTCGTCGGGCGCCTGGACCGGGAGGAGTGCGGCGAGGACCCGTCCAACGGCAACACCGGCATCATCGGCGCCACCTGCCTGTACGTCATCTACGACCCCACCACGCAGCAGTGCACGATGGCGCGCGCCGGGCACCCGCCGCCCGCGCTGGTCCGCCCCGACGGCACCGTGACCTTCCCCGAGCTGCCCGCGGGCCCGCCCCTGGGGCTGGGCGGCCTCCCCTTCGAGAGCGCCGAGTTCCTCCTCCCGGAGGGCAGCCAGCTCGTCCTCTACACCGACGGGCTCATCGAGGACCGCCACCGCGACTTCGACGTGGCCCTGGAGCAGCTGCGCCGGGCCCTGTCCCACCCGAACCGCCCGCCCGAGGAGACCTGCCGGGAGGTCGTCCGGGCCGTGGTCCCGGAGCACCCCACCGACGACATCGCCCTGCTCGTCGCCCGCACCCACACCCTGGACCCGCACCGGATCGCCGTCTGGGACCTGCCCGCCGACCCGGCCCTCGTCTCCTCCGTCCGCTCCGCCGTCACCGCCCGCCTGACCGAGTGGGGACTGGAGGAGATCGCGTTCACCACCGAGCTGCTGCTCAGCGAGCTGGTCACCAACGCGATCCGGTACGGCACCGGCCCCATCCAGGTGCGCCTGCTCTACGACCGCGCGCTGACCTGCGAGGTCGCCGACACGAGCAGCACCGCCCCGCACCTGCGCCACGCGGCCACCACCGACGAGGGCGGCCGCGGCCTGTTCCTCGTCGCCCAGCTCTCCCAGTGCTGGGGCACGCGTTACACCGCCGGCGGCAAGGTCATCTGGGCGGAGTGCGCCCTGGAGGTCGGCGGCAAGCCCTTCGGCGCCGAGGCGTTCCTCGACGACATTCCGGCGATCTGACGGCCCATCCGGCTTCGGGGCCCGCGATGGCCGTAGCATGACGAAAACGGCGCAGATGATGAGATTTCGGTAACTGGTCCTGACAGGTCCCGGAGAAGTCCGTGCACGACACTCCCGACACCCGCCCTCCCCCGGGCCCCGGCCCCGAGCCCCTCGTCCGCATACGCGGCCTGAGCAAACGGCTCGGCGGCACCCTCGCGCTGGACGCGGTAGACCTCGACATCCGCACCGGCAGCGTCCTGGCCCTGCTCGGTGCCAACGGCGCCGGGAAGTCCACCCTGATCAAGGTGCTGGCGGGCATCCACCACGCGGACGAGGGCGAGGTGAGCATCGCCGGGCACCCGCTGGGCACCGAGGCGGCCTCCCGGGCCATGTCCTTCATCCACCAGGACCTGGGACTGGTCGGGTGGATGACCGTCGCCGAGAACATCGCCCTGGGCACCGGATACGCGCGCCGCGCAGGACTGGTGTCCTGGCGGCGGACCCGCCGCCGGTGCGCCGAGGCCCTGGGCACCGTCGCCGCGCACCTCGACCCGGACGCCGTCGTCGCCGACCTCACGCGGGCCGAACGCTCCCTGGTCGCCATCGCCCGCGCCCTGAGCACGCGCGCCGAACTGATCGTCCTGGACGAGCCGACCGCCAGCCTCCCGGCGGCCGACTGCGCGCGGCTCTTCGGCGTCCTGCACACCCTGCGCGACCACGGCCGCGCCGTCGTCTTCGTCACCCACCGGCTCGACGAGGTCTACAAGGTCGCGGACGCGTTCGCCGTGCTGCGCGACGGCCGGCTCGTCAGCCACGGCCCGCTCGCCGGCCACGGCCCCGCACGGCTGGTGCACGACATCGTGGGCCACGACGCCGTGGGCCACGGGCCGGGCGCCCACGGCATCACCGACCCCGCCCCCGGCCCCGCCGTCCTGACCCTCGACGACGTGCGCACCGAGAACACCGGGCCGGTCAGCCTGCGCCTGCGCCCCGGCGAGATCCTCGGCATGGTGGGCCTCACCGGCGCCGGGCACATGGAGCTGGGCCGCGCCCTCGCCGGCTCCCGGCCGGTCCTCGGCGGGCGGATCCTGCTCGCCGGGCGCCCGTACCACCCGGGCACGGTCGCGGCCGCCGTCGGCGACGGCGTCGGCTTCGTGACCAGCAACCGTCAGGAGGAGGGCTGCGCGCCCGAGCTGACCGTACGGGAGAACTTCCTGGCCAACCCCCGGGCGGCCGGCCTGCAGGGCGCGCACTGGATCAGCCCCGGGCGCGAGCGCGCCGAGGCCGGCGCCCTGATCGACCGGTTCGCGGTGCACCCCCGCGACAGCGAGGCGCCGATCGCCACCCTCTCCGGAGGCAACCAGCAGAAGGTCATGATCGGACGCTGGCTGGGGACGAGCCGGAACCTGCTGATCCTGGAGGAGCCGACCGCCGGCGTCGACGTCGGCGCCAAGGCGGCGATCTACCGGCTGCTCCGGGACGCACTGGCCGGAGGACTGGCCGTCCTGCTCATCTCCACCGACTTCGAGGAGGTCGCCGACGTGTGCCACCGCGCCCTGGTGTTCGTCCGCGGAACCCTGACGGCGGAGCTGAGCGGCGAAGCGCTCACGGTCACCGCGCTCACCCACGCGGCGTCGGACATCGCCGCCCTCACCGGAACCGGAACGCCGGGACGATGACGCCGCCCTCCCCTTCCTCTCCGCCGTCTCCGCCCGCGCCGCCCTCTCCTTCGCCCCGGCACCCGCCGGGCCACCGGTTCGGACACCTCGTCGGCGCCTACGGCCTCCTCGCCCTCACGGCCCTGCTGTTCGTGGCCTTCTCCCTCGCCCTGCCCGGCACCTTCCCCACCCTCGACAACGTCTCCGCCGTCCTGTCCAGCCAGTCCATCCCGGCGATGCTCGCGCTCGGCGCCACGATCCCCATCGCCGCCGGCAAGTTCGACCTGTCCATCGGCTACGGCCTCGGCCTCGCGCACGTCATGACGATGCACCTCATCGTCGCCGCGGGGTGGCCCTGGCCGCTCGCCTGCCTCGTGGTGATCCTGGGCGGGGCGGCCGTCGGCGCCGTCAACGGCACCGTCGTCGTATTCGCCAGGATCGACTCCTTCATCGCCACCCTCGGCACCGGCAGCATCATGTACGCCTTCACCGGCTGGATCACCGGCGGAGCCCGGATCGTCCCCGGCCCGCACGGCCTGCCCGCCGGCTTCACCGCCCTCTACGACTCCCGGTTCCTCGGCCTGCCGGTCTCCGCCTTCTACGTCCTCGCCCTCACCGCCGCGCTGTGGCTGCTCCTGGAACGGCTGCCCCTCGGCCGGTACTTCTACGTCATCGGCTCCAACGCCCGCGCCGCCGACCTCGTGGGCATCCCCTCCCGGCGCTACGTGATCTACTCCTTCATCGGATCGGGCCTGGTCTTCGGCGTCGCAGGCGTCCTGCTCGCCGCGCAGCAGCAGATCGGCAACCCCAGCGCCGGCATGGACTACCTGCTGCCCGCCTTCGTCGGCGCGCTCCTCGGCTCCACCGCGATCAGACCCGGCCGCGCCAACGCCCTCGGCACCCTCGTCGCCGTCGCCGTCCTGGCCGTCGGCCTCGCCGGAATCGGCCAGCTCGGCGCCCGCTTCTGGGTCACCCCGCTGTTCAACGGCAGCACCCTGCTCCTCGCCGTCGGCCTGGCCGGCTACGCCGCGCGCCGGCAGCTGCGCCGACGACGGACGGAACCCTCCCGGACGCCCCGCCACCCGCCCGGAGCCACGCGGTGACCACGTCCCGCCCCTGCCTGGCGGGCACGGTCGCGCTGGCGGTGGCGGTGGCGGCGTGCATCGTCGCCACCGGCTGCGAACGCGGCGCGTCGACGGGCGCCGCCTCCCCGCCCCCGGAGCCGGCGACGCCCGGGTGCCCCGCCGTCCTGGCGAAGGCCCGGGCCGCCACCCGGCAGGCCCAGAAGACCGACGCGGCCTGGGACGGCCCCACCACCGGCCCCCGGGCCGTCCCCGGCAAGAAGATCGTCTACGTCGCGCAGACCATGACCAACCCGGGCGTGGCCGGCACCGTCCGCGGCGTGCAGGACGCCGCGAAGACCATCGGCTGGGACGCCCGGGTGATCGACGGCCAGGGCACCCCCGCCGGGATCCAGGCGGCGTTCGGCCAGGCCGTCGCCCTCCGGCCGGCGGGCATCGTCATCGGCGGCTTCGACCCCCTGCTGACGTCCCAGCAGGTCGCGCGGGCCCACGCGGACCACATCCCGCTCATCGGCTGGCACGCGGTCGGCTCGCCCGGCCCGAGCAAGGACCCCGAGCTGTTCACCAACGTCACCACCCGGGTCGAGGACGTCGCGAGGATCAGCGCGGACTGGGTCATCGCGCACTCCCACGGCACCGCCGGGGCCGTGGTGTTCACCGACGCCTCGATCCCGTTCGCCAGGAACAAATCCGAACTGATCAAGAAAGAGCTCGCCACCTGCTCCGGCGTGAAGCTCCTCGCGGAGGAGAACATCCCGATCTCGGACACCAGCAGCCGCACCCCCCAGGACGTCTCCTCCCTCCTCTCCCGCTTCCCGGACGCCTGGACCCACTCCGTCGCCATCAACGACGTCTACTTCGCCGACGCCGCCCCGGCCCTGCGCGCCGCCCGCAGAAAGGGCGGCGGCCCCCCGTACAACATCGGCGCGGGCGACGGAGACCCCTCCGCCTTCCAACGCATCAACAGCAAACAATTCCAGGCCGCCACCGTGCCCGAACCACTCTCCCAGCAGGGCTGGCAAATCATCGACGAGCTCAACCGAGCCTTCTCCGACAGGCCCCCCAGCGGCTACGTGGCACCCGTCCACATCGCCACGGCCGCCAACAGCACCGGCACCACGTCCTGGGACCCACCGGGCTACCGGGAGGCCTACCGAAGCATCTGGGGCAAGTGATCAAGGGCGCTGAAAAGGCCCTCACACCCCCTCAGGGGCTGGACGACGGCGCGCCCTGCCCTGGGCTCGCCTGGGTAGGGAAGGAAGCGGCCTTGATCGTTCTCGATCAGCAGCCAGAACCTCCCGCATCATCTCGCCCCGGAACGTCGCGTGCAGTGCCAGCTATTCCCAGGCCAGGGGGTGCTGCCTGTAGTGCACGTTGGACCGCTCCGGCTCTCCCGGGTAGCGGTCGACGGAGATCCGGATCAGATAGCGGGTCACCGGCTCGGTGCCGGTATTTCGCAACCTCCGGCGCATCGCCATCCGGTACAAACGGCCGTCGTAGTCAAGCCGGCGCCTGGGCCGAGAAAACCCCGGCCGTGAGGAACGAGGCCGGACGGCTGCTGGACCACACCGACCGGCACCGCGGGCGGATCGACATCGCCGACGCCCGCCTCCGCTTCCGCTTCCTCTTCCGCCGCGTCACCCTCGGCAAGCTGCCGACTGGATGGGCGGCCGAGGCCCGCACCATCGTCACCCATTGCCGCCCGCTTGCCGCGAACACCCGCCAGTGGGCGACCCCGGTCAGCGAGAATGGAGAACAGGAGGCCGACTCGAAAGAGGAGGGGCCGAGGTGACGGCACGCGAGCCGACGGCAGTGCTGCTGGTGGGCATCACCGGCTCCGGCAAGACCATGCTCACGCAGGCACCCGCCGACCGGGGCATGGTCCGCCTGTCCGTGGACGAGGAGGTCCACCGCCTCCACGGCCGCTACGGCATCGACTACCCGGAAAACACCTACTTCGAGCGCGAACGCCCCGTCGTCGAAGCGATCCGCCAACGGCTTGCCGAGTACCTGGCAGCCGGGGATGACGTGGTCCTCGACCATGGCCTGTGGCTCCGCGCCGACCGCGACGCCTGGAAGAAGCTCATCGAAGCCGCGGACGGCCGGTGGCGGCTGGCCTACCTCCCC
The DNA here is from genome assembly GCF_024519335.1 of Streptomyces telluris. Taxonomy (NCBI): domain Bacteria; kingdom Bacillati; phylum Actinomycetota; class Actinomycetes; order Kitasatosporales; family Streptomycetaceae; genus Streptomyces; species Streptomyces telluris. The sequence goes on from NZ_JANIID010000008.1 coordinate 76,945, forward strand.
GTCGACCGGGACGAGCTGATGCGACGCCTGGCCGAGCGCAACCAGCGGGAGGACGCCAACGCCCTCGCCATCACCCCCGAGGCACTGGACGATTTCCTCGCCCGCTTCGAGCCCCCGGCCGACGACGAGCACGCCTTCGTCTACACCGGCGACCCCGACGCCGTACTCGCTCCCTGATCAACTGCGGCCTCTGACGTCCAGCCGTCTGGGTGTCGGCGGCCGTGCCCTTACCCAGGGTACTGACCACCATGCATCCGGCGGCGATGTACGGGCCGTGCTCGCTTCCGCCCTGCACACGCGCCGCAGCCGTCCTGAAAACAGCAGGCCGCGCCCTGCGGCCCGGTTCCTTCGAAGGGAATGCAGCATGAACGACCAGACGTGGGAGGTGATTCAGCGCCTCACGAACCGCTTAGACGATCACAGCACGCTTCCGGTCGAACAGCGTCGGATCCTTCAGATCCTCAAGATCAGCGAGGAGGCCGGCGGAGCCGCTCAGGCAGTGATCGGCGCAATGGGACAGAACCCGCGGAAGGACTTCTCCCACACCTGGGAGGACGTGCAGGCCGAAGTGTGCGACGTGGCCGTCACTGCAATGGTCGCTCTCAACCGGCTCACCCCGGACGCCGCCGAGGTCTTCGCCCGACATCTGACGGGAATCGTCGAACGCGATCTCAGCATGAAGCGCGCCCGCGTCGGGGGCCTGCTCTGTCGCCGTCGCCGTTCGCCGCAACGGCTCCGTTCTACCGCCGCTACCGATCCGGAGTGCCGGCTCCGGCCGCCGCCCTGCTCACCCGCTCGGTCGCCGACATCGAGCAGCCGACGTTGCTGGACCTCGGTTCCGGCACCGGGCAGGTTCCGCTCGCGCTGCACGGGGTGTTCGCCCAGGTCGACATCGTCGAGCCGAATGCCGGCATGGTCGCTGAGGCCAAGCGCCTCCTGCCCTACCTGGAAGGGCCTGGCCAGACCGTTCGCCTGCACCACGCGCAGGCCGAGCACTTCACCCCGCCATCCGAGACCTGGCGCGCGGACCTGGTGACGATCTGCAGGGCCTTCCACTGGGTCAGCCAGGGCACCGTCCTTCGCCAGCTGGATACCTGGACCGCTCCGCAGGCCACGGTCGCGGTCATGGGCGACCGAAGCCTGTGGACCCTCGACAACCGATGGGCCAAGGCCCTGCGCATGCTGATCCAGGAGTTCCTCGGTGACGACCGGCGTGCCGGCCCCAGCGACATCTTCAACCCGCACAACCGCCCCTACGCCGACGTCCTCGCCGAATCGGCCTTCAGCGACGTGCAGGAGTACCGGTTCAACGTCCTTCTCGCCTACCGCCCGTGACCAAACCCGCGTGCGAAGAGGGAGGTCAAGGAGCTGATGGCGAGCACAGGATCAGCACAAGCCAACGAGCTGGAGCGCGGGACGGCGCATGTCCGCCGTGCCATCCCCACCGACGCCGCCGGGCTCGCACGGTTGCGTCGCCTCCTCTACGACTACGACGCTTCGGCCCTGACGACTGTCTGGGATGGGGAAGCAGAAGCGGCCTTCACCTACCACCTGGCCTGCGATGCAGACTTCGTCGCGTTCGTCGTGGACCTCGGTCAGGGACAGCTTGCTTCGTCCGCTGTCGGTACCCTCGCCCGGCGCCTCCCTGGTCCGAACCCGGGCGGCCAGTACTACGGGTACATCGGGTCCGTGGCCACTGATCCGATGTGGAGACAGCGCGGCTATGGCCGAGCGGTCGTGACGGCGGTCATGGGATGGCTGTCCGACCAGGGCCGCGCGAGCGTCCGCCTGGACGCCTCCCCGAGCGGGTCGAAGCTGTACGAGCAGCTCGGCTTCGAGCAGATCAGCGCACCAGTACTTCAGTGGCAACCTCAAGCTTCGGAGGGATAGACCGTGCAGGAACCGGAAGGCACAGCTGCACTGATCGTCAACTCGGCCGGCGAGTACTTGCTGCACCTGCGGGACAACATCGAAGGGATCTGTGACCCGGGGACGTGGTCGCTGCTCGGAGGGAACCGGGACAGTGACGACGAGACGCCCGAGGCTGCTATCGCCCGGGAGCTGAAGGAGGAGGTAGGCCTCATCCTGCCGGAGTTGGAGAAGTACACGGTGCTCGACGCCCACGGGCCTCTGGGCGGTCAGATCACCGTCTTCCTCGGGCACTGGGACGGCGACGCGCGGGCTCTGCCCCTCACCGAGGGGATCATGCTGGGCTGGTTCCCGGCCGTGCTGGTTCCCCGGCTCGTGATGAGCCCCTGGGCAAAGTCGGTGATCGAACGGCACGAGGCCGAGCGGGCTCATGCTCCCGTCTCCGCCGCCCCCACCGCCATCGGAGCGGCTGGGGACGGACCACGGCCGGGGAGCGACTTCTACTGCGACGAGGCGCTGAGCGGCCGTACGCCCATCACGGTGGTGGCGGAAACCGATGCGGTGCTGGCCTTCGAACACACACGGCCCTCCTACCCCGTGCACATCGTGGTCGTGCCGAAGCAGCACACGCCGTCTCTCGCCGCACGGCGCCCACGGGGGCGAGACCCCGTGGGCGCCGTGAACGCGAGCGACGGGGAACAGAGGTCGGCGAGGGTGCTGCCGCAGAGGGCGTCGCGCACGTCTTGCCGGCGAGCTGGGGTGTGCAGGAGGGTTAGGCCGCGGCTTGGGAGGTCGACAGGTCGGCCCTGACGCCCGCCTCGCCTGCCGGGCAAGCTCTCCAGGGCGTACCTGGCGGGTCGGCGCTGGCCTCAGTAACCGGCCCTCGGCTCACTGTCGAGCAGCCGAGCGAGTTACGAGCCCGCTCGAAGTCATAATCGTTCACACATCCGCGCCTTACCCACATGGGTGAGGTGTTTGCGTTAAGCCTTCCCAACATTGACAAATGACGCTGTCCTGGCGGCAACTCGCATCCGAGCCGAGGGAGCGAAAGGGGATACTCGTGCCACGATGGAAGAGTGCGAGAGGATCTCGATCGGTCGCGGCCCTGACATTCATCGTCGCCGTCCTGGCCTTCATCACCCCGGCCACCGCCACATCCGGCAACCATCAAGGACTCACCCCTCAAGCACAGCAGGCGGGTCTGCCCCACGCCGAGGCGGGGCAAGGCTCGGTGCCCGGTGAGCGACAGGTCCAGGCGGACTGCCCGGCTCAAAACTTCTGCATGTTCTCAGGCACCAGCTTCACAGGCAGCCAGTTCAACCTGTACCGGTGTGACACCTACGCCCTGTCCAACTGGGAAGGGCACGGCTCCTGGATCAACAACCAGGCCCCCGGCACCCGGGCTCAGTTCCTGGATCAAAACAGCAACGTCATCTACACCACCCCTGGCGCCTACTCCGCGAGCTCTAGCCAGGACTGGACTCCTGTCTCGTACATCCGCAACTGCTGACCGTCCGCGTACTGGGCTTACTCACGTGATGCGACAACCAGCGAGGTGTCGCGCAAGCTTTCGCAGGCACCCGCCGACTCGTCGAACACGCGCTAGGACGGCGCTTGTGCTGCACCTTCCGTACGGAGGTGCAGCAGCAGGCCCTCAACGCCACTTCGGAGCCTGCGCCCGTCCTCGCTACCCCCGACCTACGGGGTAGTAAGCGCGAGCGCAACGCTGGTCAGGAGCAGTTGCAGGGGGCCTCCCGCCATGTCGCTGGGGCAGCTTCGGCCGGAGAGCCTCCGTGAGGGAGCTGCCGAAGCCGTTCCCCTCCAGATAGACGGAGGCAGCACACGGTTGCCGGGGCGGTCCGGGCGCCAATGCCGCGGGAGTCGATCAGCCCGTACGAGGCGGGCGGGCCGGCGGGCGACGGCGCTGGGCGCCCCGGACAAAGACGGCCGGGCGCCGGCGGTGTCCATATTCGCGGTCGAACGGCTCATCGCGCTGGGTCTGCTGTTCGCCCTGAGCCATAACCACAAGTACCCGAAAAGCCTAGCCCGGACCAAGTCGACGCGGTCGGCACCCGGCCGGATCTCCCAGAGACCCTGGCCAAGGAAGCACCACTCGGGCCCGAGCAGGCCGCCGGCCGGCTCAGCGTGCGCAGGCGGTGGTGCCGGTCGCATACACGCCGACTGATACGGCGGGGCCAGCGCAGTGGCGTGCGGGATATCCCGGCGCGTCAGGGAGTGCCAAGCCGTCTGGTGAGGTCACCTTCCTCGCGTTCAAGTTGCATGATCTCCTCTACGGTGGTCAACCACTGCACCGCGTCCTCGGCGCGACGGCGCCCTTCCCGAACCGGTGCAAGGAGCGATTCTCCTTCCCGGCGATCGCGATCGAGCTCCTGCGCCGGTCGAAGTCCTCGCTGTCCGGTCCCGGCATCGGACACCTACGGCCCGGCCACGCAGAAGGCCGTGGCCGGCTTCAACGCCAAGCACGGCCTTTACACCACGGGCCGGCCGTACGACCCGGCCATCGGCCGGCGTGGCTGGGACCTGCTCCACAAGCTCGCCTACGGAAGCTGAGAGAAGACCACGGGAACGTTCATTCATGCGCACAGCACCCGCCTGTACGCCATCGACGCGGCGGGCATCGCGCTCGTCGCCCACTACGTCGATGACCTGCCGCAGGCCCTGATCCTGGGTCTGACCGCGGCCGTCCTGAGTACGGGCGAGGTCGTCCAGCACGTCGAGGACGGCAAGACGAAGGCCGCGGCAGTACCGTCTGCGCCACCGCTGCTTACAGCGGTCGAGTAACACTCGGGGACTCGTCGTTTCAGGGAGCGATCGGTCGAGCCGTCGCGGCAGCAATGCCACCAAGCTTCCTCGTACGCCTCTTGCCCTGTGCCGATCAATTTCTGTGGCCCATTCGTGGCGCAGGTCCGGGCCCGGCGCATAGCGGCTGAGCAGTACGGGGATGCTCCTGCGGCTGGAGAGTCGGCGCCCGGCTGGCGATAGGTGCCGCGTGGACGAAAGGGGTACGGCCCGGTGATTGGTGACACCTTCGTGGCGAACCGCTTCGCTGTCGAGCTGGGGCAGTACCAGGTGGCGACCTACCAGAGCGTCAGCGGCCTGCAGGTAGGGCTGGAGGCTGTCGGGACGAAGCAGGTCGCGCCGAACGGCGACCTGCTCGCGCGGAAGCAATCCGGTCCCCGGGCGACGGGCGAGATCACATTGTCCCGAGCGATGGACCAGGACACGAAGTGGCTCGACTGGGTGAACGCAAGTGCGCGCGAGGTCGGCGCCGACACTGCTCGGACGAACATCTCGATCGCGCTATTGGACTCACAGAAGAAGGTGGCCCAGCGGTTCCACCTGACGAACGCCTGGGCGAAGGACTGGAGCGGACCCGGCTTGGACGCCTCCAGCAGCGAACCCTCGATCGAGAGGGTGACGATCGCGTACGAGGCGATCGCGGTCGAGTAACCGGAAGGCCCCCGGCCGTCACCCGCGGCGGGGGCCTCCTCATGCCCAGGGGGCGTCGGTCAGCTCGCGCGTGGGAGGGTGTGGTGGGGGATGCGCGGGATACGGCCGGTCGGGTTCGGGCGCTACCGGTCCAAGCGTCCGTACCGCAGGATGTGCAACCTACCTCCCGCCACTGACACAGCTGTGGGGCGAGGAAGCGGGCGAAGCCGGAGCCGGGCCGTCCGCCCCTACCTCGGCGGTCAGCCCAGCCTACGCCCCAAGTGTATTGACCCGCAGCGTTGTCAACGCGGCTGATGGGCGAATGCCCTGGCCTCTGCCTGCTAGCGCGCCACTGCCGTTACTGAATATCCGCCTCACCCTCTGGGGTGGATTGCGCACCTGATGGCAACAATTCTTGACGGTTTCTGCTGTGCTGGGCATACCTGCATACCGGAGGTCATGTCATGCGATACCGCACCATCGCGTTGTACGCACCCGCCGCTGCGGCCCTCCTGGCTCTGGCCATGCCGACGGGAACCGCTCAGGCAGCCACCGGCACTTTCTTCTACCACGAGCAGCCCGGAGACATCCAACGCTCTCTGACCAACCCGCCGGACAACACATGCTTCAACCTCGGAAACGGCGGCGGCCCAATCTCCAACCAAACCAACCGGGTGGCCAACGTCTACTTCGCGAGCAACTGCACTGGCGGTGTCTTCGGTTTCTTCAACCCCGGCGACAACGGCACGCTGCCCGAGTATCACAGCGTGAAGTTCACAGAGTTCCCCCCGTAACTCCACTCAAGCGAGGGGGCGCCCCTGGCCCGAGCAGCAGCGGCCTGGGGCCATGCTCGGGCCCTCTGAGCCGGCCGGCACGCGGCCACACCAGGAACGGGCGACGGGGTGCTGGTACGGAAGGTGCCCCGATTGAAGCTGCACACGGTCCGCCAGGCCAGCGTCGTTCTCCCCGCTCTGGACGATCCAGATCTCCGTCCAGACCTCCGTCCAGATCTCCGGTTCCACCGCGCCCGCGCCCACGCGACAGGCCCGGTGATCTTCTCGAAATGCTCCCTGGCGGAGGCCTCTTTCGACCGGTGCGACCTATCCGCGGCCTGCTTCGACGGCTGCGGCGTGCGGCGCACCGAGTTCGAAGCCGGTCCGTACCGGGCTTGCCGGCGGTGACCTTCCAGCCCGTCTCCTCCCAGCCCGTCTCCTCCTCGAACTCCCGCTCCACCGTGTGCTCCGAGGCCAGGAGATGTCGCCCTCATAGAAGATCCGGTCACCGGTGAACTCCCGGCGGCCTCGGACAAGGCTGTCGAGAATCACCGGCTTCATCCCCTGCTCCAGGCAGGCCGACGCCACGGAGCTTCCGATACAACCGGCTCCCCCGGCAATGAGAACAGACGCGATCTTCGCTTGCCGGACTTCGAAGAAAACAGGCAACTGGCAGCAAGGCTGGCGAAGTTGCGCACGCAGAACCGGAAGAACCTGCCGCCGTTCGCGTGCCGTTCACCGTCGAGGGGTTGCGCTCTCCGAAGGCCCCCTGGACCGTGACCACCCGAAGGCAAGACCAGTTGGGCATCGGGTGCCTCTATCTGGGCGCTCTTTACCCAAGAGGGAGGGAGACGGAAGAAGGACCATTCGGCCAGCTCGTCACAGCGGGCGGGGTATTCCAGAAGCTGTTCGAACTCTCACAGGAGCGATGGAGGGGAACGATCGTGCCCGACTCTGCGGGGTGGATCAGGAACGCGGCCACCGGGATCATCGTCAAGGAGCAGCACCTGCTGATGATCCGGGAGAACTGGCCGCGCCCGGATACCTTCTTCCTGCCTGGTGGTGGCCAGCAGCCCGGCGAGACGCTGAGCGAGTGTGCCGAGCGGGAGGTGCTGGAAGAGACCGGCGTCAGCGTCACGGCCGTGCGCCTGGCCGTGATCCGCGAATACATCCCCGCCCGTCACCAGGACATGACACCGACGCCGTCCGGAGCCACCCACCGCGTGGAGGCGATGTTCTGGTGCGAGATCGTGGCGGAGCCTGCGCTGCTCGGTGGGCACAACGAAGACGACCTGCAAACCGGCGTCGAATGGGTACCCCTGTCCAAGCTCGAACACATCCGGCTGCTGCCGCCGTCGCTCCCCCGGATCGTCCACGCCATGGTCAACGATCCGGGCGCGGGCGCCGTCTACCTCGGGGACGACCATGACTGAGTCGATAGTGCTGTTCGACCTGGACGACACCCTGATCCGGCGCCGGGATGCGTTCCAGCAGTGGGCGGCCGAGTTCTCCGACGAGCACCAGGTGCCGCTGGAATGGCTGCTGAAGACGGATCCGGGGTACTCGTCGCGCCGGGCGGACTTCTTCGAGCTGGTGAAGTCCACCTTCGGTGTCCGGCCCAGCGTACCGGAGCTGCATGCCCAGTACCGGCGGCGGATGCCTGAGCTGGTCGAGCCGGACCCGAACCTCGCCCCCACCACGTCATCCACACGGTCACCGAAGCGGACCGCGTCCTGCGGAAAGGAACTGTGAGTTGACCAAGCACCCCCAGCTGCCCCGAGCCGAATGGCTCGCCCGTCGCGCACGAATCCTCGGGTGCGCCGCGTCCCTGGTCCACGACTCCGAACTTCGGATCATGCTGCTGCACACCTCGTGGACCGACGAGTGGCAGCTTCCCGGTGGGGGGCACGACGACGGCGAGGACTTGTGGGAGACGGCCGTACGCGAGACCTACGAGGAAACCGGTTTGGCCATGCCGGACCAGCCCGAGTTGCTCGCAGTCGACTGGGGCCTGCATCCCGAGGGCATCCCGGAAGTCTTCATCCTGTTCAAGGGACCGCTCGTTGACGCGAGCTCGGTCGAGGTGCAGCTGTCCGACGAGCACGATGCCTGGCGCATGCTTACCGCCGAGGAGTGGGCACCGCTGGTGCATCCGGAGCAGGCCCGTGTCCTGGCCATCGCTACCGGCGTGCTGCGCGGCGGGCCCTGCCCCTATCTGCGCGAGGCCGGTCATCTGGCGGACATCCGGTAGCGACTTGGGCAAACCCTCACGTGAACCCGGATTCATCACGGCCGGCTCACCAAGAGCGTCTTGCCACGGCCCTGACCGGAGTGAACAGGAGCGACACGCATCATGACGTCACCAACCCTGACCGTCGTCAGCGGTGGGCCCGGTACCGGAAAGACAACGCTGGCGCACGCACTCGCTCACGAGCTCGGATGTCCTGCGATCATCCGTGACGAGATCAAGCAAGGGCTCGTCCTCGCCACCCCGGGATACCAAGCGGGCGGCGAAGATCCACTCAACTACAAGGCCCTTGACGCATTCTTCGAGGTCACCGGAGCCCTCCTTCGCGCCGGCGTCACAACCGTGATCGAAGCCGCATTCCAAGACCGGCTATGGCGGCCGCACCTCGAACCGCTCACCGGCCTCGCCGAGATCCGCATCATCCGCTGCACCACCCCCGCAGCGATCGCTCACGACCGAATCGCCCACCGCGCACAGCACAGCGGTCACCGCGCCGCGCACGGCGACCACGACCTGCTCGAAGCGATCGCCGCGGGCGAGCACTCGCTTGACTCCTGGGTGCCGATCTCCCTTGACGTCCCCACGCTCCTGGTCGACACCTCGGATGGCTACAGCCCCGGCATCCAGGATGTCGTCAAGTTCATCCGGACAGCCACACAGACCGACCCGTCCACCATCAAGTCCCCTGAGGAGTGATTCCTACCGAATCTCCGGGCCTGCCCGAAGGCGACTTTCGCCGAGCCGATGCCGAGCCGATGCCGAGCCGGTGCCGAGCCGATGCCGAGCCTGACGGCGCGCTACCAGCGGCGCACGCCAGGCGGGGTCCGGATGCGCGGATCCCGAGCGTTACTCTGTCGCAGTGGAGGGGCGGGACGTGGAACGGCTCAGCCACTGACTCCGCGCACTTCCCGGCGTCGAAGTCGCCTGCCGCGATGCTCCCCGGTCTACCGGGCAGAGGTTGGGGTCGAGCCTGACGATGCTGGCCCGTTCCCGCTCCAGGAAGGCGGAGCCCCGGCCCAGAACGTGCGCCTGCGGTCGGCAACAGGACAGTGTGGAAGCAGACACGCGCACCATCCTCAGTCCGATATCCGTCACCGCGCACAAGGCTCACGTGATCTTGTCGCGGCGTTGACGCCCGCTGCATCGAAGAGCGCTGCGCGCCCTGCCCTGTGTGGCTACGGTCTGGCGTGATTCTCAACTCCGCCTCCCCGCCCGATCCCTGCGGGCCGCGGCCGGGCGACTGTCGAACACCCTTCCCCCAGTGCGACTTGTTCTATTAGCATGCAAACAAATGGAGGTGTTGTCATGCCGCAAACCCGGCATCTGCCTGTCAACGCACGTCGCATCCTGGTCACCGTCGCGCCGTCCGTGCTGGCATCCGTCGTCGTCCTCTCGGTGTTCCTCTCGGTGCGCGACCGCCTGCCCGAACCCATGGCCACGCACATCGGCCAGGGCGGGCAGGCCGACGGCTTCTCGGGGCAAGGGGCGTTCCTTGCCGTCGCACTGGGCGTACTCATCGGTGGTGCTGCGCTCTTCGGGGGGCTCGCCCAGTGGATACGGACGAACCCCGGAGCCCAGCGGGTGATCGCCGTCACCGGCGGCGCAGTCGCCGTGCTGACCGGGTGGCTGATAGTCGCCGTATTGCTGGCCAACACTGATGCCGACGACGCCGCATCCGTCAGCTTGTCCGGCCTCCAGGCCGCGCTCGCCTTCGGGGCCGCGGCAGTCTACGCGGCTGCTGGATGGGCGCTCTGCGGCCATGCCCAGGAGAGCGAGACCACCTCGGGGCCTTCGGCCGACGCCGCACGCCTCTCCCTCGGTGATTCCGAGCTCGCTTCCTGGTCACGCGCCATCGGATCCCGCGTACTGCCCGTTACCGGCGCCCTGGTCCTGGCCGCCGGCCTCGTCGTGGGGATCACCACCGGGTGGCTGCCCGCCCTGCCGCTGCTGATCACCGGTGTTCCCCTCGCCCTACTGACCGGGGCACGGGTCACCGCCGACCGGCGCGGCATCACGGTCACGCCCACCTTCGTCTCCTGGCCTCGTCTCAATGTGCCGTTGGAACGCATCCAGGAGGTGGGGCACCGCTCCGTCAATCCCATCCGCGATTTCGGTGGGTGGGGCTACCGGGCGCGGCCCGGGGCCAGCGGGATCGTGCTGCGCTCCGGCGACGCCCTCTCCGCACGGCTGACGACCGGCAGCGAGTTCGTGGTCACCGTCGACGACGCCGCCACCGCCGCGGCGCTGCTCAACACTCTGGCCGACCGTGATCGCCGGACTCCCGACGGAGGGTGACCATGCTGTTCCGCGTCGACCACTCCTTGCCGCTCACGCTCGGCGACCAGATCGCCGCCAACGTTCGTGGCGCCATCGCCGACGGCTCCGTACGCACCGGCGAACGCCTGCCGTCCGCCCGCGACGTCGCCGAGTCGCTGGGAATCAACATGCACACGGTGCTGCGTGGTTACCAGCGGCTGCGCGAGGAGGGGCTGATCGAACTGCGCCGGGGCCGGGGAGCGGTCGTCGCCGGAGGGCCGTCCTCCGGGCGGGCCCTGCTCGCTGTCCAGGCACACCGGCTGGTCGCCGACGCCCGTGCACTCGGGCTGAGCAACGACGAGGTACTCGCCCTCGTCAGGCGGTGTCTCGCGGATGGAGTCTGAACTTCCGTATATGGCAGGGCAATTCCCGGCATCAAGAACGCATAAGAAACCCTCGACGGCCGGTGACCTTACTTCCGGGTAATGGAAAAGTTCCTCGCCGATGATCATGTGTCCCGCGGGCAGCGCCGTCAGGCCTGTCCGCGGGACCGCCACACCAGTCGAGGGGGAACTCCCATGAAGATGAACCGGCGCACCGCCGGCATCGTCGGCGGCCTGACGGCCGCGGCGCTCTGCTTTACCGGCGTCACGGCCGCCGCCGCGTCGAGCGACTCCGGCCACGCCAAGACCGTCAAGGCCGCACCCGCCAAGCCGGGCCCGAGCGCCACCGAGGACGGCAAGGCGGTCTTCAACGGCCTGTTCTTCGGCCAGGGCAAGGTCGGCGCCGAGCTCGCCAAGAGCCCGATGTTCAGCGAGATGCGCAAGGAACTCGCCAAGGCGGACGCGAAGGACTCCGCGCGCGTCGCCCAGGCGGTCACCGAGGCCATCGAGGCCAAGTACCCGGGCTTCTTCGCCGGCTTCGACAAGAAGGTCCGCAGCGGTGACCCGCGCAAGGTCGAGTCCGCCGTCAACGATGCGCAGACCAAGCTGCTGTCGATAGCTGAGAAGACGGACGCCAAGGACTCGGCGCAGCCGGTCCAGAACGGCCAGATGTGCGGCACCTTCGTCGCCGTCGCCGGTGCGGTCGTTCACGTCGCCGCAGCTGTGACGGCCGCGGCCGCAGCGGTCACCGTGACCGTTGCGGTCGGCGCCAACTTCGTCAAGGCCAAGAACTGGTTCTGGAGCGTGGCGCCCCAGGGCGATGACACCGCCCTCGGCCACGACGAGGCCGTCGCCACCGTGACGAAGATCCTCAAGACCGCCTGACCCGAGCGGTAGAAAAGCACCTCCCGTGGGCCGGGCCACGCCGGCCGCCCGGCCCACACCCAGACCACCCACGACCGGGATGACGACGTGAAACGCCCCCAACAGACCGCCGCGGTCTGCAACTTCTTCCGCAGAGCCACGCGAGGAACCTCACCGCGCCGGGTACAGGTCTCCGGACGCTCAGTGCTCGCCGTTGTCGCGTTCTGGAGCGTGGCGGTCCTCTACGTGGCACAGACCCACGTGCCCAAGAATGTGATCTCCCTGCCCGGCCAGAAGCAGACCAGGTCCACCGTCGCCAATGTCGCCCCGCAGGGGTGGGCGTTCTTCACCAAGTCCCCCAGGGACGTGGAGGTCATGCCCTACCGGCAATCGACGAACGGGACGTGGACTTCCCTGGCCCTCACCCCTCACTCCAGCCCCCACAACGCCTTCGGCCTCGATCGCGCCTCCCGCTCCCAGGGCATCGAGATCTCTCTCCTGCTCAACCTGGCCGAGAAGAAGGACTGGAAGGAGTGCGACGGGGATCTCGCCGACTGCCTGGCCGACCCCCGGCCCGCACGGAAGGTCGACAACCCCTCGCCCGAGCCGACGGTCTGCAACCGCGTCGCACTCGTCCAGGAGAAACCCGTCCCGTGGGCCTGGCGCGACCTCGTCGACGAGCGCGCGACACCCGAACGCTTCCTCACCCTGGACGTCACGTGCTGACCCGCACCCGCCGGATCCCGCTGCCCTGGGGCAACGCCTACGGGCTCGCCCGCACCCTGCTCGCCCTCGGCACGGCGGGCACCCTGGCCTTCAGCAGCTCCGCGACCCTCTTCCGGCCCGTCGTCACCATAGGCGATTACCCGCTGTGCCACGGCATGACGGCGAGCGGCGCCTTCTGCCTCGTCCCCCGGGGACAGTTCGACCTACTCCGGTGGATCTGCGTCGCGGTCCTCCTGGTCGTGGCGTCCGGCTGGCGGCCACGAATCACCGCCCTGCCGCACGCCTACATCAGCTTCAGCCTCTTCTCCGGCATCGCCATCGGGGACGGCGGCGACCAGATCACCTGGATCCTGACCCTCCTGCTGGCACTCGTCGCACTCGGCGACGGCCGCCGCTGGCACTGGCAGACGCCCGAGGATCCCGAGGATCCCGAGGATCCGGCCGTCGACGCAGTGCCCACCCGCGCCCCGCGCGCCACCCGCGGCTGGGCACTGCTGGGGACGAGCGCCTTGACCGTCGCCCGGCTCCAGATGGCCTTCCTCTACTTCCAGGCGAGCGTGGCCAAGCTCCCGCACACCGAATGGGCCGACGGCAGCGCCATGTACTACTGGGCGAACAACTCATCGTTCGGCTTCCCCGAGTGGCTGCGCCCCCTGACCGACCCGGTCGTGTACTCCCCCGTCGGCGTCGCCGCCCTGACCTGGCTGCCCGTCGCCCTTGAGCTCGCCCTGGCCGCAGCACTGCTGATGCCGCAACGGAAGCGGTGGGTGCTGCTGTCGCTGGGCATCGCCTTCCACCTGGGCATCGCCGTGCTGATGGGCCTGTGGAGTTTCGCGTTCGCGATGTGGGCGGGGCTCCTCCTCCTGATGGCTCCCGTCGGGCACAGCTTCCCGTTCCCCGCCCCCGGCCGGTCATCAAAGAAGGAAACACCATGCGTATCCGCGACAGCGGACGACGCCTCGCCCGCAACCGCGGAACCCGCCTCGTCGTCCTCGCCTCGGCCGCTGGTCTCGTAGCCCTTGCCCAGCCGACCGCCGCGGCCGGCACCATCGACGGCCTCGCGGCGCCCGCAGGCAAGGGCGTCCCCTGATCCGTCCAGCACGGCACAGCCGTCGCCGCCGGCACCCGGTGGACCGAGCGCGGCGACAGCCCGCTGCTGCCCGCCCTCGTCGTCCGCGGTGAACTCAAGACCACCGGCGCCGGTTGCCACTCCGTATGGGTCCAGTGGACCCATGACCTCGCCGGAACGCCGCCCCGCAAACACGTAACGCAGTGCGGCCCGGGCTCTGCCACCGTCAACCACCGGCTGAGCTCCTGCAGCCCGACCACCACCGGCGCGCTCTTCATCTGCAAGGGCGACAAGGACACCACCGACTGCGGCCCCCGGAAGTCCCTCACCTCTTGGCCCGTCACCTCACGCCCGCTGCGCTGACACAGTTGGGACGAGGGCATCGAGTGGCTTGGAGCGCCGTCCGATCGGTACGAGGTCGGCGGCCTGCTGCTGATCGGCGCCACCGCGGTGGCGCCGGCGTGGGCGTACTCGCCCCTGTCGCACTCCTACGAGGTGCTGCGTTCGTTCACCTTCGGCCCCGCCGCCTTGCACCTGGACCTGCCGCTTGAGGCGTGGGCGGCCGACGGGCTGCTGGCGGTGTTCTTCTTCATCATCGGCAACGAGCTCAAGCAGGAGCTCGTCCACGGCGAACTGCGCGACCCGCGTCGCGCCCTGCTACCGATCGTCGCCGCGCTGGGCGGCGCCACGGGTGTGCGCGGTCCTCGTCCTCGCCATCGCCTACACCACCGGCCTGAACCTGGCCGCCCTCTCGCTCGCCGCCGCGGGCCTGGCCCTGTTCGGCCACCTCCAGAACGGTCGTGGCCGCGCGGTGGCACGGGTGCGGGCGGCGGTCCCGGGCCAGCTGCTGTTCGGCCTGCTCGCGGCGGTGGTCCGGGCGCTAACGCACGCCTCCGGGGTGCATGCCACGATCGCCGGCGTCGCCATGGGCTTGCTGATGCGCACCCGCCCCGTGGGCGGCGATCGGCTGTCTCCGTCGCACCGCACCGCACCGCACCGCACCGAGGAGATCCTGCGGCCCTTCTCGGTGGAGGACCGGTTCCCGGACTTCGCTGTGTACGCGGCCGCGCACCCCGGGTACGGTCCGGGCACTACACCGAAGCAGGTGACGGCCAAGTTCTTCGAACTCGCGAAGCAGCTGGACGCCGAACCGGTCGGCGTCATCGACGGGACGCTGTTCCGCGGGGTGACGTTCGAGCGCCTCTACGCCGAGGGCCTCATGCCCAAACCGGCCGAGGAATGGCAGGCGCTGGACCAGGGCAAGCCGCTGCCGACTCCGCCGCCGGTCCCGGAGAACTTTTTGGCCAGTCATTTCTACGTGACCTGCGGTGACTCGCGTTGGCCCGGCAAGGTCCGGGACTACCAGCGCAATGCCGCGATCGACCGGCTGAAGTACCCGATGCTGGGGGCCATCGGAAACATCAAGCCCTGCGCGTACTGGCCGGACAACCGGGTCGAGCCGCCGGTGCAGATCGGTGACCGCGGCCCGTCGAACGTACTGATGGCGCAGAACGAACGCGACCTAGGAACACCCCTGGTCGGCGCCATGAAGCTGCGGCGGGCATTCGCCGACCGGGCCACGATGGTGACCGCCGACCAGGGCGGGCACGGTGTCTACCCGTTCGGCCGCAACACGTGCGCGAACAATGCGGTGACAGCATTCCTGACCAACGGACAGCGCCTGGCCGAGGACCTCGCCTGCGCGCCCGCTCGGCCCTACCGGTAGCCGTGTGGGATGCCATTGGCGTCAGCCCGTCACCGGGTTGCGTTCCGTTCACCGACTTTCTGTGGCGGCTCATCCGGGTCACACGCCTCGGCAACGAGCTGGACGTGCGCTGTTCACGGCCGTTTGTGGTCAGCCGCCACGGGGCCGACCGGTGGCGTGGTCGTCCAGGTCGCCGGAAGCAGCTCCACAACCTCTCCTCACCACCTGGCACGAGCACCTCGCCCCGTAGAGTGCAGCCGTGAAGGAAGTTCCCTGGTTCGAACACGAGACGGGCGACCTGACCCCCGCGGAGCAGGAGTTCGCAGCCGTCCTTGCTGCCCGCGCGAGCGCCTGGCCGGTGGACCCGCTGAGCACGGTCCTGCTGCCCGCCCGGCATACCCCGTACGGCGAGATGCTTGCCTATCTGGACATCGGAGATCCAGAACGCAACCGGGGCGTGCTGACCATCGGGGCCCACTTCGACGGGAGGACCGTCCGCGCCGACAGGCTCCACAACCAGAACTTCACCCTCCCCGACATACCGACCGAGTTCACCTTCACCACAGCCGGAAACCCCACGGAGACGGCAATCCGGACGGCCATCTGGTTCGAGGCGATCCTCGCGCGGCCCCTGATCCGCTGCGAGTGGTTGCACGAGGGGAAGGTCTACGCCCTCCGCTACGAGTACGCCGACAACGGACGAGGCCTCAGCGAAGGCTTCGAGACGCCGCTCGCCCCACCTGAGCTGCAAGAACGTCTGGCGGCTGAGGGCGTGGACCGCGGACGTGGCCGGATCGATCGCGCCGGCCTGGGCGAACCCGGCCGAGTCGTCCATGTCCGAGGTGTGAAGACCACGCAGTAGTCACCGGAGAGTCCTTAGGGCTCGTCGTCGACCGCGCCGGGTGCCAGGGCGGGGGAAGGGAAGGCGTGACGTGCCTCGCCGCCGGACCACCACACGCCGACGGCGAAGATCGCGGCCGCCTCCAGCAGCGCCGCGCGGGGCAGTCCGCCGCAGGGCAGCGGGGAACAGCCCATCGACGTGATGAGCTCTGCCGTGAGGGCGGCCGCGGCGGGGGTGCCGGCGCAGAATGGCACGGCCAGGGGCGTGTTTTCGAAGGCAGGTCGCGGAAGGGTCCAGATGCTTTCGTGGCAGATGCCGAAGACCTTGGCGACGCCGGCGGCCGGCGCGGCGGCCGCGATGCGCGCGGCGATGGAGTCCGTGCCGCCGGCGGTGGTCAGCGAGGGCCCGTCCGGGCCGGGCGCCATGGGCACGGTGCAGTCGAGCACAGTCCGTCCGGCCAGAACGGGGGCGAGTTCCTGGGCCAACCGTGGTGCGCTGTCCGCTGGTACGGCCATCAGGACTGCCTCGCCGTAGGCAGCTGCCTCGGTCAGGCTGCCGTGCCCGGCGGCTTTGATTTCTGCTGCAGCCGTGGCTGCGGCCGCCGCGTTCCGCCCGCCCACCAGGACGCTGTGCCCGGCCCGCGCCCAGGCACCGCCCAGGGCGGTGGCCATCGAGCCCGTGCCGAGAATGCCGATGCGCATGGCGCTGCTTGTCTTTGCTCTTGCCTCATGGGATGTCATGCCCCGAACGCTAGGCGGGCTGATGCACACCGCGCGGTGTGCATCAGCCGGGCAGGATGGGCGCATGGGAGAGCGTGAGGAACTGGCGGGAGACGGGTTTGCGGCGGACTGCCGGGCCCGGGTCGCCTTCGAGGTGCTGGCGAACCGGTGGGACAGCGTGGTGGTCTTCATCCTTGGCGAGGGCGGCCCGATGCGCCCACGCGACCTGCTGGACCGGATCGGCGGGATCAGCCCGAAAGTACTCAACGACGCGCTGCGCCGGCTGGAGTGCAACGGCCTGGTGGAGCGCCATCGTTACGCCGAGGCGCCCCCGCGCGTCGACTACGCCCTCACTGAGGCCGGCGAGGCTTTGCTGGTTCCCATCCGCGCGATGGGCGCCTGGGCCGCCCGCTACGCGGACACCGTCCTGGCCTCCCAGGATCGCTTCGGCACCCGCTGATACCGGAAGCGGAGGACGGGTTTCCCCCTCTCGACTTGCCGCAAGGTGCGGTGGCCCTCTTCGGCTGTGAAGTGCCCCGCGTCGCGCATGAGGCAGAAGACCTCTGAGGGCCGCCTCGCCTCCACCTGCTGCGCCCTCGTGCGCGGCTGGGGCAGCCTCATGGGGAAGTGGAAGGCGAACGGCAGCCGCCACGGGCACATGGGCACATGGGCACATGGGCACATGGGCAGCATCAGCAGCGGGATCGCGGCTCGGCCGTGCGGGGCGCCAGGTGGGCGGCCCGCAAGCGGAGGGCAGTGCCACCCCGACCAGGGTGGCACTGTACGCAGAAATGGATTTGCGCACGGGACGTGACGCGGGTTTGAGTTCGTCGGTGACTGCTCTGAATGATCTTGTGCGGCCCGACCGATACCCGCGGTCTTCCCGCTACGAACCGGCCTGGCTCGTCAGTCTCGACATGGGCCCGAACCCGTTGTGGCTCCTGGAGGACCTGGCCCGGGACCTTGATCTGCGCCCGGGGATGCGGGTCCTCGACCTCGGCTCCGGCAAGGGTGCCACCTCCGTCTTCCTCGCCCGGGAGTTCGGCGTGGACGTCGTCGCCGCCGACTGGTGGATCCCCGCGGAGGACGCGGCCGCGGTCTTCGCCGAGGCGGGGGTCGGCGACCGGGTCAGCGCAGTACGGACGGAGGCACACGTGCTGCCGTTCGAGGCGGAGAGTTTCGACGCGATCGTGAGCATCGACGCGTTCGAGTACTTCGGCACGGCCGACAGCTACCTGCCCTACCTGTCCCGCTTCCTCCGCCCCGGCGGTCAACTGGGGGTAGCCACTCCCGCCATGACCCGCGAGGTCCGCGACCTGGGAGTGATCCCGCCCCACATCAAGCGCGTGGTCGGCTGGGAGGCGATGGCGTGGCATACAGCGGAATGGTGGCGCTTCCAGTGGGAGGTCACCGAACTGGTGGACGTCTCCTCCGCGCGGCTGCAGGAGGACGGCTGGCGCGACTGGCTGCTGTGGGCGCGCGCGTGCGCCGAGCACCAGCCCGACGGCGAGCAGGCCAACCGGCCGGTCATCGACATGCTCACCGAGGACGGCGGAGAACACCTCTCCTTGGGCCTGCTGACCGCCCGCAAACGGTGAACGGACGGCAGCCCCCGGCACCGCGCGACACGCCCCCGGAATCGAAGCCCGTCCCGGGGAGAGGGCGAGCGAGGAGGTCCGTCCGGCTCGGGCAAGGGTTGACGTAACCCGGCCTGAGCTCGGAGCTCTCCACTCCACCTGTTACGGTCACTCCGGCGCAGGTTCTGCGCGAACACGACTCCGGTCCGGGGAGGTTGATGAATATGGCCGTCAGCGGCCTTTCTCAGCATGCCCTTTTCCGGTCCGCGCGCTGAAGCAACGCGACGCGGCCCGGGTCATTCCACCGGCCAGGAGTCACACGTGCATTCCTCCCCTTCGAAGAACCTCACCAAGCCGACCACCGAGCTGACCACCGAGCGTCTCGTCCTGCGCACCTGGACTACGGCCGAGGCCATCACCGCCCTCGACAGCGAGGGCAGCGCCCGGCCGGCCGACTGGGCCGCAGACTTCCCCTCCGAGGGCGACCGTGTCATCGCGAGCCTCCTCCGCGACAACCCCGACTGGCTCGGCGCGTACGGCCACCGGCTGATCATCGAGCGGGACAGCGGTGTCGTCGTGGGCTCGATCGGCCTGTTCTGGCCACCCGCCGAGGGGGTCCTCGAACTCGGCTACGGCGTCGTCGCCTCCCGGCGCGGCCGGGGCTACGCCACCGAGGCCACCCGGGCCCTCGCCGCCTTCGCCCTCGCCGCACCCGGCGTCCACACCGTGACCGCCGGCGTGGAACTGTCCAACCCTGCCTCCGTCCGCGTTCTGGAGAAGGCCGGCTTCCAGCGATACGACACCACCCCGGCCGACGCCGAGACCGCCGCACGCGTGGCCCGCTTCGGATTCACACGGCACGACCTCGGCAAGTAGACCCCCGGTGGGGCCGACGGCGGTGCCGCCGTCGGCCCCACCGGCTTCCACCACCACCCCTCGGCCTCCCACACACCCGACGGCCGGTTCAAAGGACCTGTCTCCTTGGTCATCTGCAAGCCTCAGCAGTTACGGATGGTCCACGGCGGTGCCGTCGGGATTCCGTCCGAAGGCGGCCGCAAGAACGGCGGGGAGGTCTGCTTCGGGGAGCGAGGCACCCACCTCGGCCAGGATCTATGGAAAGTCGTCATCGCTGATGGCACCCATGTATTCCTGGCGCAGTTCGTAGACGGCCTCTACGAGCTCCGGTCGCAGCTGCATCCAGCCGCGGGCTGAGCGGATCTCCTCATCGACCTGGTCCAGGAACCAGCGCATGGCCTCGTAGGGGATTTGCACGTGTCGCCCGTGAGGCTCGAAACACACCGTCGGCTCCCGTGCAGGGTCCTCGTCGGGGACGACCGCGGTCATAAGGTGGAGTTGCTTAGCAGCGAGTTCCAGTTCCAGGTACCAGGCTTCATCGGGTACGGAGTACATCGCGGTTATCATGTAGTCGCCGTCGGGGTGCGGAAAGGGCATGGCCGCATGCTGTCACCTCCAGTTGGGGGCGAGCACCTCTAATTCGAGAGCCGCGGGGCGAGAAGTCGTCTGCCTCCACTCCGCACAGGACGCCGACTTCCGCCTCCTCGGCACCGCCTCGCCGCCGCGGCCCGAATCGAAGTCGATGACGGTGTGCCCGGCCCGCCGTTATCGGCCACCGTGGCGGCCGCGGGCCGTATCCGCCGCGTGCGTGATCGTGTATCAGCTGTGCCGGAATCCTCTACCCCGCTCAGGGGGCGCAACCTCCGGTCCGACTCGTCCGGGGCCCTGCCTCGTCAGCGTCCGGCCACGCCAGGTGAGGAACCGCGGCTCCGGAGCGTCGGGGCCTCTGTGGCGGGCGCTGGGACAGACAGGGGCGGGGGCGCCGGACCGGAAGGCGCCATTGCGCCTTCTGCCCCCTCCGGGCCTACTTGAGCGGGGAATCCGGAGTTCACCGCCGTGCCACATCGTCATCAACCAATGGGGGGTTGCCTCCGGACCTCGGTCGCCCCGGATGGCGGCCTTCAGTCGTACAGAACCTGCTGCCGCGGCTCACCGAGGAGGAGGAGCAGGAGACCGCGGCGGCTCGCCGCGACGTGGCCCATGCCGCAGCACTGGTCTTCCCGGGGCCTGCCGCTGGGCGGCGACATGCTGCACGCCGTCGGCGGGGCTGACAAGCAGGACGGGCGCAGGGCAGGATCCACGCATGGCGATCACGGTCCACGACTATCTCCGCACCGCCTCGGGTCCCACCACCACGGCGGGACGTGCTCGTACGACACTGCAGGAGGTATTCGCCGCGGCCGTCGCGGCGAACGGCGACGCTCCGGCCGTCGTCGGCCACGGCAGCCCCCGCTCGTGGGCGCAGTGGCACTCCGAGTCCCGTGCCCTGACCGCGGGACTGCAGGCCCGTGGCATCGGGGTGGGTGACGTGGTGGCCGTCCACCTGCCGAACTGCTGGGAATTCCTGGTCGCCCACACCGCGGTGGCCGCGGCCGGTGCAGTGCTTCTGCCGCTCCATCTCGCCTACGGCGAGCGGGATCTGCTGACGCTGATGCGCCGGGCGTCGGCTCGCGCGCTCATCCTGCCTGCCGGCTACCGGCAGGTGGACGGTGCGGCGCTGGGCAAGCGGCTGCCGGCCCGGCTGAACGCGCTCGAGCTCGTCCTGACCGTCGGCGGGGCCCGGACGGCGGCATCGGCGGAAGAGCGCCCGGCAGGGCAGGACGCCCGCATGGCCACGTACGAGACGCTCGTCGACGAGCACCGCACGGTCTCGCCCCGGCCCGTGGAAGTGACGGCCGAGCAGCCGTTCGCCCTGCTGCCGTCGTCGGGCACCACCTCGGAGCGGCCCAAACTCTGCATGCACAGCCACGCCACACTCTTGTCGAACGCCGCGACCGTGGCCCTGGACGGCGGCGCGAGGGCCGACGACACCATCGTCAGCGCCGGCCCGTTCACCCATCTCTTCGGCCTGCTGTCCGTCCACCTCGCGCTCCTCACGGGAAGCCGGCAAGCCCTGCTGCCGCACTGGGACGCCCCGGCCTTCCGCACGCTCGCCGACCGCACCGGGGCGAACGTGCTCTTCGCCGTACCGGCCCAGCTGCGCGACCTGACGGCGGCCCTGCGCGACGAGCCCGCAACCGGGCATCCGCGCCTGCGCGAGATACGCACGGGCGGCACGGCCGTTCCCGGTCCGCTCGTGACCGGCCTGCGCCGCCTGACCGGGGCATCGGTGATCGTCCAGTGGGGCATGTCGGAGCTGGGCGCGGGCACCGTGACCCGGCCCGGCGATCCTCCGGACGTCGCCGTCGACAGTATCGGCCGCCCGCTCAGCGGCTGCGACGCCCGCGTGGTGGACGACACAGGCGCCCCCTGCCCCGAAGGCATCACCGGTGAACTCCAGTACCGGGGACCGCACACGTTCCTCGGCTACCTCGGGGATCCCGAGCGGACCCGGGAGGCCTTCACCGCCGACGGCTGGCTGCGTACCGGGGACCTGGCCCGCCGGAACGCGGACGGCACCTTCACCCACCAGGGGCGCGACGCGGAGGTCATCAACGTCGGAGGAACGAAGGTCAGCGCCTCCGAGATCGAGACCATGCTCGGCGACCTGCCGCAGTTCTCCGCGCTGGCCGTCACCGCCCGCTCCGACGCCCGGCTCGGTCAGTACCCCTGCCTCGTCGCCGTCCTGCGGCACGGGGCCGCCATCGGCCTGGAGGAGGTACGGGCCCACCTGGCGGGCAAGGGCGCGTCCGACGTCCAGCAGCCACTGGAGCTGCACCTGGTCGACGAGATACCGATCACCCCCACCGGAAAGATCGCCCGCGGCCGTCTGGCCCGGCTGCTCGACCGCCCTCCCGGGTCCGCAACCACGCCCCGGCAGGCAATCCCGGACACCCCGCCGCAACCCGGATCCCTCCACGGCGCCTTGGAGCTGATACGCCGCGAGGTCGCTCGTCTCCTGCCGGCCGGCACGGCAGACGCACCCGCACCCGCACCCGCTCCCGCTCCCGACCGGACGTTCCGGGAATCGGGGGTCGGCTCGCTCGCCGCAGTACGCCTCGCCCTCAGCCTGTCGGAGGCGACCGGGCTGCCGTTACCGACGACCGCCCTCTTCGACCACCCGACTCCCCGGGAACTCGCCCGTCACCTCACCGGCCTCACCACCGGTCACCGGCAGGACCAGCGGACCGACCGAGTGGGCCAGAAGGGCCGGCGCCCCGCACCGGCACCGGACCACCACGACCCGGTCGTGATCACCGGCATCGGCTGCCGCTTCCCCGGCGACGTCCGCTCCCCCGAGGACCTGTGGCACCTCCTCGTCGACGGCCGGGACACGGCCGGCCCCTTTCCTGCCGACCGCGGCTGGGACCTCGCCCGGCTCAGGCACCCGGACCCCGGCCACCCCGGGCGCTCCACCACGCACCACGGTCACTTCCTCACCGGAGCCGCGGAGTTCGACGCCCGTTTCTTCGGCATATCGCCCCGCGAAGCGCTGGCCATGGACCCCCAGCAACGGCTCCTGCTGGAGACGAGCTGGGAAGCGCTCGAACGCGCGGGGCTCGACCCGACCGCGTTGCGCGGCTCCGACACCGCGGTCTTCATCGGGCTGATGGCCCCGGACTACGCACCGCGGGTGGCC
This sequence comes from Streptomyces telluris, assembly GCF_024519335.1. Classification (NCBI taxonomy): domain Bacteria; kingdom Bacillati; phylum Actinomycetota; class Actinomycetes; order Kitasatosporales; family Streptomycetaceae; genus Streptomyces; species Streptomyces telluris. The sequence goes on from NZ_JANIID010000008.1 coordinate 100,019, forward strand.
GAGGCACCCGAGCGCTTCGACGGCCTGCTGCTCACCGGCAACGCGGCGAGCGTCGCCTCCGGACGTATCGCGTACGCCCTCGGCCTGACCGGACCCGCGCTCACCGTCGACACCGCCTGCTCCTCCTCCCTGGTGGCCCTGCACCTCGCGACCCAGGCGCTGCGCCGCGGCGAATGCTCTCTGGCCCTGGCCGGCGGCGCGACCGTGATGGCGACCCCGGCCTCGTTCGTGGACTTCAGCCGCCAGGGAGCCCTCGCGCCGGACGGCCGGTGCAAGGCCTTCGCGTCCTCGGCCGACGGCGCGGCATGGGCGGAGGGAGCGGGCGTGCTGGTGCTGGAACGGCTCTCCCGGGCCCGGGAGCGCGGCCATCCGGTCCTCGCCGTGATCGCCGGTTCGGCCGTGAACCAGGACGGCGCGAGCAACGGCCTCACCGCTCCCAACGGGCTCGCCCAGCAGCGCGTGATCCGGCAGGCCCTGGTCGACGCCGGGCTCACGCCCGGTCAGATCGACGCGGTCGAGGCGCACGGAACGGGCACACCACTGGGCGACCGCATCGAGGCTGCGGCCCTGTGTGCCGCGTACGGCGACGACCGTGCCGAGGACCGGCCGCTGTGGCTGGGCTCGGTCAAGTCGAACATCGGGCACACCCAGGCCGCCGCCGGGATCGCCGGCGTCGTCAAGACGGTCCAGGCGCTACGACACGGCGTGCTGCCGCGCACCCTCCACACCGACCTCGACTCCCCACCGGCGGCCGCAGACACCAGCGGTGTACGGCTGCTGCTCACACCCCGGCCGTGGCCGCGCTCCGAACGGATCCGCAGGGCCGGGGTGTCGGCCTTCGGGATCAGCGGCACCAACGCCCACGTCATCCTGGAAGAGGCCCCCGCCCCCGCCCCCGCCCCCTTCGGACAGCCCGCCGCCGCCCCCGCTCCCTTCGAACAGCCCGCCCCCACCGCGGTGCCGGCCGAGGAGGGGGGTGGCCGGCCGGACGGTGACCGGGCGTTGCCCTGGGTGCTCTCCGCTCGTAGCGCCCAGGCCCTGCGCGACATGGCATCGCGGCTGCTGCCCGTCGCCGAGTCGGCCGACGTGTTCCAGGCGGGCCGGGCACTGGCCGCCTCCCGGCCCGTGTTCGAGCACCGTGCGGTGGTCGTCGCACGACAGCGGACGGAGCTGATCAGCGGGCTGCGCGGGATCGCCGGGCTGCGCGGAATCGCCGACGGCGCCCTGCCCGCCCACGCGGTCGGAGGCCTGGCCCGACCCGAAGGCGGCGGCACGGTCTTCGTCTTCCCCGGGCAGGGCTCCCAGTGGGAGGGCATGGCAGCGGACCTGCTGATCGAGTCCGAGGTGTTCGAGCGGTCCCTGGCGGCGTGCGAGGAGGCTCTCGCGCCGCATGTCGACTGGTCCGTGCGTGCCGTACTACGCCAGGAGGCCGGTCAGCCGCCGCTGAGCCGTGTCGATGTCGCGCAGACGTCCCTGTTCGCCGTGATGGTCGCGCTCAGTGCCGTATGGCAGTCGCTGGGAGTGCGCCCGGACGCGGTGGTCGGGCACAGCCAGGGGGAGATCGCCGCCGCCTGCGTGTCCGGCGCCCTGTCACTGGCGGACGCCGCGAAGGTCGTCGCCCGGCGCGCCGCCGCCGTCCGGGAGCTGCCGGGCGGACGGATGGCGGCCGTGGCCCTGTCCCGGGACGATGTGGCCACTCATCTGGATCATCTGGCCGCCTACCGGGGCCGGTTGTTCCTCGCCGCCGACAACGGCCCTCGCTCCACTGTGGTCTCCGGCGATCGCCGTGCCGTCGGCGCCCTGCTCGACGAGCTCGGTGCTCGCGGCGTACGAGCGACCGGCCTCGCGGTCGACTACGCCTCCCACAGCGCCCACGTGGACAGCCTCCGCCCCCGCCTGGCGCACGCGCTCGACGGCATCGCGCCCCGGCCCGCGCCCACCCGCTTCTTCTCCACCGTCGAGCCGGGCCCGCTCGACGCCACGCGGCTGACCCCGGACTACTGGTACCGCAACCTCCGCCGCCCGGTCGAGTTCCACAGGGCGGTCCGCGCGCTGCTGGACGAGGGCTTCACCCACTTCATCGAAGTCAGTCCCCATCCCGTCCTCACCTACCCGGTCCTGGAGACCGCCGAGGCGGCCGGGCGGCCCGTCTCGGCGGTGGGAACCCTCAGGCGGGGCGAGGGCGACGAACGGCGCTTTCTGCTCTCCGCGGCGGAGGCCTTCAGCAGCGGGGGTCCGGTGGCCTGGAAGAACGCCTTCGCCGGACGCGCGGCCCGCCACGTCGAGCTGCCGACCTATCCGTTCCGGCGCGAGCGCCACTGGATAACGGCCGGGGCGGCAGGCGCAGCTGCAGCCGCACGACCAGCCCCGCGGCCCGGCGAGACGGTTGAGGTTGAGGCTGTCGCGACGACCGGCCGGAGCGCCGGCAGCCCGGCCGAATCACTCGACTCGTACGGCTCTCCCAGCTCACCCGGCTCACCCGACTCGGCTGAAGACTTGCCGCTCCCGGCCAGCGAGTCCGCGCTCCTTGCGCTCGTGCAACACCACACCGCGGCCGTCCTCGGATACCGTGACGGCGACCAGGCCGGCCCGGACGCGGTGTTCGCCGAGATCGGCACGGGGTCGCTTGCCGCGGTGGAGCTACGCAGCCGGCTGGCTCACGTACTCGGTCTCCCCCTGCCGTCCACCGTCGTCCTCGATCACCGAACGCCCCGGGCGCTGAGCGCCCACCTGTGGCGACTCCTCGACGACCTCCGGCAGCGGGAGCCCGGCCCCCGCAGCACCGCCCATGAGATGCCGGACACCCTCGACGCCCTGTACCGGCAAGCCTGCCTGACCGGGGAGGGACAGGCCGCCGTCGAGCTGATCCGGGCGGCGGCCCGGCTCCGCCGCACGTTCGGCGCCGAGACCGCACCGGAGCACGCACCCCGCACCGTCCGGCTCGGGCCGGCAGGCGGCCGTCCCCCGCTGATGTGCTTCCCCTCGCTGCTCCCGGCCTCCGGACCGCACGAATACACCCCTGTCGCCGAGGCGCTGCGCGACGACCACGAGGTACTCGTACTCCCGCAGCCCGGCTTCGCCGAGGACGAGCCCCTCCCCCGCGACCTCGACGCCCTCACCGCCGCGCACGCGACGGCGGTCGGCCGGTACGCCGCCGACGGGCCGTTCCTCCTGTGCGGGCACTCCTCCGGCGGGCTGATCGCCCACGCCGTCGCCGCGCGACTTGAGGAGCAGGACCAGCCCGCACACGGGCTGGTCCTGCTGGACCCGCCGTGGCCCGACCGGACCTTCCGGAGCGACGTACTGCCCCGCCTCCTCAGCGCTGCTGCCGTACGGCAGCAGGCCTTCACGGAGCACGGCGTCTCCGCGCACCGGCTCACCGCCGCCGGCGGATACCTGCGCGTACTGGACGGCTGGCAGCCCGTACGGGTCGGCACCCCGACGCTTCTGCTCCGCGCGCAGCAGGCCGTCCCGGAGCTCTCCGAGGACGGATGGTGGGCCCGCCGGTGGCAGCTGCCGCACATCGAACGGACGGTTCCGGGCGACCACTTCACCATGCTCGGCGCCCACGCCGGTGCACTGGCGGAAGCCGTACGAGTCTGGTGGGCAGACATCGCGGACGCGCCGTAGCCCCCGGCGTACCACCCCACGCCCCGAATATCTGGAGCATCCCCCGTACCAAGGAGCATCGGACATGGCCCCCTACGACGGCGACCTCATCAAGCTGCTCGCCGATGTCTCTTCCGCCTCGGCGCCCCGGGCGCAGCACGCCGATCCACCGTCGTCGGCGTCGCCCTACCGGGGATTGCGGCACATCCAGTCCCGGCTCGGAGGCGGCCGGCCGCTCCTGGCGGACCACGCCCGGCTGCGGGACGTGCTGGAGCTGAGCGCGGTGGCGGACCCGCGCCTGTTCTTCGTGATGTTCCTGCACCACTGCATGACCATCGGTCCCGCGCTCGACTTCGGCGCCCCGCACGAGGACGTGGCCGACCTGGCCTCCGGGCAGTGGATCGGCGCCGCCCTGATGAACGAGACCGGCCACGGAAACAGCAGCTCCGCCATCCGCACACAGGCGGTCTTCGATCCGGTGACGCGCGAGTTCGTCCTGCACACGCCGACCCCCGAGGCGGCGAAGCGCCCGGCCAACGTGGGATTGGACGGCTTCGCCAGACTGGCCGTGGTGAGCGCCCGCCTCCGGGCCGACGGCGCGGATCGCGGGACCGCGCTCTTCCTCGTCCCCCTGCGCGACCAGAACGGACCGTGCGAGGGCGTCACAATCGAGCCGCTCGCGCCGACACCGCTCCTCCCCATGGACTACGCGGAGGTCCGGTTCGACGGAGTGCGGGTGCCGTACCGGAGGTGGCTGCGTGACGGCGCGTCCATTGCCGGAGACGGATCGTTCCACGACCCCCTGGACGGGCCCGAGGCCCGCACCCGGCGCAGCCTGGGCATGGGCCGCTTCGCCTGGGGGGCGGTCACGGCCGGCCTGGCCGCGACCGCGCGGGCGAGCGTGGCCCTCGCGCTCACCCACGCCCGCCATCGCCGGACCAATGATCGCCTCGCCGGCGAGGTCGCGGCCATCGCCCACCTCAACCAGCAGCGGCTCCTGTTCGTCTCCGCGGCCGACGCCCTGGCCGCGACCGCGGTCGCCCGCCGGGTGACCGCGGTGGGCTGGCACATCCCGCCCGGCGGCGGCACCGGCGCCGGGCCGTCGGCCGCCGGCATGCGCACCCTGGCGCTGAGCAAGGTCGCCGTCTCCGTCCTGGCCGAGGGAGCCGTCTCCCGCTGTCGCACGGCATGCGGCGCGCTCGGTTTCTTCCCCGGACACCGCCTGATCGGCTATCAGGCCCTGACCATGACCTTCCTGTCCGCCGGCGGCGACAACCGGCTCATCCTGCTCGACGCCGCCCGGACGATGGTCACCGGCACGGACTACCGCCCGCCGGCGGAGGAAGACCCGGCACCAGGTGACTGGCCACGCCTCTTCCGCGCCAGGGAACGCCTCCTGCACGCCGAGCTCACCTCGGCCCTGCGCGCCGACGAGCAGAACGGGGCCGTCCCCTTCGACTCCTGGAACGCCCGGACCGAGCTGGCCGGGCGTCTCGCCGAAGCCCACGCCGCCCGCACCACGGCCGAGGCCCTGCGCGACGCACGGCACGCTCCAGAAGTCCCCGCAACCGCCCGCCCTCTGCTCCGCGACCTGTACGAGCTGCACTGCCTGGAACAGACAGCACCCCACACCGGCTGGTACCTCGCACACGGACTGCTCGGGCCGCGGGAGGTCCTCGCGCTGCCCGAGCGGGTCAACGAACTCTGCCGCCGACTGCTCCCCCGCACCGAAGCCCTGACCGAACTGCTGGACGTCCCGGCTGAACTCCGAACATCCAGACCCTAATGGCTGTGAACAGGGTGCCGCCCGCGAGAAGAGCCGCGACCTCCGCAATCCGTCTCCTGCGGAGGTCGATGCGCGCTCTTCGGGGCCTCGGGAAGGTAGCGCACCGGGACCCCACGGCCCACGGGAAGGCCCTTGGCTCCGGATGACCCGGCCTGGAACGTGTGCCGACCACCCTGCGCATCAACGAATTCGACCACCGCGAAGTAGACAAGGCCACCATCTGTTTCGGAGCCACGTCGGTGGGGCCCGCATCAGTGGGGCGCGCCGGTCGCGGCTCAACGGCCGCAGGAGGCCCGGCACCGGCCAACAGTTCGATCTTGTCTTCGCCGGGCCCCATAATGAGGCGGTTACGTGCAAGATCAAGAACATGAGTGAGCGGTAGGGGCTGAGGGCCGGATGAACGACGTGACGGCCGGGCCGGCAACGGGGCGACGGGCGTTAGCCGGCGGCTGCCGGAGGATTACCGAGTCAGGCTGGTTCGGTGGCCTGGCCTTCGCCGTGATCCTCGCCAACGCGGGGTTGCTCGGCGTGGAGACGTACTCCGGCCTGGACGCTCGATGGCACGATGTGCTGAAGACGGCCGAGCACGGTTTCCTGTTGTTCTTCACTGTCGAGATCGTGCTGCGGGGTCTGGCTCACGCGGATCGTCCTCGTCGCTTCTTCCGCGATCCGTGGAACCTGTTCGATCTGGCAGTGGTGCTGTTCGCCGTCCTGCCCATCGCGCGGGAGAACGCGACCGTGCTGCGCCTGCTGCGGCTGGCCCGGGTCCTCCGCGCCGCGCGGTTCCTTCCTCAGTTGCGCGTCATCACCGTCGCGATCGCCAAGAGCCTGCCCGGCACCATCAGCTTTCTGCTCGTCGGCACCTTGATGCTCTACGTGTACGCAATGGTCGGCTGGGTCTTCTTCGCCGATGACGACCCCGGACACTTCGGTTCCATCGGCCGGGCGGTGCTCACGCTGTTCCTGCTCATGACCCTGGACGGGCTCGGCGACACCGTGCGCGCCGGTCTGGAGATTTCGCGCTGGAGCATCATCTACTTCGCCTCCTACGTGCTGCTGGCCTCCTTCGTGCTGGTCAACCTGCTGGTCGGTGTCGTCATCACCTCGCTCGACGAGGCCAAGCAGGCCGAACAGCAGAACGAGGGCCTTCAGCCCGGCGGGGAAGACGGCGACGCCCGACTGCTGCGTGAGCGGATCAGCGCCGCCCGGTCGGCCCTGGACGATCTGGAGGCGGAGCTGAGCCGCCTCCACCGGTGAGCCGGCAGGGAAACGTCAGCTGAGGGCGCCGATGAGGAACTGCACGCCGAACATGAAGGTCATGCAGAAGCCCAGCGCTGCCAGCAGCCATTGCAGAGGCCCGCGGGGCGTGTCGAACTGCACGAAGTATCCGGCGACGCCGGCTATGCCCACGAGAGAGCCGGCCCAGAACAGGGAGCCGTCGTGCCAGGTCGCCAGGGCGGCGATGGCCGCGAGGAGCAGCCCGAGCGCGACAAGTTGCCCAGGGGTGACGGCGCGTCGCGGAGCGCGGACCGAAGACGTCATCGTTTGTTCATTCCTATCTGCATGTCCCCTGCCGAGGTGAGGGGCGACTCGAAGCGACCAGTATCTCCGAGCCGGCGTCGAGGCCGATTCCCCCCGCGTACGCCTCCCGAGATCAAACTTGCTACATTGCGCAACTGTAGAAGCGGGAGCTGCGGGCCGCGCCCGGGCATCCCGCGGACAGTGGCATACCTGCAGCACATGGCCGCTTCCGGACCTCAACGACAGGAACAGAATGACTCACCGCATCACCCGCTCCATCGTCGGCTTCGTGATCGCCGCCCTGGCAGTGGCGGGGGTGACGGCGACGGCCTCTCCGGCCATGGCGGCGGCCGGGGCGGTTCGCCCGGCCGCCGTCACAGCGTCCATCGGCGGTGACTCGACCACCGCTGCAGGCAATGCTCACGCGAGCATTGCCGCCCCCGCGAAGGTGGAGCTCGCCTCGAAGGAGGAGAAGAAAAAGAAGAAGGGATTCTTCGCCAAGCTGGGCAAATTCCTGCTCGTTGTGGTGATCCTGATCCTCCTGTTCTTCATCCTCCTCATCGTGGGGATCGTCTACGCCGCCAAGCGCATCTTCCGCCGCCGCGGCTGACGTTCTTCAACGACGGACCGCCCCGCCGGACGGATGGCCGTCCGCAGCACAGGCCGGGCCGCTGTCCGTCCCCGCCAAAAGACGGCTCAGCCTAGGGCTGACCCCGAACAGCGGGATGGGGGGGGAGGGACCGGGCGTGCCCGGTCCCTCCCCCCCCATCCCGGGCGCCTGGCCCCGCTCCGGTGCCGGCGGGTCCCGTCAGCCCAGGAACTTCGGGGTCGGCAGGGAGTCGCGGGCCAGGACGTTGTTGACGAGGAAGCGGCGGGCCGGGCCGACCGGTTCGGGGACCGGGCGGAACGTCAGGCGGTGGAGGTGCAGCCAGCCTTCCGAGAAGGCGCGGACCGCCGTCGTCATGCAGCGTTCGAAGTCGCGGGCCTTCTTCTCGCCGACCAGCTGGGCCGCGCGGTCGCGGTCGGCGTCCAGGTTCTCCAGCCAGCACCTCAGCGTGCGGGCGTAGTGGTCGAAGTCGTTGCGCAGGGCCACCAGGTCGAACAGGCCGTCGCTCGCCGCCTGGAGTTCGGTCAGGTAGGAGGGGTTGCACTCCGGGTAGACCTTGCTGGCGAGGTAGAGGCCGCGCAGGAGGTCCAGGTCCCAGGGGAAGCGGTGGCCCCAGGTGATGGTCTGGATGACCAGCCGGCCCTCCGGTCGCAGCCAGGACCGGCAGCGGGAGAAGAACTCGCGGTAGCCGCGGGTCTTGGCCCGGCCGGACATCCCGGGGCGGGCGAAGTGCTCCATCGCCTCCACGCAGATGATCGCGTCGTACGGCTGGGCGGGCCGGTGGTCGATCCAGTTCTCCAGGCGTATTTCGGTGCGGGGAATGGCGAGGTTGCGGGTCCACTCGACCGCGGCCTCGCTCAGGGTGATGCCGGTGACGGAGTCCGCGTCGTACTCCTCCACCATCCGCTGCATCTCGGCTCCGTAGCCGCAGCCGACGTCGAGCACCCGGTGCCCGGGCCGGATGCCGGCCTGGCCCAGCAGGTAGTCGGTCTTGCGCAACTGCGCCTTCTCCAGGGTGTCGGCGCCGTCCTCCCACAGGCCGCCGGCGTAGGCGAGGCTCGGTCCCAGCCAGATCTGGAAGAACTCGTCGGAGACGTCGTAGTGCTTCTGCGCCGCGTCCCGGGAGACGCCGCGGTAGCCGTTGGTCCGGGGCATGTGCCGTCCTCTCGTGAGGGGTTGGAGGGCATGGAGGGGTTCGGGGTCATTCCTTCCAGACGGCGGGGAGCCGTCGCTCCAGCCAGCCGGGGAGCCACCAGTTGGCACGGCCCGCGACGCCCATGACGGCCGGTACGAGCAGCAGGCGCACGACGGTCGCGTCGAGCAGGACCGCGAAGGCCAGGCCGAAGCCGAACTGCTTCAGTTCGAGGACGCGGGCGAACAGCAGGCTGCCGAAGACGACGACCATGATCGCGGCGGCCGTGGTGATCTGCCGGGCGGTGTGCTCCAGGCCGGCGGGGACGGCCTGGGCGTCGTCCCCGGTGCGCAGCCGTTCCTCCTGTATCCGGCCGACCAGGAAGATCTCGTAGTCCATGGAGAGCCCGAACAGCAGCGCGAACAGGGCGACCGGCAGGTAGGCCTGCAGCGTGCCGGAGCTGGTGAAGCCGAACAGGCCCTCGCCCCAGCCGTGCTGGAACACCAGCGTGGTCATGCCGAGCGCGGCGACCGTCGCCAGCAGGTTCAGCAGCACGGCCTTGACCGGCACGAGCACGCTGCGGAACACCACGAGCAGGTAGCAGAACGACAGGGCGAGGATCACCAGCACGACGAGCGGCAGCTTGCCCGCGGTCTCGTCGGCCAGGTCGACGTACTCCGCGCTGAGCCCGCCGACGTGGACCTCCGCCGGCGTTCCGGCGAAGGCGGTCCGCGCCGGCCCGGACCGCAGGTCCCGGACGAACGCGGTGGCCTTCGGCGAGTCGACCCGCTCGGCGAGGACGATGTGCAGGCCCGCGCACTTCCCGGAGCGCTCGACGGGCAGGACCTCGGTGATGCGCCGGTCGTGCCGAACCTCGCCGGCCAGCCGCTGCGCGCCCGTCACCGCGGTGTCCCCGGGCCCGCAGGCGACGACCTGGACGGGGCCCACGGCGCCCGGGCTGAACGACGTGGCGACGATCTGCTGGCCCTTCCCCGACGGGGTGTCGGTCAGGGAGGCCAGCCCCCAGTCGACGCCGAGCCGGATCGAGGACAGCGGCACGGTCATCGCCGCGACCAGCACCAGCACCGGCAGCCCCAGCCGGTAGGGGTGGCGGAGCACGGTACGGGCCCACGCCGCCCAGCGGCCCCCGCCCGGGCCCCCGCGTCGGCCCCCGCCCGCGGAGGGCCGCAGCGTGCGCGGCAGCGCTCCCCGGTTGACCCGGTGCCCCAGCAGGGCGAGCAGGGCGGGCAGCGCGGTGAGCGAGGTGAGCAGGCACAGCACCACCATGAGCCCGGCGGCCACGGTGATCTCCGTGAAGATGTGACCGCGGATCAGGATCATCGAGCCGAGCGCGACCATGACGATCAGGCCCGCGGTGAGCACCGTGCGGCCCGACGTGCGCAGCGCGACGCTCACCGACGCGTGCACCGCCTCCCGGAGCGCCGCCTTGTCCGGGCGCGGCTCGCCGTCGGGAGGCGTCCGGCGGGCCAGTTCCTCGCGGAACCGGCTGATGACGAACAGGGCGTAGTCGATGCCCACGCCGATGCCGATGACCGTGGCCACGACCGTCACGAACCGGTCGAGGTTCAGCGGCCCCGCCAGCAGGCCGAGCAGGGCCGTGCAGGCGAGGACCGACCCCAGGGCCATCGCGACCGGTATCAGTGCGGCGACCAGCGTGCCGAACGCGAGCAGCAGGGCGAGCAGGGCGATCGGGACGCCGATGCTCTCGGCGACGGACTGGTCCCGCAGCTCGACGTCGGAGAGGTCGCCGGTGAGTGCGGAGGGCCCGGTCAGATAGGCCTCGACGGGCCCGTCCGCCGCCGCGGCCCGGATGCGCCGCTGCAGGTCACCGGCCCTGTCGGCGCGGTCCGACCGGCTGCCGGCCATCGGGAACGTGGCGACCGCCACGTGCTTGTCCGCGGAGATCCGGCCGGAGGAGGAGTCGGGGGCGGCCGGGCGGCCCGCGTCCGCCGGGATGACGGCGAGCACCCGGTCGACGGCACGCCGGTATACGGGGGTGTCGGCGGTCAGCCGGGCGGACCGGAAGACCACCACCCCCTGTTCGGCGCCCGAGGCCGGGAAGTGCCGCGCCATGAGCTTCTGCGCCGTCGCCGACTCCGAGCTCTGGACCGTGTAGTCGGGCGCGGCCAGCCGCGACTCCACGCTGGGGTAGAACACCGCCGACGCGACCACCAGGAGGATCCAGACGGCCAGCACCGGGATCCGGTGCCGGGCCATGTATCCGCCCCACCGGTGCAGGGGTGAGGGATTACGGGGTTCGGCGGGCACGGCGGCGTTCTCCTTCAGTTCGGACTCCTCCGGTACGTTCACAGTCAGCTCTTTCAGGGGGTGCTCTCTCCGTGCGCCTCGTTCCCGTGCGCCTCGGATCCGTACTCCTCGGATCCGTACTCCTCGGCTCCCTACGCCCCGGTTCCGTGCAAGTCCGCCGGCCGGACCACGTATTCGGCCTTCAGGCTCCCGTCGGCGAGCCGCTGCCGGGTCGTGTGGTAGCGCTTCTTGCCGCTCGTGGTCCGCGGGATGACCCGGCGCCGTGCGAACAGCACCGCGTCGACCGGCAGGTCCAGCCCGCGCAGGGCCGCGGCCTGCGCCTCCGTCACCTCGGGCGGGCCGTCGTGGTGCTCGACGACGGCGGTGATCTCGCTGGCGGGGTCGTAGATGTCGGCGTCCAGCACGATGACCTCGTGGGCGGGGCGGTCCAGGACCGCGGCCACCTGCTCCTCCAGCAGTGCGGCGAGGTGGTTGCGGCCGTGGCGGATGATGACGTGCTTCTTGCGTTCCAGGACGAACAGGTCGCCGCGGTGCCGGAAGCCCAGGTCGCCGGTGTGCAGCACGCCCTCCGGAAACGGCTGGGGCCGGCCGGTGCCCGGGTCCAGGGGGCCCGCGGCGACGCTGGTGCCGCGGAGGGTGATCTCGCCGAGCACGGCCTCCTGCTCGACCGGGCGGCCGTCGTCGTCGGTCAGCGCGGTGTGCAGGCCGTTGAGGGCCCGGCCGACGGAGAAGACCGGGATCCCGTACCCCTCGGGCGGCGGATCGCCCAGCAGCCCCTCGCCGAGCAGGCGCACGGGGGCCCCGCTCTCCATGCCGACGGGGTCCACCAGTACGTAGCGCGGGGTGCTGCCCGGCTCCGGCATGCTGGTGGCCAGCGTCGATTCGGCCATGCCGTAGCTGCAGACGAGGCTGCTCCGGGACAGGCCGTAGGGGCGGTAGCGGCGGTAGAACCCGTCCATGGTCGCCAGCCGGATCGGCTCGGCGCCGATGACCGCGCTGCGCAGGGCGGACAGGTCGCAACCCGTCAGGTCCCGCTCGTCGACGGCGCGGTGGGCGTGGTCGTAGCCGAAGTTGGGCGCGGCGGTGATCGTGGCCCGGTACCGGCTGAGGGCGAGGATCCATTCGCGGGGCCACATGATGAACTCGGTGGGTTTCATCAGGTACAGCGGCCAGCCGTGGAAGAAGCTGAGCAGTACCGTGCCGACGAGCCCCATGTCGTGGTAGAGCGGCAGCCAGGAGACCATCCGCTCGTCGCGGCCCATGCCCAGCGAGACGCGCAGTGCGGCGAGGTTGGCGCAGGCGTTGTCGTGGGAGATCGCCAGCAGCTTGGAGTCGCCGGTCGAGGCGCTGGTCGCCTGGAGGAAGGCGACGGCGTCGCCGCCCGGCCCCGCTGTCGCCGGCAGTTCGCCCGGGGCGAGCGCGTCGTAGCCGCCGGGCTCGCCCGGCAGGGGCACGACGGGTCCCGGTGCCGGGAAGTCCCCCTGCACCAGGCCTTCCTGGAGGGCGAGGACCGCCTCGCCGGGAAAGGTCTTGAGGGTGCGTTCGACGTGCCGGCGGAAGGGCTCCTCGCCGCCGAGCGCGCGGGGCGACGGGAGGATCAGGGGCCGTCCGCCGGCCCACAGCGCGCCGAAGAACGCCAGCAGGGTCGGCAGCGGGTCGTTGGCCGCGATGACCACCGCGGTGTCCTCGGGCATCTTGCGGCCCAGCCACGCGCTGGTCCGCAGGAACGTCCCGTAGGGCATGGCGACGTCGGGTTCGCCGGGTGTGAGGAAGCGGATGCCGTGGTCCGGGTCCGCGCCCCGCACGGCGTCGCGGACGGCGTCCAGCAGGTTCATGCCGCACCCGCCAGCCTGCGCTCCACCAGGGTGACGAGGCCGAGGGGCGAGAGGGCCAGCAGGGCGTCGCTGTCCCGGAAGGGGATGCCGAACAGCTCGGCCACCCGGGAGCCCACCCTCAGCTGGGTCAGGGAGGTCAGTCCGTAGGCGTGGAAGGGCGTCTCGTCCAGCCGGATCCTGGAGACGTCGATGCTGTCGTCCTCGGCGGACACCGTTTCGACGAGCCGCGCGAAGACCTCGTTCCGGTCCACGTTCCCGTCCGCATCCCGGCCCACATTCGTGTCCGCGTCCCGGCCCGCGTTCGTGTCCACGTTCCTGTCCATGGTCCCCCTCATCGTCCGTGGTAGGTGAACTTCGCCAGTGCGGTGGTGACTCCGGCCGAGGCCGCCATCAGCAGGACGCGGTCGCCCTCGGCCAGCTCTCCGCTCTTCAGGGCCTCGGACATGCTGACCGGCACCGAGGCGGAGACGGTGTTGGCGTGGTTCCGGTGGTCGAAGCGGTACTTGTCCGCGTCGATCCCGCAGGCCTCCACGACGTGCCGGCCGGCGCCGTCGCTGGCGGAGTGGCCGAAGACCAGGTCGGCTTTGAACTCCTCGAACCGCGGCAGGTCCCGGTAGTGCTCGATCAGCTTCCGGGTGCCGAACTCCATCAGGCTCAGCCCGAAGGAGACGAACTGCAGGGGCCGCAGCGTGCCGGCGACGTCCACCTCCTTGCCGAAGTAGGCGCCGAAGTTGGCCATCGGTACGAAGCACAGGTCGCGTTTCTCGCCCCAGGTGCGAAAGCTCGCCTCGAATCCTTCCTCCTCGTCCGCGCCGTTCCGGTGCGCGGTGAGGATCGTGGCGGTGGCCGCTTCGCCGATGGTCAGGGTCGGGTGCCAGTGGGCGAACTCCTCCAGCGACCGGAGCTCGTAGCGGTAGATGTCGCTCGCGTTGCACTCGGCGTTGACGATCATGATGTTGCGGTAGGCGCCGGTGCGCAGGAAGGCGTCCGCGACGTGCAGGGCGCGGATCCAGCTCGCGCAGGCGTCGAGGATGTCGAAGGCGGTGGCGCGGCGCAGGCCGAGCAGGTCCTGGAAGGTGGTCGCCGAGGCGGGTTCGGCGACGCCGCGCCCTATCCCGACGTACAGCAGCAGGTCGATGTCGAGGGCGTCGAGGCCCGAGGCGTCCAGGGCTCTGCGCCCGGCGTCCGTGGCCAGTTCGCTCGCGCTCTCCCCCGCGGCCCGGTGGTAGCGCACCGTGGTGCCGCTGGCGGTGAAACACGCCCGTACCAGTTCCTCGACCGTCGCGAGCTCCGCCTCGGTCAGGTGGGCGGCATTGGCTTCCCTCACTTCCTTCAGCACGTGGTCGTTGGTGACCCGGCGGCTCGGAAAGCTGTGCTCGATCGCCAGGAATTTCATACCGTTCCTCCCTCAGTTCCGGTGCGCACCGAAGAAACCGGTCGACAGCATTTCCCGGACGCTCTTGCCGAACGCCTCGGAGACCTGCTCGAGGTCGGCGTCGGAATGGGCGGCGCTCAGCATCATCGTGTGGAGTTCCGGCAGGTGAACGCCGTAGCGGCGCATGTGGTAGGCGAAGGCCAGGGTGGCCGTGACGTCCAGGCCCGCCAGGCGGTCCCGCACCAGGCGGGGCGTCGCGTGGTCGAAGGCGACCGAGAAGACGGAGTCGCGGCCCTTGACCCGGCAGGGCACGCCGCAGTCACCGGCCTGTGCGGTGAGGTCCTCGACCAGCCAGGCGGTCCGGTCGCGCAGCCGGCTGTAGATCTGCGGGCGGTCGCGGAGTTCGAGGAGCGTGGCCGCGCCGGCGGCGGCGGTGACGGAGTTGCCGCTCATGGTCCCGCCGGCGAACGCCCGGCTGTCCACGTCGCGGAAGGGGTCCCCGCTGGTCCGGGCGGTGTCGATGACCTCCGCGCGGCCCACGACGGCCCCGGCGGGCAGCCCGCCGCCGATGATCTTGCCGAGGCAGGTGAGGTCCGGGGCCGTCCCGGCGAGGTGCTGGACCCCGCCGTAGTGCACGCGGAACCCGGTCACCACCTCGTCGTAGACGACCAGGACGCCGGCCTCGGCGCACACCGCGGCCAGCCGCCGCAGGAACGCCGGGTCGAAGTCGCCCAGCGCGGACGGCATCGGTTCGAGGACGACGCAGGCCAGCTCGTGCGCGTGCGCGGCGATCCGCCGCAGCGAGTCCTCCTCGCCGTACTGCAGGACGAGGGTCTGCGCCACCACCGCGTCCTGCATGCCCGCCGAGTTCCCCACGGGTTCGGGGGCGCGGGGGTCGCCGCGGTAGCGGAACCACGAGCTGACCAGGCCCTGGTCGGAGAAGCCGTGGTAGTGGCCTTCGAACTTCGCGACGCGCTGCCGGCCGGTGCGGGCGCGGGCGATGCGCAGCGCGATCTGCACGGCCTCGGTTCCCGAGTTGCTCAGGACGACCTTGTGCTCCGGGCCGAACGCGGCGGCGATCAGCCCGGCCAGCCGCACCTCGTCGGGGTTGCCGACGGCGTTGACCGCGCCGCGGGCGGCCGCCTCCTGGATCGCCGCCACCACGGCCGGGTGGGCGTAGCCCAGGATGTGCGGCCCGTACCCGCCGGACAGGTCGACGTACTCGTTGCCGTCCAGGTCGCGCAGGCGTGAGCCTTTGGCCTGCGCGACCGCCAGTGGGAAGGCGCTGGGCAGGACGAACCGGTCGAAGTGGGTGGGGGCGACCAGGTGCCGCGCGGCCTCCTCGCGCAGCGCCTGCGTCCGCGGGGCGCGCTCGCCGATCTCGCGCTGGAAGGTGTCGCGCAGGCCCTCGTTGAGGTAGGGGGCGAACCGGTCGGTGAAGCGGCGGGTGGTCGCCCACAGGTCGATCTCCGGGTCGACCTCGGAGATGAAGCCCTCGCCGGTGAGCAGCGACAGCGCGAGGACGGAGAACGTCGTCGTGATGCGGGTGCCGTGGCGGCCGAGCAGCCGGATCGCGTCGTCGAGGAAGGCCAGCGTGGACCAGTGGGAGGCCTGCTCCTCGAAGTGGCGGCGCAGGATGGCGCCGAGCTCCTCCTCGTAGGCCCCGTGGCCGAGTGTTTCGGGGCGCACCGCGAAGGCCCGGGTGAAGCGGCGTCCGGCCAGTGCCCACTCCTTGCGGATGCAGGCGTAGTAGAACGAGGCCAGGTTCCACTTGTCGTCCTCGGAGAGGTGCCCGACCAGGCCGAAGTCGAGGAGGGTGATCCCGCCGTCCGGGGTGAAGACGATGTTGCCCGGGTGCGGGTCCACGTGGAAGCGGCCGTGGAAGTAGACCATGCAGTAGAACGCGTCCTGGAGCCTGGCGGCCAGTTCCCGGCGGCTGACCGGGACGGCGCCGGCGTCGTGGCCGGGGATCCCGTCGACGTACTCCATCACCAGGACGTCCGGCCCGCACAGCTCCTCGTGGACCCGGGGCACCCGGACGAAGGGGTGGCTGCGGAAGTTCTCGGCGACCTCGCGCTGCCGGTCCGCTTCGGCGGCCATGTCGCACTGCCCGGTCAGCAGGGGGCGCATCTCGCGGAAGTGCCCCGGCAGGTCGTATCCGCGCAACCGGGGCAGCAGGTGGGCGACGGCGAGCAGGCGGCCGATCACCGCCGCGCCGGCCTCCAGTCTGCCGCGCACCCCGGCCTTCACGACCTTCACCGCCACCGGGCGGCCGCCGGCGACGGCGCGGTGCACCTGCGCCACCGACCCGGCGGCGACCGGGCGCCGGTCGAAGGACTCGAACACCTCCTCGGGCGGGCGGCCCAGGCCGTGCCGCAGCACCTTCTCCAGCGCGGGCTCGCGCATCGGGGGCAGCTCGTTGAAGAACGTCCGGAACTCGTCGGTCACCTGACGGGGAAGCAGCCCCGACTGGGTGCCGAGGACCTGGCCCGCCTTGATGTAGAGGGGGCCCATGCGGAGCAGGTAGGCGCGCAGCAGCCGCGAGGCCCGTGCCCGGTCGCGCCGGCCGAGGCAGAGGCCGGCCGCCAGTACCGCCGTCCACCAGGCCACGCGGCAGCTTTCCAGGAGAGCCTGTGCAGCGGCCTTCACCACGCCTCCCTTTCCGGCCGCCCGGCCGGCACCTCGTGCGCCGCACGGAGACGGCGCAGCCCTTCCTCCGTGCCGACACGCGGTACGTAGCCGAGGTCCCGCTTGGCCGCGGTGATGTCGAACCAGTGGGCCGTGGTGAGCTGGTTCACCAGGAAGCGGGTCAGCGGCGGCTCTCCGGTGCCCAGGGCCCGTCCGCCGGACTCCAGCCCGGCGGCGAGGGCGCGGCAGGCCCAGGCGGGCAGCTCCCGGGTGACCGGGCCGACGCCGGCCGCGCCCAGCAGCCGGTCGATGGTCTCGCCGACCGGGCGGGGGTCGTCCTGGGTGATGAAGTACGCCCGCCCGGCCGCCGGGGCGCCCGGCTTGAGCCGGTCCAGCGCGAGTACGTGGGCCTCGGCGGCGTTGTCGATGTAGACCGTGTCGATCTTCTTGGTGGCCTTGCCGATCCTGCGCAGCCTGCCGCGGCGTGCCTGCTCGGCCAGGCGTGGCAGGAAGTGCGGGTCGCCGGGTCCCCAGATGATGTGGGGCCGCAGGGCGACCGTCGCGAGGTCCGCGGAGTCGGCGCGCAGGACCAGCTGTTCGGCGAGGGCCTTGCTGCGCGGGTACGGCGCGAGGAAGCGGGTCGCGTACGGCAGTGACTCGTCCGCGCCCTCCAGGTCCGCCCCGTCGTGGACGACGGCCGGGCTGGACGAGAGGACCAGGGCCCCCACGCCCTTGGCGCGGCAGGCGGCCACCACGTGGGCGGTGCCCGTCAGGTTGACGCCGATGTAGTCCCGGGCGGGACCCCACACCCCGGCCTTCGCGGCGCAGTGGATCACCGCGTCCCGGCCGTCCACGGCCTTGGCGACGGCGTCCGCGTCGCGCAGGTCCCCGAGGTGTTCCTCCACACCGAGCCGGGCGAGCGCGCGCCGCGGGGAGCGCCCGAGCGAGCGGACGGTGTCGCCGCGCGCGACGAGCTGC
The DNA here is from genome assembly GCF_024519335.1 of Streptomyces telluris. Classification (NCBI taxonomy): domain Bacteria; kingdom Bacillati; phylum Actinomycetota; class Actinomycetes; order Kitasatosporales; family Streptomycetaceae; genus Streptomyces; species Streptomyces telluris. The sequence goes on from NZ_JANIID010000008.1 coordinate 117,779, forward strand.
GCGCACACCGCCCCGCCGAGGAAGCCGCCGCCTCCGGTGACCAGGACCTTCATCGCGTGCTCCCGCCGTGCCGGAGGAAGCGCCCGGTGGTCCGGGCGGTTCCGTAGCCGTCGGCGAACCGGCCGTGGCGGCAGACGACTTCGCCGGCCACGCAGACGGCGGGGACGGCGGCGTCATTGCGGTTGACCATCCGGGACAGACCTCCGTAGGCGTCCGTGGGGGCTTCGTGGTACGCGTCCACCGTGTCGTCCAGTCCCGCGGGGTCGACCACGACGAGGTCCGCCCGGTCGCCTTCGCGCAGGGTGCCCGCCGCCAGGCCGAACCAGGAGGCGAGTTCACCGGTCAGGCGGTGCACGGCGCGTTCGGGCCGCAGGAACGGGCGGCCGGCGCGCTCGGCGTCCCGGACCCGCTTCAGCAGCCGGAGCGGGGCGTTGTAGAAGGCCATGTTGCGCAGGTGCGCGCCGGAGTCGGCGAAGCCGAACTGCACGAAGGGGTCGGCGGCCAGCCGGTCGAGCACCGCGGGCCGGTGGTTGGCGATCGTGGTCCGCCAGCGCAGCCGGGTGCCGTGCTCGGCGACGAGGTCGAGGAAGGTGTCCACCGGGTGCTCGCCGCGGTCGTCCGCGATCCGCCCGAAGCTGCGGCCCGTCAGCCCCGGTTCGGGACAGGCCACGATCTCGGCGTCGTACAGGTCCCGGTGCCAGGCGCGCGGCGGCAGCCGGCGCCGGTACTCGCGCCGGAACCGCTGCCGGAAGCCGCCGTCCAGCAGCAGCCTGCGCCGCTCGGCCTCGGTCCGCAGGTGCAGCGCGGCGGCGGTGGCGCCGAACTCCTCGAACACCACCAGGTCGATCCCGTCGGAGTAGAGCTCGAACGGCACCGGCAGGTGCTGCCAGCGCAGGTCCGCGCCGAACGCGCGGCCCGCCAGCGCGGCGGTCCGCGTCAGCACCCCGGCCAGCCCGGGAGCGGCCTTCGGGTCGATCGCGGTCAGCAGCGTGGTCTTGAGCGGGGCCCGGGCCGGGGCCGAACTGGCGGCGAGGAACAGCAGCGTGTTGAGCGGCATGGCCGGGTTCGGCGCGCTCTGCAGGATGCCGCCGGTGCGGCGCAGCGTCCGGTGCAGGCGGCGGTACTCGTGCCAGCCGGCGTAGGTGGAGGGCAGCCGGGCCGACCGGTGGCGGTCGCCCGCGAGCCGGGAGAACGGGCTGGTCATGGTGGACAGCCCGACCAGTCCTGCCGTGCGTGCCGCGGCGAGGAGCTCCTCCATGCGCCGCAGTTCCCGCTCGGTGGGGCGCGTGCGGGAATCGACGGCCCGGGCCAGGCCCATGACATGGGCCCGCAGGTCCGAGTGGCCGAGGAAGGCCGCGACGTTGGGGCCGAGCGGCCGCTTCTCCAGCGCGGCGATGTACTCCTCGGCCGTGCTCCAGGTCTTGTGCGCGGTGAGCGCGTCGAGGATGCACCGGCGCGGCACGGCTTCGACCCGGGCGAACAGGTCCGCGCAGTCCACCGGGGCGGCATGGACGGTCGACAGGGAGCAGTTCCCCATCACGACGGTGGTGACGCCGTGCCGCACGGACTCGCGCAGCCCGGGGTCGAGCAGCACCTCGGCGTCATAGTGCGTGTGGATGTCGAGGAAGCCGGGGAGGACCCAGCACCCGGTGGCGTCGAGCACCTGCCGGCAGCCTTCGACGGGCAGCGGGCGGGCCGAGACGGCCGCCACCTCGCCGTCGCGGATTCCCAGGTCCCGTACGGCGGACGCCGCTCCCGTGCCGTCGAACCAGCGTCCGTTTCTCACGACGACGTCGAATGATGTGGGCATACCTCTCCGGGGTTCGCGTTTCCGGCCGCAAAGGGTGCGGCCCGCGGCGGATGCCACGGACCGCTGACGCGTGTGACTCCCCGTTACTCGAAGTCGACGTCCGAGATGTCCAGCGAGCTGCTCGAGGAGCTGCTGCTGCAGCCTTCGTCCATACCAATGGCCTCGAGGCTGGAAACCCGCTCTTCGACGACGGTGATCTCGATTTCGGACATCTTGTTCTCCCCTCGTTAATCCGCACTGGGGCGGACTGTCGTTCACGACCCTACGAGGGCGCGCATATTTTTCACGCCACGGAATTCCGTAGTTAAGACACAGCGAAACCGGGGCGGCCGGGAAGGATCAGGTGGATTCGTGAATTCCAGATGGTGTTTCCGTGCCCGCCCGGGGTTCGGCCGGCCGGCGCCGGCTCCGGCTCCCCCACAGGAGCAGCGCGGCCACGGCGACCGCCACGCCGGCCGCCACCCGGGTGGCACCGTCGAAGCCCAGGGACTGCATGCTCCAGCCGGCGCCCAGCGGAGCCACGGTGAGCCCGCCCGTGTAGGCGAGCGTGTAGAGGGCGTACACGGATCCGTACGCCGGGGGCTGCCGTTCCTCGGCGATCTCCGACATGACGGTGACGGTCGGGGTGAGGACCAGCGACGCGCCGATCGTCACCACGGCCAGCCCGGCGGCGATCGGCACCACGCCGTGCAGCCCGCCGAGCGCGAGCATCGCCACGGCGGCCAGCAGGCAGCCCGCCGCCGCGACCGGTCCCGGCGCCACCCGGCGCAGGGCGGCTCCGGCGAGCGGGGGTGCCACGGCGGCGGCGACGCCCGCTACGCCGAAGACCACACCGACCGCCCCGGGACCTGCATTCTCCGTAGTGAACAGGTGCAGCGGCAGGACGGGTTCCAGGAAGGCGATCAGTGCGGCGCCCGTCGCGGTGAGGACCACGACCTGGACCAGGCCGCGCCGGCCGCGGATCTCCGCGAGCCTGCCGCGCCGCTCGCGGACGGTGTCCTGCGGCACGAGGAACCAGCGGGCGACGCCGTCGGCCAGGGCGATCGCGGCGGCGAGCAGGAAGGGCGCGCGCGGATCCAGCCAGTCGGCCAGCAGGCCGCCGAGTGGCGGCCCGACGAGCGTGCCGACCGCGAACGACGACAGGGCGACGCCCATCGCCTTCCCGCGCTCCTGCGGGGAGTGCGTGGCCGCCACGAGCGCCAGGCCCGCGGTCCAGACCACGCCCGCGGCCGCGCCCTGCAGGGCCCTGGCCACGATGAGCAGGGCGGGGTCGCGGACGAACGCGAACAGCACGGTGGCCGCGACCAGGCCGGCCACCCCGGCCAGCAGCGGCCTGCGGTTGCCCCGGCGGTCCACCCATAACCCGGCGGCGGGCGTGGCGGCGACCAGCGCACCCGCGTAGACGGCGAACATCAGGCCGACGCCGAGCGGGCGGGTGCCGTGTTCGGAGGCGAGCTTCGGGAGCACGGGCACCGCCATGCCGTACACCAGGGCGTCGGTGGCCAGCCCCAGGGAGGCGACGGTCAGCGCCGCGCTGCTGCGGGCCGGCTTCCCGGTGCCGCGGGCCGGCTCCTTGCGATTGAACTCCATAGTGAATCTGACTACCATAGTGAATGTGACCAAGCAACAGCCGCCCCGGCCGACCCGGCTCATGGGGGACCACATCAGGGCAGCGCGGGAGACGCGGAACCTGTCGACGCAGACGGCGTCCGCCCAGGCGGAGATCTCCTCCGGCTATCTGTTCAAGCTGGAGAACGGCTACGTCGGCACGCCGTCGCCGCGCGTGCTGCACCGGTTGTCGCAGGTGCTCGGCCTGGACTACTGGGAGCTCATGGGCCTGGCCGGATACGTGGTGCCCACGGGCGACGACAGCTCCCCCGCACCCGCCGCGCCCCCCTCCCCCGCAGCCGCCCCGGCTCCGCTCGACCGCATCGCCGACGCCCTGGAGGACGTGCGGGACGAGCTGAGGTTGATCAGAAGAGCCCTTGAGGAGCAGCGGGCCGCGAGTCCTGGGGAAACGCCCTGAGGACACGGGTTCCCACGGTTTTCCCCAGGGGGGATTAACGGAATCCCGGACACCAAGGGAAAAAATCCGGCATCGATCGCACAAAACCTTGACAGCTGCCACACATCGTGTGTTTACATCGATGTCCGATCGAGTCTGGCCAATGCTCAAGTCCCCAACTTTCCGCATCGGACGGGACTATGACGATTGATGTGTCTCATTCGCGCCTTGCCGCTCTGGACCAGCAGGACTGTACCGTCGTCCTCTTAGGCTGGTGGGAGGCCGCGGCCCGATTACCTCCGACGACCATCCAGCATGAGAACGTGGAAATCCACCCGTGCTCGGATTCCGACCTGCTGGCCCCGACCATCCATTCGGTGCAGGCCGATTGGATGCTCGTGGGCGAGAAAATCGACGACAGTGAGATTCACCGCGCGTTCGGTCGTGCGAAGGCCGTCCGCGAGGATCTGAACCTGGCGATCCTGGGCCCGCGCCGTGACTGGCGCCGGTGCGAGCGCTGGCTGCGCCGCGGCTGCCGGGTCTACCTGGAGGACACCGTCGGCCTCGACCGGATGGCCGAGGCGATCCGGTCCGCCCGGGACCTCGGGATCAACGTCACCGACCGCAGCATCTTCCAGGTCCTGCAGGAACGATCCGCCGGACCGACGCCGCACCTCACCCAGCGCGAACACGAGGTGCTCGACCTGCTCCGGCGCGGTCTGCGCAACCAGGACATCGCCCACGCCCTGCACGTCACCGAGAACACCGTCGAGTACCACGTGCGCCACCTGCTCGCGAAGTTCGGGGCCCGCAGCCGTCTGGAGGCCGTCGAGCGGGCCTCCGCCCTCGGGCTCGCCTGACCGGCCGCGGCGGCCGGGCCGTGTTCCGTCACCGCCCGGCTGCCGGCACCATCCTGAGTTCCAGCGCCGCGACCGGGCACAGGAAGGCCGCGGCCGCGGCCCGCACGTCCTCGGCCGTCACGGCCGCGATCCCGGCGGGATAGGCCGCGAAGTCGGCGGGCCCCAGCCCGGCGGCCGCGTAGCCCGCGATCCGTTCGGCCCGCCCGCGCTCCGCCTGTGCGGCCCGGTGCCACTGGACGACCAGCCGTTCCTTCGCCGACCGCAGCAGGGCCGGGGCGACGGCGTCCCCGCCCAGTCCGCCCAGGGTCTCCGCCACGCACCCGGCCACCTCGTCCAGCGCGCCGGGGCGGCAGGCGGCGAAGCACATCCCGTAACCGCCCTCGGCGAGTTCCCGGCTGAAGGCCGCCAGCGAGTAGGTCAGCCCCCTCTCCCGCCGCAGCCGCCGGTCGAGCAGCCCCTCCCGGCCGCCGAGCAGCGCCCAGGCGACGTGCAGCGGGAACTTCTCCGCCGAGCCGAGGGGCACGCCCGGCGTACCGAGGAGGCAGCAGGCGCCGGCTCCCGCGATGCTCACCGACCTGCGCTCCCCGCGAGGGAAGCGGGCGGTGGCGGCGGGCGCACCGTCCCGGGCGGGTGCCGCCGGGCGCTCTGCGAGCAGTTCGTCCGCCGCCGCCGACAGCTCGCGCTCACCGGCCTCCTGCACGGCGCGGACGCGCTCGCCGTGGACGATCCCGTAGCGGTGACGGCTGCCGAACAGCGCGCGCCGCACGTCGTCGGAACCGCGCTCGCGCGGCGAGGACAGCCGGTTCAGGCACTCGGCGCGCAGCCGGTCCGCGATCCCGGGTTCCGGCGCCGCCCGGGCCCGCCGGAACCACTCCGGAAGCGCGCGGAGCACGGCACGGTCGGCGCCGACGACTTCGGCGGTCACCCCGGCCAGGTCGGCGCTCATCACCGGCTCCGCCCGGCAGTCCACACCGTCCGCACGCGCGGCGGCGGCCACGGCCCGGGCCCATGCCGCCGCCGCCAGGGGCGCGACGAGCACGGCCGGACGCGAGACCCCGGCGAGCGGCACGGCGACGGTCGCCGCGGCGACCGGGCTTCCTGCGGTGGCGGGGAAGGCGAGGAGGACGCCCGGGGGAAGCCGCCCGGTCACGTCACACGCTCCGCGCCGAACCGCCGCCCCCACTCCGTCAGCAGGTCGCCCACCGCCGCGGCCGGGCACGCCGCCAGTTCGTCCGTGCCGACGGCGGTCCGCGGGTCGGCGGCCCGGATCGCGAGCGCCTCGACGTCGTCCTCCGTGCGCAGACGCGGAATGAGCACCTCCGTCCGCAGCCACGCCGCTCCGTCCGGCCGGGTGACGCGCGCGTGGGCGGCGGACAGCGCGGCCCGCACCGCGTCGCCCGCCGCCGCGGGGCCGGACGCCCTCACCATGGCCCAGGCGCACAGCCGGTCCCGCAGCGGCAGCGTGTGCAGGACGAGACCGGTCGCCGCCTTGACCGCGTCGCAGGCGAGGACGGCGGCCGCGGAGTCGCCTCCCGGCCGGGCGAAGGCGATCCCGGACGCCGGCCCGTGCGTCGCGGCGACTGCGCCCGCGGCTGGGCGCTCGGCGGGGCGCTCGGCGGGGCGGGGCCGTGCGGCCGGCGTGGTTGCTTTGCCACCGGCACGCGGCCGCCGGCTCCCGGCGCCGTCGCGCCCCCGGGCCGGTTCCGGCCCGGCACCGGCGGTCGCCGGTACCTGACCGCACGTCACAGCGACGCCGCCTGCGGTGGAATGCTCGGCGAGGCGTGGGGCGGATTCCGGCCCGGCGCGGGTGGCCCCGGCCTCCTGGCTGCACGTCACGGCCGGCTCCGCGGCGGCCGGGTGGCCGTGCCCCCAGGCCGACGCGATCGCCACGATCGGCGGAAGCAGCTCGCCGGGCTCGTCCGCCACGATCACGAGGACCGCCCCGGCGGGGCGGTACCACCTGAGGTGGAAGTGCCGCACCCGCTGCGGCGTGAGGGCGTCGACCACCCGCGGGTCGCCCAGCACGGGGTGGGCGCACCGGGTGCCGGGCCACAGCGCGCCCATCAGCGCATCCTGCAGCCGCCGGGCGGGGTCGGCCGAGCGCTGGGCGCGTTCCTCGCGGATGGCGGTCAGCTCGGCGGCGAGGTCCTCGCGCGGTACGTCCAGGCCGCCGAGGACCGGGCCGAGGGCGGCGACCGCGGGGACGGCGTCCGCCCGGCGGACCACCGCGCTGTAGACGGTGGCCTCCTTGCCGGTGCGGGCCGTCACCAGCGCGCCGTCGCCGACCCGGCCGCCGTCCATGGCGCACCGGACGACCATGTGTTCGAGCACGTGCGCCAGGCCCTCCTCGCCGGGTTCCTCGTCGGCGCTGCCCACCCCCACCCGCAGCAGGACGGCGGCGAGCGGTGTGCCGGTACGGGGGACGGCGACCAGCCGGATGCCGTTGGGCAGCACGCGGGTGCGCGTCGGTTCCACCGGCTCACTCCGCGGCCTGCAGGGTCACCAGGGTCTGGGCCAGGAAGCGGTCCTGCTCGTCCACCGCGATGACGACCCAGTCGCCGCAGGCGAGCAGCGGGTTGTCGTCGAGGGGGACCTCGTAGTGCGCTTCCGGCCGGTCCGGCGTGCACGTCAGCTCCTCGCGGACGATCCGGCCGATGCCCTGCCAGGCGAGGACGACCGGGGTGGGCTCCGTGAGGCCGGTCAGGCCGACGGAGAAGCGGAGCATCCGGCGTCCGGTGCCGTCCACGGTCTCCTCCAGGTCGGCCCGGCCGAGGCCGAGCGGGGAGACGTAGCGCTGCGTGAACGGGTAGGGGACGGTGCGGCCGGCCCGGTCGAAGACGACGGCGTGCACCGCCACCAGCCGGTTCTCCGCGTCGTAGACCGAGGCGTGGCAGTAGTCGCGGTCGAATCCCGCGAAGAGGATGAGCATCTCCGTGGTGACCTCGGGCTCGTCCGGGGTCACCGCGTGGAAGCGCTCGCGGGTCTCGTCGCGGTCGACGAAGAAGAACTTGTGGGTGAGCATGGCCGGTTCGCCGAGGTTGTCGACCCTGCTGGAGAACCGGAGCCTGATCCCGTCGCCGGCCGGCTCGGCGGAGAAGGAGCAGTGCACCGGCGACCGCTCCGGGGGCAGGCAGCGGCTCACGACGTGCCGTCCGTAGGCCTCGGGGATCAGGGAGGTGTCCGCGAAGTCCTCCTTGCGGACCATCGACAACGAGGGGAACGCGACGAAGGACGCTGCCATGGGATCTTCCTAAGGGAGCGGATGCGGGTAGGGGTTGTCCGGTGCGGAGTCGGCGCCCAGCGTCCGCACGACGTCGTGCAGGCGGGGGTTGCCCAGCATCCGGAAGCGGTGCGCGCCCGACAGGTGCTGCATGCCCGGCACCAGGACGCGGACGACGTGCACCCCCGCCCGCCGTGTGTCGGGGGTGGTCAGGTCGACGACGTAGGTGCGCAGCCCGGCGGCGGCGAGTTCCTCCACGACGGCCTCCGCGGAGGCGGCACCGGTTCCGGTCCGCGGCCGGGCGGGCCGGTCGCAGACGGGCGGGGTGTCGGGGTGGACCAGGTATCCGGCACGGCGGCGCAGTGCGGGATGGCGGGTGTAGAGGATCGCGTGCTTGTTGAACTCGTCGACGTTGGCGAAGTCGGGCGCGGCCTCGAAGCCCTCGTACTCCTTGACCAGCCGCCGTACGTAGGTGAGGCCCTGCGCGGCTTCCAGGAAGGCCTTTTCGACGGCGGGCACCAGCGAGGTCCGGCACGCGGCGCCGAACGACAGGACGGGCTCGGCGCCGCCCCGGCCGTCCATCACCGCGACGACGACGGGCGGAGCGAGGTCCAGGGACAGGTCGTAGAAGCGGACCCGCCAGGACTCGGCCTTGGTCAGGTGGTAGCTGACCCGCGGCGACGCGGCGATCGCGTCCTCGGGGACCGGCCGGGGCGGGAGGCGGTGCAGCCAGGACACCGCCAGCGCGTCCCGCTCGATGATCTCGCAGAGCCCGCCGAGCACCGCGTCGGCGACGGTCGGCCCGGCCGCCAGGCCGGTCGAGATCGACGGCGCGATCGGCGTCTCCTCCTTCGACCGGCGGTAGTAGAGGAACACCTGGGAGGCGGGCACCCAGCACGCCGCGCCGTCCGGCCGGCGCGTGGCGCGGACCCAGCGGACGGTCGTGTCCCCGGTGAAGGGCGCGAACGGAAAGCCGGGCGAGGCGTACTGCTCGGCGGAGAACAGCCCGAAGTCCTGCGGCGCGACGGCGTTCTCGCCGGACCGGGTGAGCTCGTTCCACGACGCGGTACGGAGCTCGGCGGAGCGGAACAGGCCGGCGGCGTAGCGTTCGAGGGATTCGCCGATCGCGGCGTGGAGCGCCTCCTTCTTGGTGAAGCCGGCGCCGCCGTTGCGGACCACGCCGAGGTTCGGCCGGATCAGCGAGTGGTCCGGCGAGGTGCTGCCGGCGAGGTAGATCTGGGGGCCGCTCTCGGCCCGCCGCAGGTTCACCGCGTGGACGACGCCCACCCGGTCGTCGACGGCCGCGGTCAGCTCCCGTGGCGGAGCCGCCGCCTCCCGTGCGGGGGCGGCCGAGCGCTGCCTGTCGCCGCACACCCGGCAGGTGGGAACCGGGAGCAGGACGCGGCGGGTCTCGCCGCCGTCCTCGTCCAGCCAGAACAGGTCGTCGCCCGGGTCGTCGCCGGAGCGGTCCGGCCGGTCCGGCCGGTCCGCCGCGCGCCGTCCCACCGCCGCGGCCAGCCGGGCGGCCCGCCACGGCGGCACCTGCTGCTGGACCGCGGGCGCCCCGGACTCGGCGAGGGAGGCGGTGTAGGAGCGCCAGACCGGGCCGTGGACGGAGTTGGCGAAGATCCGGGTGCGCAGGCACTCGTAGCAGGCGGCGGTCCCGTCCGGGGTCCACAGCGGGCCGGCGAAGGCGGTACCGCCGTGCATGAGGCCGTAGAACAGGCAGTCCAGGCCCTGCTGGACGCAGAGTTCGTTGACCGTGCCGGCCCGCGCGTCGAAGAGCGAGGCGGTCGCCGCGATCACCAGGGAGGCGTCCGTGCCGGCGACGAGGCCGGCCGTCGGTTCCGCGGGCTCGCCCAGGTCGTGCACCTCGGTCCGCGGTGTCCGGCGCAGGACGGCCACGAGGTCGTGCGTGAGGGCGGCGGGTCCGAGCACGGCGACGTGTTGCAGGTCGGTGCGCTGCGGGTCCTGTGATGCGTGCGGGTCCTGCGGGGCGCACTCGATGATCCCCTGGTCGCGGAGGCTTTCGAGCAGTTCCAGTGCGCGGGGGCGCGGCAGCGTGGCTTCGAGGGCCACGACGATGTCGTCGGCGCGGGCCGGGCTGCCGAGCCGGGGCAGGACCTGCTCGGCGAGCAGGCGCAGTCCGCTCCCCTGCAGCCGGTGGACTCCGCGGGACGACTCCACGAAGCCGTTGCGGTCGTCCAGGACGTGCAGGCGCATGCCGGGGGCGGTCCGGAGGACGCTGTCCTGATCTATCACGAGGCGGCCTCTCCCAGGAGGGTCAGGTAGACGACGGCGTCGTCGGTGCCGTTCACGCCCACCAACCGGTTGAAGTGGTCGTCGACGAAGCCGATGAGCGGGTGGGCCACCAGGCCGAGCGCCGCGGCCGCGGTCACCACGCTCTGGGCGAGGTGGCCGCATTCGAGCAGCGCCATGCGGTAGCCGCGCTCCCAGTACTTCCACTGGTTGCGCCGGAAGGCCGCGACGTGCAGGACGATCGCCGCCGCCCCGGCCACCCGGCCGGGGTAGCCGGTGTGCGCGGCGACCTCGTCGAAGTCGTAGTCGTCGTTGACCAGTTGGAGGACGCAGCGGCCCGGGTGGAAGTAATGGACGCCCCGGGTCACGCCCTCGACGCGGTGGGCCAGGACGAACAGGTCGCCGGAGCACAGGCCGCCCGCGGTCGGGGTGGCGCGCAGCGGCAGGCGGACCCCGTCGGGCGCGTGCGCGGTCCCGGTGATCCCCGCGGAGAGGTCCAGGATCCGTGCGAGGTCCGCCGACGGGAGCGGGGCCCGGCCCATGGGCGCGGCCGAGCGGCGGCGGCGGACCGCCGCGTCGAGGGGCAGCAGGTCACGGCCCGCGGCGGTGGGCAGCGGATGCTCGGTCCTGGTCCGGCCGTAGTCCCGGTAGGGCCGTGCCAGGGCGCGCCTGGTGTCGGGGTGCAGCCGGTCGACGTCCACCGGCGGGAGCGTGCGGTAGGCGGAGCGGATCTTCGAGTTCTCGTGGAAGGTGCGGGAGATCCTGACGCGTTCGCGGTCGCAGGCGAGCGACAGGTCGGCGGGGGCCGTGCGGCCGGTGAGGCAGGGCTCGGCCCACAAGCGCGCAGAGCCCGCCGAACCCGCCGGATCCGTCGGCCCTGTCGGCTCTGTCGGCTCTGTCGGCTCCTCGGTGTCTTCGGCGTTCCCGGCGGCTTCGGCTGTCCCGGCGGCTTCGGCGTTCCCGGCGGCTTCCGTCTTCCCAGCAGCTTCCGTCTTCCCGGCGTCCCCGGCGAGGCGGCACTGGACGACGGCTCCGCCGTCTCCTTCGAGCACTGTCCGTACGAGGGCGCCGACCCGGCGTCCGAACTCCGGCTCCGGGACCTCCCCGACCTGGTCGAGGCCGATGTCCCCGCCGACGGCCGGGGCCGGGGCCGGTCCGGTCCACGCGTCGGCGGCGGCCCGGGTGAGGATGCCGTCCAGCGCCCGGGCCAGCGCGCCGCGGGCCGTCGGAGCGCAGCCGAGGGCGCGGATCTCCCGGGGCGGTCCGTCCTGCCTGAGCACGGCCCCCACCAGCGGGACTCCGCCCGCGGCGTCGAAGGCGTAGCAGGTGAGTTCGGCGTCCAGCGCACGGTGCAGCGGCGGCGGCACCACACCGTCCCAGCCCGTCAGCCGTCGCGCCGTGTCAGGGGGGTCGTGCCGTTCCATCGCGTCGCATACCGCTTCGCGCACGGCGTCCGCGCGCGCCGGTGCGGCGCCGACGCCGTCCCCGTCCCGGCCGAGCCGCAGCTCCGCGGCGCGAGCCGCGAGCCGCCAGCGCACCGCGTCGAGGTCCCGGCCCGCCGTCAGGGCGAGCATCGGGACCGGGGCGGCCGGCTGTTCCAGCCGCTCCGCGCGGTGTCCGGCGCCGACGAGTGCGAAGGCCGTCCCCACCAGGCGGGCGGGCAGCGGGAGTTCCCGCACGGCGAAGCCCATGGCTTCGATCAGGCCCACCGCTCCGCGCGTCACAGGGCCACCCACTCGCGCGATGCGCTCGCGTGCCCGGCGCAGTCGGGGCAGAACGGGTCGCGCCAGGTGGTCAGCGAGGTCTGTTCGCCGGTGGCGGCGTCCATGGTGGTGACCCGGCCCCAGGGGTGCTCGGCGGCCATCGGCAGCAGGGCGCGCAGGGCGAGGTGGGCGACGAGCCCGCCGGTCCAGTACAGGCACCCCGGTTGCAGGGTGGCCCATCCGGCGGCCGGTCCCGGCGCGGGGGCCCGTTCCGTCTCCGGCCGTGCGGGAAGGTGACAGCGCAAGCACCCCGACTCGCCGGCCCGTACCCAGGGGCCGATCCGGACGCGCTGCGCGCCGAAGCGCACCGGCAGCCATGACCTGCCGTCGGCGCACAGGGCCCGGTTGGCCGCCGCGAGGCGCGCCTCGTCGGAGTCGGCGACGATGCGGAGCGCGGCGTCCGCCTCCGGCTCCGGCCCGGCGGGGTTCAGCCCCTGTTCCCGGAGCAGGCGGTTCCATACGGAGACGACGAGTTCCGGGCCGGTCACGTGAATGCGTTTCGCCCGGAGGGCGGAGAACACCCGGTCGGGTTCGGCGGCCCGGCGGCAGATATACGAATAGAGCCGCCGGCCGGGCTCGTCGTCGATGACCGCGTTTTCTCCGGGAAAGAGCAGGACTCCCATGTCCCGTAATCGCGGCATGAACGGCGACAGCCTCCGGGCCTCCGCCTCGGTGAGCTGCCGGCGGATCGGAGCGCTGCGGCGCATCCTGGGCACCACCTGCGTGATGACGTCCGCCAGCGGCTGCAGGGCGGCCGGATCCGCGGTCAGCGCGTAGGTCCGGGGGCCGACGGCGATCTCGCATTTCTCCGGCCCGTGCATCCGGAATTCGACGTCGGCGGCCGCGACCGCCACCTTCTCCAGCACCGCGGAAAGGCCGGAAAGGCCGGAAAGCTCGGGAAGCTCGGAATCAGGCACGGGCCCATCGTAGGCCCGGAACAATATCCGCCCAATACGGATTTCCCCGGTACTGTACTACGGAATTCCGTAGTAGGGGAATGCATTGTTCGCATGTCCAATGGCTGCCTCGTTCCCGGGAGTCGGACGGAGCATCCGCATGGACACGTTCAGTCGCAGAGGGTTTCTCGGCACCGGTACCGCGGCGCTGTCGCTGCTGACCCCGGGCATGTCGCCGGCGCACGCCGGCCATGTGCCCTGGGCGCGGCTGGACCGGCGCCTGCGGGGCCGCCTCGTCCGGCCCTCCGATCCGGTCTACCGGACGGCCAGGCAGCTCGACCTCGCGCAGTTCGACGCGGTCGCCCCGAAGGCCGTCGCCTATTGCGAGGGTCCGCACGACGTGGCGCTGTGCCTGGCGTTCGTCCAGGACCACGACGTGCCGTTCGCGGCGCGCAGCGGGGGCCACAGCTACGGCGGGTACTCCACCAGCCCGGGCCTGGTCATCGACGTGTCGCGGCTCAACTCGGTGACGGCGGGCCCCCGGAGCGTGCGGGTCGGCGCGGGCGCGCAGGCGGTCGACGTCGTCGACGCGCTCGCCCCGTACGGGCTGGCCCTGCCCGGCGGCACATGGGCGACGATCGCCGCGGCCGGGTTCGTCCAGGGCGGCGGCATCGGCTATCTCACGCGCTCCCTCGGCCTGGCCTGCGACCGGGTCACCTCCGCACAGGCGGTCCTCGCGGACGGCCGGGTCGTCACCGCCTCGCCGGAGGAACACCCGGAGCTGTACTGGGCGTTGCGGGGTGGCGGCGGGGGCAACTTCGGCGTCGTCACGTCGTACTCCATGACCCCCGCGGCCGTCGGCCCGGTACGGACGGCGCGGCTGTCCTGGGCCTGGGACGACGCCGTCGGCATGATGGACGGCTTCGCCCACTGGCTGGTCGACGCCCCGCGGACCATCGGCGGCGCCGCCGTGGCCGTCCTCGTCGACGCGGCTCCGGGCGGGACGCCCCTCGCGGGGGTGACCTTGCTGTCCACCGGCACCGAGGCCGAACTCACGGCCGAAGTCGCCCGCTTGGTCTCCCTCTGCGGCCCGCCGGCGGACCGCACGGCCGACAGGGTTCCGTACCGGTCGTTCATGATGGAGGCCTTCAAGTGCGGCACCCTCACGGCCTCCCAGTGCCACCGCGCCGGCAGCACCCCCGAGGGCCGGCTCCCCCGGGCCGCCTACGGCCTGGTCCGCGGCCGGATGTTCGGCCGGCCGCTGCCCCGCGCTGCCTGGGAACGGGCCCTGGAGGTCTTCGACCTGGCCCGCGTCCCCGGTCAGACCCACAAGCTGGAGGTCCTGGCCCTGGGCGGCGCCGCGGGCGACCCGGGCCGCACCGACACGGCCTACGTGCACCGCGACACCCTCTTCGACATCAACTACCTGAGCGTGATCGGCCGCGGCCCCGCCGGCACCGCCGCGAAGATCGCGGCGAAGCAGTGGGCCGATGCCGGTTTCCACGCCGTCGACCCTTATTCCAACGGCGAGACCTACCAGAACTTCATCGACCCGTCCCTCCGCGACTGGCGCCACGCCTACTACGCGGAGAACTACGCCCGCCTCTCCTCCGTCAAGGCCGAGTACGACCCCTACGGAGCCTTCCGCTTCCCGCAGGGCATCGGCCCGGGGCCCGCCCGCGCCGAGGGGCGGTGACGGTCCGCGGCGGCCGCAGGGATCAGCCGCCCCGGCCGCGGGGCGGCTGATCCCTCTCAGGGCCGTTCGGCCCATGGTGGACGCCGCTCCCGGCAGATCATGATCGGTGCAGCGCAGCGGTGCGCCGACCGTCGACGGGAGCCGGTTGTGGAGCAGACAGAGGTGTTCTCCCAGGACAGGCCGATCCGGGTCTTCCTCCTGGACGACCACGAGGTGGTCCGGCGGGGGGTCCACGACCTGCTGGACGCCGAGGACGACATCGTGGTCGCCGGCGAGGCGGGCACCGTCGACCACGCCCTCGCCCGGGGGCCCGCCCTGCGCCCCGACGTCGCCGTCCTGGACGTGCGGCTGCCGGACGGCGACGGCATCACCGTCTGCCGGGAGCTGCGCTCGCGGATGCCGGGGCTCGCCTGCCTGATGCTGACCTCGTTCGACGACGACGACGCCCTCCTGGACGCCATCATGGCCGGGGCCGCCGGGTACGTCCTGAAGCAGATCAAGGGGTCCGACCTCGTCTCCGCCATCCGCACCGTCGCCTCCGGCCAGTCCATGCTCGACCCGGCCACGACCACGCGCCTGATGACCAGCCTGCGCGGGGGCGGCGAGGACGCCGGGCCCGGCGACGAGCGGCTCGCCGACCTCTCGCCCCGCGAGCGCGACATCCTCGCGCTGATCGGCGACGGGCTCACCAACCGTCAGATCGGCAAGAGCCTGTTCCTGTCCGAGAAGACGGTCAAGAACCACATCTCGCGGCTGCTCGCCAAACTCGGCGTCGAGCGCCGCATCCAGGCGGCCGTCCTCGCCACCGAGGCCGGCCGGGCCACCGCCGAGCCGGGCCCGCCGGCAGGCGAACCCGGGGACCGCCGGGAGCAGTCCGGCCGCCGGGGCTGAGCCGCACCGCTGCCGCCGTGAACGTCCCTGTGCCATCGGACGCCGGCAGCCGCCTCGCCGTTGCGGGGCGGCCGGGGACGGCCCGTCCTCGGCTACTCCGCCGGGAGGGGGACGCGCCAGGTCAGCACCGTGCCATCGCCGGACGGGGCGGAGAGCAGCAGCCGCCCGCCGTGCCGTTCCGCACGTTCGGCCAGGTTGCGCAGCCCGCTGCGGCGCCCGTCGCCGGGTATGCCGACGCCGTTGTCGGTGACGGTGAGCACCAGGTCCCGGCCGTCGTTGACCACGGAGACGCCGGCGGACGTGGCGCGGGCGTGCCGGACGACGTTCGTCAAGGCCTCCGCCAGGACCGCCACCGCGTCGTCGATGACGGCGCGCGGCACCCGGGTGTCCAGCAGGCCCTCCATCCGCAGGCTCGGCGCGAAGCCGAGGAGCGTGGCGGCGCCTCCGACGGTCTGCACGACGCGGGTGCGCAGCCCGTGCTGGGGCGCGGTCTCCCGCGACCGCAGGCCGAAGATCGTCGCCCTGATGATCTTGATGGTCTCGTCGAGGTCGTTCACCGCCCGCTGCACGCGCTCCGACGCCTCCGCGTGGTCGATGAAGCGGTCCGCGCTCTGCAGCGTCATCCCCGTGGCGAACAGCCGCTGGATCGCGAGGTCGTGCAGGTCGCGGGCGATCCGGTCGCGGTCCTCCAGCAGCGCGAGCTGTTCGGCGTCCGCCCGGCGCTCCGCCAGCTCCATGGCCATGGCCGCCTGCCCGGCGAAGTTCAGCAGGGGCTCGATCTCCTCCTGCGAGAACACCGGCCGCCCCGTCCCCCGGGCCAGGAACAGCACGCCGATCACCGTCTCACCGGACTTGATCGGCACCGCCACCGCAGGCCCCAGACCGGTCACCGACGCGGGCACCGCGGAGACCCGCGGGTCCTCGTCGACGCTGAGGCTGCACACCGGCTCGCGCTCGCAGAGCACGACGCCGACCAGGGTCCCCTCGACGGGAAGGGCGACGCCGCGGATGGCGTCGGCCAGTTCGCCCGTGGCGACCTCGACGGTCAGCGCGGACCCGTCGTCCAGCGGCAGTGAGACCGTGGCCAGCTCGGCCTCGGTGATCTCCTTGGCCAGCTCGGCGATCTGGGCCATCACGTCCTGCCGCGGGCTGCCGGACATCAGACTGGTCGTCACCCGGGCGCTCGCCCGCAGCCACCGTTCGCGCCGCGTGGACTCCTCGTACAGCCGGGCGTTGTCGATGGCGACGCCGGCGGCGACGGCGAGCGTGGAGAGCACCGCCTCGTCCTCGGCGTCGAAGTCCGCCCCGCCGCGCTTCTCGGTCAGGTACAAGTTCCCGAACACCTGGTCGCGGACGCGGATGGGGACGCCCACGAAGCTGTGCATCGGCGGGTGGTTGGGCGGGAAGCCGTACGAGGCGGCGTGCTCGGAGATCTTCGGCAGCCGCAGCGGCGCGGGGTGCCGGATCAGCTCCCCGAGCAGCCCGTGCCCCGAGGGGAACGGGCCGATGGCCTTGATCTGCTCGTCCGTCAGCCCGACGGTGAGGAACTGCGAGAGCGTGCGCCCGTCCTGGCCGATGACCCCCAGCGCTCCGTACTGGGCGTCCACCAGCACCACCGCCGCCTCGACGATCCGGCGCAGCACGTGCTCCAGGTCCAGCTCGCGCCCCACCGACAGCACCGCCTCCAGCAGGCTGTGCACCCGGTCCCACGTACCGCGTGCGGTGTCGAGCCGCGCCTGGAGCTCCCCGAGCAGCTCGTCGAGTCTGAGGTGCGGCAGCCGCACCGAACCACCCCCGGCGGTCTCCAACGCGTCTCCTCACGAACGACGAACGGACGAGGTGTGTCTCGCCGGACCACCGTATCGGTCCCGGGGCGGGGCGGAAACGGATGCGCCGACCCGGGCCGGAAGAGGCGGATCCGTGGCGGAACGGCCCCGGTCCCGCCCCGGAGCGACCGGGGCGGGACCGAGGCGGCGTGGAGCGGTCACCGGTGCCGGAGGGGCCCCGGCCGGAAGGGAGTTACGGCGCCATCTCGTACGCGCCGGACAGCGCCTCGACGCGCTCCCACACGCGGGCCGAGCGGGCGTCGTCGACGACGGGGCGGCGGACCGCGCCGAGGGCCCAGCGCTGCTGCTCCTCGGTGGCGGAGTCCTTGCCGTGCAGTTCGACGGCGTGCGCGGAGAAGTCGCGGACGAGGACGGCGAACAGCTCGTCCAGCACGTCCCGGTCGAGGCCGGTCAGACGAGCCTGCTCCAGGATCAGCTGGCCGTGCACGACGAGCGCGAAGAGCTGGCCGACGGCGAGGAGGAGGTCGAGGTCGCGGCTCTGCTCCTCGTCGGGGGCGGCGGCGGTGACGAACGCGCACAGCGCGTCCGCCTGCTCGCGGAAGCGGCCGACGTTGGGCACGTCGGCGTAGGCGTCGTAGGCGGTGCGCCAGTCGTGGAAGCGGATGGCGCCCAGACCGCGGGCCGGGCCCTGGCGGAAGAGGAAGTCGTCGTCGGCCGCGTCGAGGCGGGTCGGCACGGGCGCGTACTCGGCCGGGTTGAGCAGGTGGTTGCCCATGAACTTCAGGATCAGCGCGAGGTTGACGTGGACGGTGCCCTCCAGCTTCGGCAGGCCACGGATCTCGGTGGCGGCCTGGGCGAAGTAGGTGTCCTTCTCGAAGCCCTTGGCCGCGATGACGTCCCACATCAGGTCGATGACCTTCTCGCCCTCCGTGGTCACCTTCATCTTCGTCATGGGGTTGAAGAGGAGGTAGCGGCGGTCGTCGGGGCCGGCGGAGCGGAAGTAGTCGACGGCGCGGTCGCTGAACAGCTTCATCCCGACGAGGCGGACGTAGGCATCGGTCAGCTCGCGGCGCACGTGCGGGAAGGCGGTGACGGGGCGGCCGTAGAGGATGCGGTTGTGCGCGTGCGTGACGGCCTCGTACATCGCGTGCTCGCAGATGCCGATCGCGCCGGTGCAGAGGTTGAACTTGCCGACGTTGACGGTGTTGAGGGCGGCGTCGAAGGCGGCGCGGCCGGTGTGCAGGACGTCCTCGGCCGCCACCGGGTAGTTCTCCAGGCGGAACTCGCTGACGTACTTCGACGAGTCGACGACGTTCTTGACCAGGTGGTACGCCTCGTGGCGGCTGTCGGCGGCGAAGAAGACGTAGCCGTCGGGGCCCTCGACGTCGGTGCGGCGTCCGAAGACGGAGACGAGGCCGGCGGCGTTGCCGTTGCCGATGTAGTACTTGGAGCCGCTCGCCCGGAAGCCGCCGTCGCCGTCCGGCTCCAGGAGCATGTCGGTGGAGTAGATGTCGGCGCCGTGGGACTTCTCGGACAGGCCGAAGGCGAACACCTCGCCCTGGGCGAGGAGTTCGGCGGCACGGGCGCGGGCGGCGGCGTTGTCGCTCTGCCAGACCGGGCCGAGGCCGAGGATGGTGACCTGCCACGCGTACCAGTAGTCGAGCCCGTAGAAGCCGAAGATCTCGTTGAGGGCGGCTATGCGGGCGGTGTCCCAGCGCTTGTCCTCGTTCCCGCCGGCGGCGGAGGCCGGCGTCAGGAAGGTGGCGAACAGGCCCTCCTTCGCCGAGAAGGCGAGGAAGTCCGCCAGCCAGGCGCGGGAGCGGTAGTCCTCGATCAGCTTGCGCTTGCCGCGCTCCTCGAACCAGTCGACGGTGGCGCGCAGCAGCCTGCGGGTCTCGGGGTCGAAGTGCGCGGGGTCGTAGGTGCGCGGGTTGAAGAGCAGCTGGTCGGCCATGGAGGTTCGCCTTTCCGGCGTGGAGATCGGAGGGTGTGGTCTGCAGGTCAGTGCCCGGCCCGGAGCCGGTGGAGCGTGGCGAGGACGTCGTCGAGCCAGGCGATCGTCATGCGCTCGTAGGCGATGCCGCCGCGCAGGACGACGTGCTGGAGCTCGCGCCCGGCGTCGCCGGGCGTTCCGGGCGCCCCGGGCCCGGTGAAGTCGCGCCGCTCCCCCGCGAGGTAGTGCGCGAGCCGGTCGGAGTGCGCCCGGTGGTGGCGTTCGACTTCGCGGATCAGTGCGGCCGGGTCGTCGAAGGCCGCGCCGCGGATCTTCACGGCGAGGTCGTGCCGGACGCTCTCGGGTTCGATCGGCTCGTGGAGCCAGCCGGAGAGGGCGGCGCGCCCGGGGGCGGCGACGGAGTACTCCTTCTTGTCCGGCCGACCCTGCTGCGGCACCTCGCGCACGTCGATCCAGCCGTCGCCCTCCATCCGCTTGAGGACGCGGTAGATCTGCTGGTGGGTGGCGGTCCAGAAGTAGCCGATGGACCGCTCGAAGCGCCGGGCCAGCTCGTAGCCGGAGCCCGGCTTCTCCAGCAGGGAGACGAGGATCGCGTGGTCGAGCGCCATACCCGGATCCTGCTATGCAACTCGTTTCATAGACAAGCGCCCCCGCCCGGGTGAGACGCGGCTCACTCGCGGCCGCGCCCCGGGGTGGGGCCGCACCATCGGGGTGCCCTCAGGGGCGCGGGATGTTGCGCAGGTTGGAGCGCGCCATCTGGACCATCCGGCCCACGCCGCCCTCCAGGACCATCCGTCCCGCCGACAGGGCGAATCCGCCGACCATGTCCGCGGTGATCTTCGGCGGGATCGACAGGGCGTTGGGGTCGGTCACGATGTCCACCAGCGCCGGGCCCTTGTGCCGGAACGCGTCCCGCAGGGCGCCCCGCACCTGCTTCGGCTTCTCCACCCGCACGCCGTACGCGCCGGCCGCGCGGGCGATGGCGGCGAAGTCGGGGTTGTGGTTGGCCGTGCCGTAGGACGGGAGGCCGCCCACCATCATCTCCAGCTCGACCATGCCCAGCGACGAGTTGTCGAACAGCACCACCTTCACCGGCAGGCCGTACTGCACCAGGGTCAGGAAGTCGCCCATCAGCATGGAGAACCCGCCGTCGCCGGACATCGAGACGACCTGCCGGTCCCGGTCCAGGAACTGCGCCCCGATGGCCTGGGGCAGGGCGTTCGCCATCGAGCCGTGGGTGAAGGAGCCGATGACGCGGCGGCGGCCGTTCGGGGTGAGGTAGCGGGCCGCCCAGACGTTGTTCATCCCGGTGTCGACGGTGAAGACCGCGTCGTCGGCAGCCTCCTCGTCCAGGACGGAGGCCACGAACTCCGGATGGATCGGCGTGTGCTTCTCCACCTTCCGCGTGTACGCCTTCACGACGCCTTCGAGGGCGTCGGCGTGCTTGGCGAGCATCTTGTCGAGGAACTTCCGGCTGCTCTTGACCTGCACCCGCGGCGTCAGGCAGCGCAGCGTCTCACGGACGTCGCCCCACACCGCGAGGTCGAGCGCGGACCGCCGGCCCAGGTGCTCGGGCCGCACGTCCACCTGCACGGTCCTCACGTCGTCCGGCAGGAAGGCGTTGTACGGGAAGTCCGTGCCCAGCAGGATCAGCAGGTCGCACTCGTGGGTGGCCTCGTAGGCGGCCCCGTAGCCGAGCAGGCCGCTCATGCCGACGTCGTAGGGGTTGTCGTACTGGATCCACTCCTTGCCGCGCAGCGCGTGCCCGACGGGAGCCTTGACCCGCTCCGCGAAGCGCATCACCTCCTCGTGGGCCCCCGCCGTTCCGCTGCCGCAGAACAGCGTCACCTTCCCCGCCTCGTCGACCATCCGGGCGAGGGCGTCGATCTCCGCGTCCCCGGGCCGCACCGACGGCCGGGCCGCGACCAGCGCGTGTTCGCCCGAACGGGCCGGGGCCTGCTCTCCCGCGACGTCGCCGGGCAGGACGATGACGCCGACTCCGCCGCGCCCGACGGCGTTCTGGATGCCGGTCCGCAGCACCCGCGGCATCTGCTGCGGGCTGGAGACCAGCTCGCAGTAGTGGCTGCACTCGCGGAACAGCTGGTCCGGATGGGTCTCCTGGAAGAAGCCGGTGCCGATCTCACCGCTCGGGATGTGCGAGGCGAGCGCGAGCACCGGGGCCATGGAGCGGTGGGCGTCGTAGAGGCCGTTGATGAGGTGCAGGTTTCCCGGGCCGCAGGAGCCCGCGCAGGCGGCCAGCCTGCCGGTCAGCTGGGCCTCCGCCCCCGCGGCGAAGGCGGCGGCCTCCTCGTGCCGGACCTGGACCCAGTCGACTGCGGCATGGCGGCGCACCGCGTCCACGACCGGGTTGAGGCTGTCCCCGACGACCCCGTAGAGCCGCCGCACCCCGGCCCGCGCCAGGATGTCGACGAACTGCTCCGCCACCGTCTCCTTCGGCATGAACCCGTCCTCCCGCGTCGCCGGTCGCAAGGACCGGCGCGCGGCCGGTCTCCCCGCCCCCTGCCCCCATCAATCCACAGAACACCTGCCCGTGCATCCCTGGCGGGAGGGGGCGGGTGCGGGGCGCTCCGGCGGCCGGCCGGCTAGCGCCGCCGGTACACCGAGCGCTGGAGGTGGTCCTTGGCGGGCCCGGTGGTGCGCCACTGCACGTGCCACTCGCCGGGCGAGACGACGGTGAACGTGCCGTCGTAGCCGTCCCGCCCGCAGGGGT
Organism: Streptomyces telluris; assembly: GCF_024519335.1. Taxonomy (NCBI): domain Bacteria; kingdom Bacillati; phylum Actinomycetota; class Actinomycetes; order Kitasatosporales; family Streptomycetaceae; genus Streptomyces; species Streptomyces telluris. The sequence goes on from NZ_JANIID010000008.1 coordinate 139,651, forward strand.
GACGGGTGGTCCAGTGCCCGGTGCGCAGGTCGAGGTCGTGGAAGGGCCGGCCGTCGGCGAACAGCACCTCGGCCGTGCCGTCCGGCCGGGCCAGCAGCCGCAGCGTCCGCCCGGCCCGGTTGACCGCGCCGGCCCAGCTCAGCTCGCCGTCCTCGACGTGCAGTACGGACGCGCCGTCATCGGCCGGACGGAAGTCGGCCGTGCCGTGGAACGCCCCCTCGGCGCCGGTGTCCAGGTCGAGCAGGGTGCGGTCGACCGTCCACTGCCCGGTCAGGTAGGCGACGGCGTCAGGGACGGGAACGGGACGGGGTGCCGAATCGCTGACGGGTGTCGGATCATGGGCGGCGCAGTTCACCGACCCATCATCCCCCGCCGCCGTGGGGCGGCGGGCGCCGCGGTGGCACGAGGTGGGGACACGAGAAGGGGCATGCACTGATGCGCAGCGTCTACGTCGTCACGCACCCGGAAGCGACCCATCACGTCGAAGGGGTGGTCGGCGGCTGGCACGATTCGCGGCTCACTCCGGCCGGCAGGCGCGCGGCGGCCTCCATCGCCCGGGCGCTGCGGGCCGCGATCCCCGGCGGTGCCGGGGTGGAGCTGTTCTCCTCGGATCTGCGGCGGACCCGGGAGACGGCCGAGGCGGTGGCCGGACTCCTCGGCGTGGAGCCGGTCCTGGACCGCAGGCTGCGGGAGAAGTCCTACGGGGAGGCCGAGGGGCGGCCGCAGGAGTGGCTGGACCGGCGGTTCGTCCCGCCGCCGGCCGCCGGGGACCGGATGGGGCACGACGAGGGCCTGCCCGGTGCCGAGACCAGAGCGGTCTTCGCCCGGCGCGTCTACGCGGCCGTGGACGACATCCTGCGGCGCCCGTGCGCCCACCAGGTGATCGTGACGCACGGTTTCGCCCTGACGTTCGTGGTGGCGGCATGGATCGGGATGCCGTTCGAGGCGCTGGGCCGTGTCGCCTTCCCGGCGGCCCCGGGCAGCATCACCACCCTGCGCGAGGACGACTTCTTCCACAACCGCCAGGTCGCCGGCCTCGGCGACACCCGCCACCTCGGCTCGTGACCGGGGTGCGTGCCCCTCACGCAGCCCGGGCCTCCCGGCGGTAGCCGCCCGGGGCCCGGCCGTATTCACGTTTGAATGCCTTGGCGAAGGCGTATTCGGAGCCGTATCCGGTCCGGGCCGCGACCGTCGTGAGCGGGGCGTCGGTCTCGCGCAGCAGCTGGGCCGCGGTCGTCATGCGCCAGCGGGTCAGATAGGCCATGGGCGGCTCTCCGACGAGGGCGGTGAAGCGGCGGGCGAAGGCCGCGCGGGACAGGCCCACGCGCTCGGCGAGCGACTCGACCGTCCACTGGGCGGCCGGGTCCGCGTGGACGGCGGAGAGCGCCGGGGCGACGGCGCTGTCGCAGAGGGCGGCCGCCCAGCCCTCGGCCGCCGTTGGGGGCTGGTCCTCGATCCAGGCGCGCAGGATGTAGAGGAGCAGCGAGTCGATGAGCGCGGGCACGATGCCGGCCGATCCGATGCGGGGGTTCTCCAGTTCCGTGCCGAGGAGCTGGACGGCGGCGCTCAGTTCGGGGTGGCGGCCGTGCCGGGTGGGGAGGTGGATGATCTCGGGGAGCCGGCTCACCAGGGGGTGGGGGCGCCCCTGGTCCAGGTGGTAGTTGCCGCACAGCAGACTCGTGCTCGGGCCGTCGCCGCCGATGGTGACCGTGCCGAGCGGCGAGCCGGGCTCGAACTGCTCGGGCCTCTCCACTTCGGCCGGGGTGGAGGGGTCGTCGGCGAGGATGTGCCCCCGGCCGTCGCGCAGGAAGACCACGTCGCCGGTGCTGAGGGCGAGGGGCTTCAGGTGCGGCCCGTCGCCGAGGGGGACGAGCCAGCAGGTGCCGTAGAGCACCACGTGGAAGCCGGCGCCGGCGACCGGGGGGAGGCGCAGCCCCCAGGGGGCGCGGCCGTGGGTGCGTACGGACTTGGGCTGCCCGGTCCGCATCGAGCCCAGCGCCTCGGTCAGGATGTCCAACGCCGTCCCCTCTTCCCCGTCGTTCCCGTCACCGGCCTTCCGGCTCTCCGGCTCTCCGGCTCTCCGGCTCTCCGGCCTTCCGGCCTTCCGGCCTTCCGGCCAGCGTACGTCCCGGCCCGTGTCAGTCGACGGTCAGGACGATCTTGCCCTGGGTCCGGCCCGAGCCGACGGCCTCGTGGGCCGCGGCGGCCTCGGCCAGCGGGAAGGTCCCGGCGACGTGGGGGCGGATGCGGCCGGCCTCCACGAGGGCGGCGATCGCCTCCAGCGAGGCGTAGTCGGGCTCGACGGAGATCCCGGCGAAGTTCCGGCCCGCGGCCTCGACCTGGGCGGCGAGCTCCTGGTTCCAGTGCTCCATGATGCTGACGAGGGTGCCGCCGGGGCGCAGGACGGCCAGGGAGCGGATGCCTTCGGAGGAGGAGTCGAAGACGACGTCGACGTCCTTGACCGCCTCCGTGAAGTCGGTGGTGCGGTAGTCGATGACCTCGTCGGCGCCCAGGCCGCGCACGAAGTCGTGCTTGGGAGCGCTCGCCATGGCGATCACGTGGGCGCCGCGGGCCTTGGCGATCTGCACGGCGAAGTGGCCGACGCCGCCCGCCGCGCGGTGGATCAGCACCCGCTGCCCCTCGGTGATCCGGGCCGCGTCGACCAGTCCCTGCCAGGCGGTGAGCGCGGCGAGCGGGAGGGCCGCGGCGTGCACGTGGTCCAGGCCGGCGGGCTTGCGGGCCACCTGGCGGGACGGCACGGCGACGTACTCGGCGTAGCCGGTGGCGGCGCGCGGGAAGAACGGCATGCCGAAGACCTCGTCGCCCGGCTTGAAGCGGGCACCGGGGCCGGCCTCCTCGACGACGCCGGAGATGTCCCAGCCGACGCCGAAGGGCGGCTCGCCGAGCAGCGGGAGGGCGCCGGAGCGGACGGCCACGTCGACCGGGTTCACGCCGCTGGCGTGGACGCGGACGAGGACCTCGCCGCCGAGGGGGGTGGGTCGCTCGGTCTCGACGACCTCCAGGACCTCGGGGCCTCCGAAGGACTTCTGAACGACAGCGCGCATGGTGATCTCTCCTGGTGAGCGGCCGGGGCGGTGTCCCCGGCGGTTGATGTGCTCAACATTAGGGAGATCGAATGAGCGGATGAATATCCCTGAGTCTTCGAAAGATGTCCCACCGTCTTCACCGCCGGGATCCTGGGCCATCCCGGGGGACGGCTACTCCAGGGCACCCGGCGACCGCGCTCCGGAGTGTGGGATTCCCCTCAGCGACACCGCTTGAACAGTCAAAAGAGTGTGGGGTTAGCATATGAGCGCCGCCTAGCTCGATCGAGAGATGGACCTGCACCTGTGACTGTCAACGAAGACTCGTTCACAAGCTGGAAGAACCGCGAGGAGATCGCGGAGTCGATGATCCCGATCATCGGGAAGCTGCACCGCGAGCAGGACGTCACGGTCCTCCTCCACAGCCGCTCCCTGGTGAACAAGTCGGTCGTCAGCATCCTGAAGACCCACCGTTTCGCCCGGCAGATAGCGGGCGAGGAGCTCTCGGTCACCGAGACGCTGCCGTTCCTTCAGGCCCTGACCACGCTCGATCTCGGCCCTTCCCAGATCGACATCGGCATGCTCGCCGCGACGTACAAGGCCGACGACCGCGGCCTGTCGGTGGAGGACTTCACCGCCGAAGCCGTCGCCGGCGCCACGGGTGAGAACAAGGCCGAGCGGTGCGAGGGCCGCGACGTCGTCCTCTACGGCTTCGGCCGCATCGGCCGCCTCGTCGCCCGCCTCCTCATCGAGAAGGCCGGTTCGGGCAACGGCCTGCGGCTGCGCGCCATCGTCGTCCGCCAGGGCGGCGAGCAGGACATCGTGAAGCGCGCCTCGCTGCTGCGGCGCGACTCGATCCACGGCCAGTTCCAGGGCACGATCACCGTCGACGAGGCGAACAGCACGATCGTCGCCAACGGCAACGAGATCAAGGTGATCTACGCCAACGACCCGTCCGAGGTCGACTACACGGCGTACGGCATCAAGGACGCCATCCTCATCGACAACACCGGCAAGTGGCGCGACCGCGAGGGCCTGTCCAAGCACCTGCGCCCCGGTGTCGACAAGGTCGTCCTGACCGCGCCCGGCAAGGGTGACGTGCCCAACATCGTGCACGGCGTCAACCACGACACGATCAAGCCGGACGAGCAGATCCTGTCCTGCGCGTCCTGCACCACCAATGCGATCGTCCCGCCGCTGAAGGCGATGGACGACGAGTACGGCGTGCTGCGCGGCCACGTCGAGACGGTCCACTCGTTCACCAACGACCAGAACCTGCTGGACAACTACCACAAGGCCGACCGCCGCGGCCGCTCCGCGCCGCTCAACATGGTCATCACGGAGACCGGCGCCGCCTCGGCCGTCGCCAAGGCCCTGCCCGACCTCAAGGCGCCGATCACCGGCAGCTCGATCCGCGTCCCCGTACCGGACGTCTCGATCGCGATCCTCAGCCTGCGCCTGGGCCGCGAGACCACCCGCGAGGAGGTCCTCGAGCACCTGCGCGACGTCTCACTGAACTCGCCGCTGAAGCGCCAGATCGACTTCACCACCGCCCCCGACGCCGTGTCCATGGACTTCGTCGGCTCACGCCACGCCTCGATCGTCGACGCCGGCGCCACCAAGGTCGACGGCGACAACGCGATCCTCTACCTGTGGTACGACAACGAGTTCGGCTACTCCTGCCAGGTCATCCGTGTCGTCCAGCACGTGTCCGGGGTGGAGTACCCGACCTTCCCGGTGCCGCAGGTCTGATCCCGGCGCACCGTCTTCTCCGGCGTCCCCGACCGCCGCGGCCGGGCGGCCACCTCAACGGCGAGGTGGCCGCCCGGCCGTTTTCCGTGGGCCTCTCACGCTCCCCCGCCCGGCCCCTCCCTGTGCTCCCGGCCGGGGGCCGGTTCGTCCTGGTCCAGGGCCAGGAGGGCCGCGCCGATCCACCCCGCCTCCGGCCCGAGGCGGGCCGGCTCGATGGCCGGGAGCTCACGGTGGGCGGCCGCGGTGACGTACCGGGCGAAGCTCGCCCGGGTGGGGGCCAGCAGCAGTTCGCCGGCTTCCGCGACGCCGCCGCCGACGACCACCAGCTCGACGTCGAAGAGGTTGACGAGCGTCGCGATGCCGATGCCGAGCCAGTGGCCGAGGCGCTCCAGCTGGGCACGTGCGGCCGGGTCTCCGGCGCGCGCGGCCGCGGAGACCGTCTCCCCGGTCACGCGGCCGGGGCCGCCGGCGAGCGTGGCCAGCGTCCCGCCGGGTTCGGCCGCGGCCGCCGCGCCGCCGTAGCGACCGAGCGCCCGCCCGGAGGCCAGGGGTTCCAGACAGCCGACGACGCCGCAACCGCAGCGCTCGGCGCCGTGCGGGTCGACGATCGTGTGCCCGAACTCCATGGCGATCCCGGTGCGGCCGCGGAAGAGGCGGTCCGCCAGGACGAGGCCGCCGCCGACGCCGGTGCCCACGGTGATGAAGGCCATGTAGGAGGCGCTGTTCCCCTTGCGGTACTCCGCCCAGCAGGCGGCGTTGGCATCGTTGTCGACGAGGGCCGGCAGCCCGGTGGCCTCCTGGAGCAGCCGGCGCAGCGGCAGATCGCGGTAGGCGGTGTTGGGAGCGGTCCGGATGCGGCCTTCGGGCCAGTGGACGAGGCCCGCCGCTCCGACGCCGACGGCGACGGTCCCGGGATTCCGGGCGTGCAGTTCTTCGACCAGGACGGAAACGGCCTTCAGGATGGCCGCCTGGTCGGAGGGGCACGGCACGGCCGGGACCCGCTCGACGACGCGGCCTCCCGCGTCGGCCACTCCTGCTGCGATCTTCGTGCCTCCGATGTCGAGTCCGATGGCGAGCCGGTCGTCGTCGTGGATCCGTGGGCGCATGGGGGACACTCCTACCGGGGTCGGAGCCGGACGCCGAAACAACTCTGCAGCGCGATCAGCGCGGCGCCGTGCGCACCACGGACGGCATCCAGCGGCTTGGTGACGATGTGACAGTCCCTGCTGATGTGGAACGTGTGCGCGGGGAACTTCCTCATCGCGTCGAGGAAGGAGTTCGCCGCCCGGCGCCCCGGCCCGCCGCTGATGAGGTCCTCCGCCGCGTAGATCACCACATGGGTCGGGCCGAACGTGGTGAGCAAGGTGGCGATGCCACGGGCGATCGAGGTCCCGGCCTTGCGGAACGCCGACGCCGCCTGGCGCGCCTGCGGGTCCGTGCTGTCGGCGAGCGCGATCGCGGCCTCCAGCCCGTCCAGTTCCCGCCCGGTCAGCTCTTTGACCACGGCGGTCAGGGCCCGGTTCCCGACCTGGCTCTCGATGCACCCCCGCATGCCGCAGTCGCAGATCCGGCCCCGCTGCCAGACCTGGAGGTGACCGAACTCCATCGGGACGAAGACCCGTTCGCCCCGCACGACCATTCCGGCGCCCACGCCGTCGCGGACGAGGACGACCCCGAACGTCGCGCTGGTGCTGCCCACGCCGAGGCTCTGCTCGTACGCCGCGAAGGCGTGCGCGTCGTTCTCCACCGACGTGGCGCAGCCCATCTTGAAGGCGAGCTCCGCGCCGAGAGGGACGTCCACCCACTCGTACGGGGGAGGCTTCTCGTGCCGGTGGTCGTCGGGGCCGTTGACGAGGTGGAGGACCGTTCCCGTGTCCGGGTCGACGGGGCCGCCCACCTGGACCCCGACGCACACCCTGTCCCGGGGAAAGGCGCAGCCGAGTCTGTCGTCCATCAGGCGGCCCGCCATCTCGGCCACGCGCTGCACCACCTCCGCCGACTCCATGACCGTGAGGTGCCGACGGGTGCGGGCGATGACCGCACCGTCGGCCCCGACGACGACCCCCGTGAGCTTGTACGGCTGGAGTTCGACGCCGACCGCGTAGTGCTCGTGGTCGAGTTCGTGCGAACGCTGCAGCACCTGCCGTACTTTCCCGTCGTTCGCGTTCATGAGATGTCACCTGCGTCCGGTGGTGCGCTCAGGAGGGGAGATCAGGCCATCGGTCCGGGGGCACTCCCTCCGGGTACCGCTGGGCCGCGGCGCGGATGGCGATGGGCGTCAGAGTGACGATCTCTTCGGTGTCGCCCGCCTCCTCGCCGCCGCCGGCCACGCGGCGCAGTTCCGCGGCCTGCCCGGTGGTCGCGCAGTCCCACAGCACGCCCACCAGACCGGATGCGTCCGTGTCCTCGAACTCGTCGAAGGAGTCCTGCTCGGGCATGAGGTGGCGGCTCCGGTCGACGTAGGGCAGGTGCCGGACGCACTCGGTGAGGAACGCCGCCTTCACCTCCGGTACGGCGTCCCGGGGTTCCGGAACCGGCTGCTGCGCCCCCTCGCGGAAGCTGCTCAGCGCCCGCGCCGCCGTCTCCACCGCCAGCGCGTCGACGTCGTCCCGGTGGAGACGGACACCGGGGCGGCCCGCCGTCGCGACGGCCAGCAGCCAGAGGTGGACGACGTGGTAGCCGTAAGCGGCCCAGGCGGCCCGGGACGCGAAGCCGGAGACGCCGCCCGCCGGGGCGGGGTCCGCGTCCGGCGCTTCCCCCGTCGCGGCCCCGACGAGCCGTTGCAGGCGCTCCTCCACCGCGGCCGGTGTGAGCCGGCTTTCGACGTCGGCCCGGACGGTCCGGAGAAATCGCTCGAAGGCCGGATGCACGGCCGGCGCGGCATCTCCGGCAGTCTTCGGCCGGGCCCTGCGTGTGGCGAGACCCCGCTCATCGCTTGCGGACACGCGGACCTCCTTCTTGTTCCTCGTAGTTGTCCAGCAGGCTGCGCAGCGTGGTGATCGCGTGCCGCAGATTGCTGCGGACGGTGCTCGCTTTCACGCTGAGGAGTTCGGCGGTTTCCTGCGCGGAGTATCCGTCCAGGTGCAGGGCCAGGACCTGTCCCTGCCGGGGCGGAAGACCGCGCAGGATCTCCAGCACCTGTTCGTGCTCGTCCGGTTCGGCCCGGTCCGGTGGCACCGTTCCCGACAGGCGTGCGCTCCGCGATTCCAGGGCGAGCCGCCTGCGGTTGCGCTCGGCCTTCTTGCAGTACGCGTGCCAGGCGACCGTCCGGACCCAGCCCGCGGGGCTCTTGCACCCCGGCGACGTGCGCAGGAACTCCTGCATGGCGTCCTGCGCCGCGTCCTCGGCTTCCTCATAGGTCGCCCCGGCTCTCATCAGACTGTGCACGACCCGTGGGTACTCCGTCGTGAAGAAAGCGGCGAAGGCCGGCAACTCAGCGGGTACGGCCCCGTGATCTCCTCGGGGGCTCACGCAGGCACCTCCTCCGGGTCGTTCCACACCCTTATAGGTCCCTGGGAAGGCGATGGCGTGCAAAGGCCGCCGGGGATGTTTTCGGCAACCTCCGGCCATGGGCATTGCACGGAACGGGACTTGCACGGCAGGGGCGCTTTCCGCCCCTTCTTCGACAACAGCCCCGACGGAGGAGAGGCCCTCATGAGTCGCCGCACCGGCACCCAGCACCCCGACGGCACCGGCCCCGCCGGCCCCGAGCGCCGCCCGAGCCCCACGGAGGTCGTGGCGCTCGTCAACGGCACGACGGCGAGCCTCGGAAGCACCTACCTGCTGACGTCCTCGGCCTTGATCACCGTGCTGGCCGGAGTACTGGCTGCGGCCGTCGCGGCCCTGCACTTCGTCCTCGGCTCCTGAGCGCCCGGCGCGCCGCGGGCCGAGGCCGCGTCACTTGAGCGCGTCGTAGCCGATCTGCAGGACGTCGGCGGCGGAGATGACGGTCATGCCCCCGGCCACCCACCGCGTCGTGACGGGCATCAGCAGCAGGCCGGCGACACCGGCCGTGGCCACCCACTGGTCAGGCAGAAGGGACAGGTCAGCAGTTCGCCGACGGCGTGGCGCACCGGGCCCGGCCGCGGGGCTTCGGTGACCTCCCCGGGGCCGGCGGGTTCCTGGTAGGTGGTGAAGGGGGCCCGCAGCGGGGAGACCACGGAGTCCTTGGCGAGCATCCGGCTGATGCGGAACGTGGCGACCGAGAGCAGGGCGAGGTCGGCCGCGGACGGCCGTGCGGGAGTGGTGCGGCGCCTGGCCACCGCGATGCCCACGGCGGACGCGGTCAGGGCCGCGTACCCGCCGAGCAGCACCGTGTAGCCCAGCAGGGGCCGTTCTCCCCCGGCCTCGTCGGCGCCCTGCTCGTAGCTCCGCCGCACCCGGGTCCACCAGCTGTCGTTCCGCTGTGACCGTCGCACCGTTGCACACCGTCCTCCCAGGGCACCGTCCGCCGGTAGGGTCCCGGCCTCCGTATGCCCCGGCCCTCCGACGCTATGGCAGCTTCCGGCGGACCGCGAGCCGCGCGGCGCGGGGGTGCGGGGGTGCGGGACGGCCGGGGCCCGGGCGGCCGAGGGCCGGGCAGCCGGGGGCGGCCGGGGCACGGGCCTGTTTCCCCGCGGTCGTTCGCGGGGAACCGGAGTCCCATGGACCACGCTTCCCCGGACCACTCCTGCGCACCGGTGCTGGACGCTCTCGTCGCGTACCACGAGACCGGGCAGGTGCCGTTCACCCCTCCGGGCCACAAGCAGGGCCGCGGAGCCGACCCACGCGTGCGGGAGGCGCTGGGGGACGCCGTGTTCACCAGTGACGTCCTGGCCACCAGCGGACTGGACGACCGGAGCTCCTCCCACCACGTTCTCGAACGGGCCCAGGCGCTGATGGCCGATGCCGTGGGTGCCGAGCACACGTTCTTCTCCACCTGCGGCAGCTCCCTCTCCGTCAAAGCGGCCATGCTGGCCGTCGCCGGACCCCACCAGGAACTGATCATCGGGCGCGACGCCCACAAGTCCGTGGTCTCCGGCCTCGTGCTCGCCGGCATCCGGCCCGTCTGGGTGGATCCCCAGTGGGACCCCGGCCTGCACCTGGCCCACCCTCCGTCCGCCGAAGCGTTCGACGAGGCCTTCGACAGGCACCCCGGCGCCCGGGGAGCGCTCGTCACCAGCCCCACCCCGTACGGCACCTGCGCCGCGCTCGCCGACATCGCGGCCGTCTGCCACCGCCGCGGCAAGCCGCTCGTCGTCGACGAGGCCTGGGGCGCCCATCTGCCGTTCCACCCCGCCCTGCCGGCCTGGGCCATGGACGCCGGTGCGGACGTCTGCGTCACCTCGGTGCACAAGATGGGCTCCGGGCTGGAACAGAGCTCCGTCTTCCACCTCCAGGGCGACCGCATCGACCCCAAGGCCCTCAAGGCCTGCGCCGACCTCCTCGGCACCACCAGCCCCTCCGTCCTCGTCTACGCGGCGCTCGACGGCTGGCGCCGGCAGATGGCCGAGCACGGCCGGCGCCTCTACGACGACGCCCTCGCCCTCGCCGGACGGCTGCGCGAACGGATCGAGGACATCGACGGCATGCACGTGCACGGCCGCGCCGACTTCTGCGCCCCCGGCCTGGCCGCCGACCTCGACCCCCTGCAGATCATCATCGACATCTCCGCCCTGGGCACGACCGGCTACCGGGCCGCGGACTTCCTCCGCGAACACCACCGGATCAACCTGCACGTCTGCGACCACCGCCGCATCAGCGCCCAGCTCTCCCACGCGGACGACACACAGACCACCGGCCGGCTGCTCACCGCCCTGCTGGACCTGCCCGGGCACGCCCGCGAACTGCGCACCGACGCACGGGTGGAGGTGCCCGGCCCCGCGGAGCTGCGCCTGGAGCAGGTGACGCTGCCGCGCGACGCGTTCTTCGGCCGCACCGAACTGGTCCCCTGGGAGAAGGCGGCCGGCCGCGTCGCGGCGGAGATGCTGACCCCCTACCCGCCCGGCATCCCCGCAGCCGTGCCGGGCGAGCGGCTCGGCGCAGAGGTCCTGCGCTACCTGCGGACCGGGGTGGAGGCGGGCATGGTGATCCCGGACGCGGCGGATACCGAGGTCAAGAACGTCAAGGTGCTCGTGGAGCCGGCCGAGGACGCCTGAGTCGCGCGGGCGCGCCGCCGTGGTGGCGGTCGCGGCGGCCTCGGCCGGGGCCGGGTCCGCCGCCCGCTGCGGGCTGTGTACGATACGCCCGCACAATTGCACGAATTCGAAGGGCTCCGCCATGCCTGGCCCGCAGACCACCCCGGCACCGTCCGATCCGACGCACGACCCGGAGGGCGCGCCCCGGCAGCGCAAGCCCTGGTCGAAGCGCCGGAAGGTCGCGACTGCCGTCGCCGCCGTGGCCGTGCTGGGCGCCGTCCTGCCCGACCTGCGGGAGGACAGCGCAAAGGGCGACGCGGCGGACGCGAAAGCGGCCGGGACGAAGCAGTCCCGCGGCGTGACGCCCGGCGCGACGGCCGCCTCCGCCAGGACGCGCACCGCGGAGCCGACGCGACCGCCGGCCGCCGACTACCGCGGCCAGAACCTGGACGTCGCCTACGGAAAGGCCCGGAAGGCCGGGTTCGTCGTGAACTCCCACGATGCGTCCGAGAAGAACAAGTTCATCCGCGGCCGTACGACGTGGACCGTCTGCTTCCAGGAGGCCGGCCCGCCGCTCGGCGTGAAGCCGGTGCTCGACTTCGGCGTCGTGCCGAAGGACGCCCCGTGCCCGAAGGAGGACGGGCAGCCCATACCGTGGCCGACGATGCCCGAGCTGGTGTGGAAGACGTGGCGGACGGCCCGCGCGGAGGTCGTCGCCCTGGGGGTCCCCGCCGGCCGCATCGAGGCGCGCAAGGCGTACCGCAACGACAAGCTGCCCGACGAAGGCGAGTACGACGACTGGCGGGTGTGCGCGCACGACCCGGCCGAGGGCGCGAAGGTCGAGAGCGGCGCACAGGTGACGCTCTACCTGTCGTCCGAGGACAACGGCTGCCCGGAGCCCGACCGGGGCACCGGCACCTCCGTGGACCTGCCGGACCGGGACGGCGACCGCGATCCGGACTACCGCGACCCCTTCCCCGGCGACCGCAACCGCAACACCGCCTTCCCCGACGGGGTTCCCCGCCTGGGCGACTCCGGAGGCTCCGGCGGCTCGTCCGGCGGTTCCCACGGCGGCGGCCGGATCATCTGCCGCCACACCCGTTTGTGCTGACGGCCGGCGCGGCCCCCGCGTGCCTCAGTAGGCCGCGCGGGGCCGCGTGAATCAGTAGGCCGCGCGGGGCCGCGTGAAGTAGTCCGAGTCCTTGGGGCGGGAGGTGTCGCGGCCGGCGGGGCGGGGCGCCGGCACCAGGTGGGGTATGTACTTGGAGCAGTGGATATAGGCCTCCTCGACGGTCAGGTGCACCCACATTTCCGGACTGCGGCCGGGCGCGACGCCGGTGGGCAGTCCGGGGCGGAGACGTCGGAGGTCGCTGTCGTGGTAGAGGTGTGCGACGCCGTTGACGTGGAGCCCCACGTGGTCGTGGGTGAAGTCCACGAAGAGCATGCCGAGATGAGGGTTCTCGACCATGTTGCCCGCGCTGGCCAGCACACCGTTGCCGCGGAATTCGGGGTAGGCCAGGGTCTGTGCGTCGATCACGTGGACGAAACCCGGCGGTCCCGCCCGGAAGCTCGCGTCGCACTCCCCGTGGGAGTCCGCGGTGGCCAGGAAGACCATGGCCTGACGCCCGATGAATTCCTGCATCTCCGGCGTGAGATGGCGACGCACCTGCTGGTCGTAGAACCGGGCGGCGCGGTCCGCACTTCCCATGTGCTGCTGCAGCTGGTGTTCACCCGCTGATCCGAAGGGCGGCGGAGGCATGGTCACGAAGGGGTCTCCTGGCGGGTGACAGGTCGGATACGGGGGGGGGAGGCGCGGCTCGGGGAGCGGACCGGGGAGCGGACCGGGGAGCGTGCCGGGAAGCGGGCCGGGAAGCCGGCCGGACGGGAGTCAGAGTGCGGACAGCACGGGGGTCTCGAAGGGGTCGTGGTGGATGCGGTCGGGCCGGGTGCCGCTGACGGTGAGCATCTCCTTGGCGGAGGCGACCATCTGGGCCGGGCCGCTGAGGAAGACGTCGTGCTCGTACCAGGGCCCGTAGTCGGCCAGTACGTCCGGGAGGGAGCCGCGGATCCCGGGGATGTACTCGTCGGAGACCGCGCCCTTGATGGTCAGCCAGTGGTGCCGCTGGGCCATCCTCAGCATGTCGTCGACCCCGTACAGCTCGGCCCCGGTCCGGGCGCCGACGAACAGGTGGACCTGCCGGTACCCCCCTCGGCGGGCGACCTCCTCGACGAGCGCGCGGACCGGGGCGAGACCGGTGCCCCCGGCCACGAAGACCAGTTCGTCCTGGTCGGCCGCGTCCAGGGTCATGTCACCCATCGGGGGCCCGAGCCGGATGACGTCGCCCACCACCGCCCGGTGCACCAGCGCCTCGCTGACCGAGCCGCCGGGCACGGCGCGCACGTGAAAGGTGAGGGTGCCGTCCTCGCGGGGCGCGTTGGCGACGGAGTAGTAGCGCCAGCGCTTCGGCCACCACGGAGTCTCGATGCTCGCGTACTGGCCCGCGGCGTACTCGTAGGGAATCTGGGGACGCACGGTGATCTCGGCGATGCCGTGGCCGCGCGAGACGCGGTGGACGACCGTGGCGGGCCACACGGCGGGCCGTACCGCCTCGTCCTCCTCGGCCGCACTGATCATGACCTGCGCGACCGTGCCGTACGCCTTCGTCCAGGCGGCGGCGATCTCCGGGGTCCACGCGGAACCGGCGTACCGGGCCAGCGTGGCGAGGAGGCATTCGCCCACGGCCGGGAAGTGCGCGGCTTGCGTGCCGAACTTGCGGTGATCGCGGCCGAGGTGCCCGCAGAAACGGACGAGGTTCTCGGGATCGTCGACCAGGTCCACGATGCGGAGCAGCGCGCGCAGGAGGCGGTCGCGCTGGGTGTCCATCCCTTCCGGGAACATCGAGCGGACTTCGGGATAACGGGCGAACAGGATCGCGTAGAAGTAGACCGTTATTTCCCCTGCGTGGGGCTCGACCGCCGAGAGGGACGTCCTGATGAGGGCTATCTCGTGGTCGGACAAGGGCGCTTCGGCGGCCGCCGGCTCCTCGGCAGGCGCGGCCCGGGGGCCGCGGCCGGCAGGGACGCCGTGATCGGCGTGGTCGGCGTGGACACTGTGGTCGGCGTGGGCGCCGTGGCCGGCGTGGACCGGCTCGGGGTACTCCTGATGTTCCGAGTACTCCGGGTGTTCCTCATGCTCCGGGTATTGCTGGTACTGCGGGTATTGCTGGTACTGCGGGTACTCCCGGTACTCTGGGGCCGGGCGTGTGGGCGTGCTGCTCGGGCGACCGATCCGGAATCTCAACTGTCCAGGGCCTCCTCGGTGAATCTCCGTCGGCAGCAGGAGGCGGCATGGAAGGCGAACGGGGCCGGCATGGGTCCTCATCGGGGTGTGGAGTCAAAGAAGCGGACTAGTCGCTTCCGGATGCCCCCCGATCCTTAGGGAGCTTCACGAGGTGCGGAAGAGCCGGATCCACTAGAAGTCGGTGCGCGTTCTTGTGGAACCACGCTGGCCGAAACTGATCGGTGTGCCGACTTGAAGGCACATATCGAACGGCCTCCGGCGACATCGGCGCCGATCGCCGCACCGGCGCGCACCGGCGAAAGGTGCGCCCGTGTCCCGGTGTGATCACGAACGCGCGCTCCGGCCCTTTTGCAGGTGCTCGCTCCTGTCCGCTGGAAGGGTGGCGCAGGAATCCGCCGAGCGGCCGGGGACGCCGTCGAAGGCGACGGGGCGTGCGGCAGTGCGGACGCAGGCGGACACCAGGGACAGGTCATACGGACGGCGGGGGTGCCGGAGGTCACCGCCCGGCCCTCAGCGCATCTGCGACGCGAAGGCCTCGTACGCCCGCTCGTCGAAGAGGACGAAGCGGACCTCTTCCACGGACGTCTCCGTCTGCCGCACCGTCTCGACCGCGATGCGCGCCGCGTCCTCGACCGGCCAGCGATAGACGCCCGTCGAGATGGCGGGGAAGGCGACCGTCTTCGCGCCCAGCTCGTCCGCCACGCGGAGGGACTCGCGGTGACAGGACGCCAGCAGCTCCGAGCGGTCCTCCTCCCCCGACCACACCGGGCCGTCGGTCTTGACTACGCCGGCCTGCTCCCGGGCATGGTCATCCTCACCGTGGTCCAGCGGTGGATCCGAAAACGGTGGGCCGGACGGTCAAGTCCTCCGCCCCGGGGCAGACATCGTGCGCTGGGGTGTGCCCGAGTGCGTCGACAGCATCCGTAAGCACCCCGAACTGGGACGCACTGGATTGGATCCGGCATCTCGCCTGGGTAACCCGAAGGGGCCGGGCCGTGAGCCGGGAAGGTGATGCCGACCGCGAGAAGGCCCCGCAGCAGCCGGGCGGAGCCCACAAGGGGGATCCCGTGGCCGTACTAGACACGATCACTCAGTACGTCACCATTGTCATCGCGGTGTTCACGGGCGTCTACAACGTCTCGCTCCTCGCCCTAGGCACAATTCTTGCCCGCCGTGCCGAGGGCTCGATGCGCGGGCAGCTCCTGCGAGCGCACGAGCCGACTGTTGAACTCCCCATCGGCTGGAGCGTCTTCGTCCTCGTTCCTTGCCTGAACGAGGAACGCGTCATCGCCAACACACTGCGCTGCCTGCTCGAAGGGCAACCGGGCGCGCGCATCGTCGTCGTCGATGACGGCAGTGACGACGCCACCGCCCGCATCGTGCAGACCGTTGGCGGTGACCGTGTCACTCTGGTCCGCAGGACGCTGCCCGCCGCCCGGCGGGGCAAGGGAGCCGCCCTCAACGCGGGGCTGTACACGGTGCGCGAGCAGGCCGGGAAGGAGGGCCTGGATACGGGTCGGGTACTGGTCTGCGTGCTGGACGCCGACGGCCGGATGACACCGGGCGCAGCAGGCCGTGTGACGCTGCGGTTCGCGGACCCGGCGGTGGGCGGGGCCCAGCTGGCGGTGCGCATCCGCGGCCGGCATCGCTGGGCGCTGCGGTTGCAGGATCTCGAGTTCTGGGCCTTGAGCGCACTGACCCAGTTCGGGCGGATCGCCACCGGCACAGTGAGCATGGGCGGCAACGGTCAGTTCAGCCGACTCTCCGCCCTCGACAGCATCGGACCGCTCCCCTGGTCGGACTCCCTGACCGAGGACCTCGACCTGGGCATCAGCCTCGCGGCCCGGGGATGGACGGTCACCTCCACCACCACGGCCTTCGTCTCCCAGCAGGGACTGACCAGCCCCCGCCGCCTGCTACGTCAGCGCGCCCGCTGGTACCACGGCCACATGAGCGCCATCAGGCGCCTGCCGGAACTCTGGACCCATTCCGCCGTCGGCATCCGGGGCCGCGTCGAACTCACCTGCTACCTGCTCGTCCCGTACCTGGTCACCCTGCCCGCCTCGGTCATCCAGCACTACGCGGTCCTCCGCGCGTTGTGCGGGGACGGCGCCGGAATGCCCCGCCTCGTGCCCGGCTCGGTGTGGCTGAACGTCCTGGCCTGGCAGTCGCTGCCCTTCACCGCCTACCTGGTTTCGGCGTTGCTCTACTGGCGCCGCACCGACGACCTGCCGGCCTGGAAGGCCGTCTGCGGGTCTCCCGCCGTCATGGTCTGCATGTACCTCGGCTTCGCGGCCAGTTGGTGCGCATTGTGGCAGATCATCACCCGTCGCAGGCGCTGGACCAAGACCGAACGCGCGGTGGAGACACCCGTTGCGAGCGTCACACCCGCGACCGTCCGGAGCACCATGCCATCGACGACAGAACGGTGACCCTTCCAGGACCCGCCCCACGCTGAACGGACCCGACTCACCCGTGGGCCCGTCACCCGACCTGTCGGACAGGCGCCCTAAACCCGGAGGGCCGAGGCGGAATCCGCTACACCGCGCTGTAGCTGAGGCGGAACAGGTCCTGGGCGCGCTCCAGGTCCCGGTCTGTGCGCAGCTGGACCTCCAGGTCGCCGGTTCCGTGGTGGCCGAGCCCAGTCACGTCCCGGGTGAATCCGGGGATGAGGTCGACCTCTTTGGGGTTTGCCTTGAGGTAGACGAGTAGTTTGTCTCTCTGTGGCGGGCAGACGCAGGTAAAGTTTCGCAGTCGCTGGTACGCGCGGTAGATCTTGCGCTGCACCTTGGTGATGTCGTCGCCGAGGCCGAGCAGGACCTGGTCGGCCTCCGCGTACAGCTCCTCGATCGCGGTCTCGGCCGCGCGGGGACCGGATGCCCAGGTCTCGCTCGCGCGGCGGGTGCGCAGGGCAGCTGTCTGGGCGGCGACGGAGGCGACCGCACCCGCTTCACGCTCCAGGAGACCAACCGGTGAGCCCCGCCCCCGATGAACGCGACCGCATCCGCGCCGCCATCAACCGCATCCTCACCGATACCCCGCAGCACTCCAACGGCGCCCTGACCATCGTTGCCCTCGCCATCGAAGCAGGCGTCCCTCGCAACGCGTTGACCCAGCGCCACACCGACCTGAAGAACGAGTTCTACGAACAGGTCAGGGCTCGCGGCGGTGCCTCGGATGTTGAGACCCAGCTGCGACAACGCCCCTTCTCGGGTCGCCCGGTCCAAGGCCGGCGGCGTGACAGTCTCTATGCCCTTGATGTCCTGAACCTCCAGCCACTCTGGGCAGAGCTCAGCGGGTGTCTCCTGAACCTGCCAGTGCTGGTGCCAGCGAGGAGCCCCGTCGCCACCCGGCGCCGCCGTAACCCCCAGAGGCGCGCCGATGCCGATGCGAGCCCTGAACATCTCCGGTTCCTGCCGCACGGGCTGCTTCCCGACCGGAATGTCACCGACGTACCGGAGATCGCACGGAGCACGATGCACCAGCTGCTCGAGCACGGCGGCGGTGGCCAGGCCGCGCTGGTCACCCTGCCGGCCGTGGCCCCCGCGGCATTCACAGGCCGCTGGGCCGCCCGCCGCACCGCATCCCCCGGCGTCGGCAGCGGGCCCGCACCCCTGTGGCTGCTGGCCGGCTCCTGCGCTGTGATCGGCTGCGGCCTGGGCCTGGCCAATGGCGCCGCAATGACGACGGTGGCCACGGGCACATCAGGCACCACAGGGACAACGAGCGCCACTGCAACGGCCACCACGTTCGCCATGCTCGGCGGTGCGTGCGGACCCGCCCTCGCCGGAGCGGCGACCAGCGTGGCCGCCCGCCTGCCTGCGACCGCCCCGGGCACCCCACCCCACCCCACCTCGCACTCTGCTCGGCGGCCCCGGCCCTCGCCCTGACCGCGGTCGCCCTCACCCGCTCGCACGTCACCAAAGGCCCCACAGGGACTCGTGGAACACCCGAGCCCCGTCGCCGCCCGTGGCCCCGAGGGACGAGCTGACATCGGGCACCAGCTGGGAGCCGCCGTTTGCCGTGCCGGTTCCGGCCCGGTCCTGCGAGCCGTGCAGCCATCAGAGCATCTGCGTCACGTCTGCTCCAGTTACTCAACCGCCGTCGGCGGCAGGACGAAGGCTTTGCAACGGTGAAGGCGGTGTCCGTCTTCGTGACGAGGAGTTCAGCAGCAACGGAATGCCCCTGTAACAGCGCTGATTGAGCCGGCCCCAAAGCAACGGACGCCATCGGTCGGACTCGCGTGCTTCCTGTCCCCGGACCTCGAGCCCCTGCGCCGTCTTCTCGTGCGAGAGAGCGTCACCCGCTGACCCTCCCCGCAAGCCGTCGTCATTGTGCCGGCGGAGGCGACGCGATGATCAAAGGGCAATAGGTGCCGTGGATCAGGGTGCGGCTGGTCGAGCCGAGCAGTGCCTTCTTGAGTCCGCCTCTCGTGTGTGCGCCGACGACCAGGCAGTGTGCGCGGCGAGATGCCGATGCGAGCATCGCCGCGGGATCGCCGAGGACGACTTCCTGCCGGAGCTCGACGCCCGGGTACTGCTCGCCCTGTCCCGCCAGCGACTCCGACAGGCTCGCACGGGCCGCTTCCAGGACTTCGGTCCTGCCCGCGTCGCGGAGCCTGCGGACCAGGATCGCCAGCAGACCAACCCTGCGCAGGAACGCCTCCTCGAAGGCCAGCTCGACGGCGGCCCTCGCCGAGGGCGAGCCGTCCGTCCCGACCACCACGGGCGCGTCGTCCGGTACGCCGGAGGACGGTTCCCGCACGAGCACGACCGGGCATGGGAGGTGGCCGGTCAGGGTGTCGGCCTCGTCCCGGGGCGCGAACAGCGAGTCCGCCCCGACGTACCGCGGCGTGCCCAACACGAGGAGGCTCGCGGACTCTGCCTCTTCTCGCAGCACACGCGCGGGCCGCCCTGAGGCCAGCTCGGTACCGACCTCCAGTTCCCGGTGGCGGCGCAGCGCTTGATCGCGTGCCTCGCGCAGCAGGCCTTCTCCACGGGCGTGCAGGTGCGTCGCCCAGGAGTGCGCCCGGCTTCCGGGTTCCGTGTCCGGCGGTGCGCCGACCGGCCCCACCTGGACGTGGAGCAACCGCAAGGGCCGACGCCGCAGGGCCGCCTCGTCCGCCGCCCAGCGCACGGCATGAACGCCGAGGGGCCGGTCGGAGACCTCTGCGAGCACGGCCTGCCGACTCCCATTCATCCGGAGACTCCCTCTGGTCCTGGCCTGCTCCCTGTTTCCAGCCTGCAGCCACCGCCGATGCCGCGCCACAGAACCGTCCGGCCCTACGGGTGGACCCCGGGGTCCCCGTGCGCGCGCAGCAAATCGGAGGCACGGTGGAAGGGCGGGCGGGACGGACTCCGGGCCCGCTCGCCCCGGCCCCGGCCCGGCCCCGGCCCCGGCCCCGGCCCCGGAGGTGAGGATGACCGACACTTCGCAAGCAGCGACGAGGCTCCGTCCGGGGCTGCTGTCCTTCCTCGGCGGCGTGGGCACCGTGACCGGCAGCAAGTTCATGATCGAGACCGATCACGTAAGGGTCCTGGTCGACTGCGGTCTCTTCCAGGGCATGGCCGACCTCCGCCGTCTGAACTGGCGGCGCTTCCCGGTCGACGCTTCGGCCGTCCACGCCGTCGTCCTCACCCACGCTCACCTCGACCACTGCGGATACCTGCCCAGACTGGTCAGGCAGGGCTTTCACGGGGACGTGTTCTGCAGCGCGAACACGTCCCGGCTCGCCGAGATCGTGTTGCGCGACAGCGCCCGGCTGCAGGTGGAGCAAGCCGATCACTGCAACCGCTACGGCCACTCGAAGCACCACCCCGCGGAGCCCCTCTACGATGAAATGGACGTCGACCGCACGATGCGGCTCTTCCGGACCGTCGAGCCGGGCGAGCAGACGGAAGTAGCCCGGGACACCCGCCTGACCCTCCACCACGCGGGACACATCCTCGGCTCCACCTGGGCACTGCTCACTCTGGAGGACGGGCACACCCTGGCCTCCAGCGGTGACCTCGGCAGACCGGTGCACCCTCTGTTGCGCCCGCCGGAGCCCTTCACCGGCGCCGACGTACTGCTGCTGGAGTCCACGTACGGCGACCGGCGCCACGACACCGACAGCAGCCGTGCGGTGTTCAGGGAAGCGCTGAGCAGGACGTTCGCGCGGGGCGGGACCGTAGTGATCCCCGCCTTCGCCGTCGACCGCACCGAGGTCGTGCTGCACGAGCTGGCCGGTCTCAGGCGGGCGGGCGAGCTCCCGCCGACGGTGCCCGTATATGTGGACAGCCCCATGGCGCTGGCCGCACTGCACGTCTACGAGGACGCCCTGGCTGCACGGGCACCGGAGATACGGCCGGAGGTGGTGGATGCCGGAGCGTCCGTGCTGGACCCGGCTCCGTTCTCGGCCGCCCGTTCAGTGGCGGAGTCCATGGCCGTTCAGGAGGTCACGGGCCCGGCCGTGATCGTCTCCGCCTCGGGGATGGCGACCGGAGGGCGCATCCTGCGCCACCTGGCTCGTGTCCTCCCCGGTTCGCGGAACACGGTCGTCGTCGTCGGATTCGCTGCGCGGGGCACCCGGGCCCGTGACCTGGTCGACGGCGCGCGCACGCTCAAGATGCTCGGCGGCTACGTGCCCGTACGTGCGGAAGTCGTGAGCGTGCCGGGGCTGTCTGCCCACGGGGACGCGGCCGAGCTCCTGGGCTGGCTCCGCGGCGCCCCCGCGCCGAGCGTGACGTATCTCGTGCACGGCGAGCCGGAGTCGGCCGCGGTGTTGCGGACCCGTATCGAGCGAAGCCTGAGGTGGACCGCGGTGGTGCCCCGGTCCGGCGAGCGAGTCCTGGTCCGCTGAGTTTCTCCTGCCAGGTCATCCGCAAGGGAGGTATCACGTGCCCCGTACGGTGTACCGAGGCTCCTGCGGTCGCCTGGGCGGTCTGTGATGCCGGTCGGCACCGGTCTTCTGCGACCGGGTGACGCCCCGGGCCCGCCCGGTGCTCCTCCCCCGGCGGACCGGTCCAAGGTGCAGATGCTGCCGTCGTCGGCCGTTTTCCCCGCCCTGGACAGCAGCCCCAGTGGTCTGCCGGACGCGGAGGCGGCATCGCGCACCGCACGTTTCGGTGCGAACGAGCTGCCGCGTGCGGCCCGTAGAGCACCTTGGCGGCAATTGGCCGCCCAGTTCACCGACCTGTTCGCCGTCGTGCTGATCGTCGCCTCGGCGATCACCTTCCTCGCCTGGGGACTCCAGCACCCGAGAGACATCGGGACGCTGCAACTGGCCATCGCCATCCTGGGCGTGGTGCTGCTCAACGCGGTCATCGGCTTCGTACAGGAGTACTCGGCGGAGCGTACGGCAGAGACGCTGCAGGCGATGGTCCCGCACGCTTGCCGTGTGCTGCGTGCCGGGGTGCGGCGGGAAGTACCGGTGCGTGACCTGGTCCCCGGGGACGTGATGCTGCTGGAGGCGGGGGACGCAGTGCCCGCGGACTGCCGTCTGGTGGAGTCGTACGACCTGTCGGTGAACAACGCGGCACTGACCGGAGAGAGCGATGCCGTGGGGCGCACGGCCGAGGCCGTGGCCCCCGGGCCCGTGCTGCAAGCGCGCAATTTCGTGTTCATGGGCACCGACGTGGTCGTCGGCTCGGCCAAGGCGGTCGTCTGCGCGACGGGCGGGGCGACGGAGTTCGGGCGCATCTTCCGTCTCGCCGCCGCAGCCCCGCGCCAGCGCACTCCACTGCAACGACAGGTGGCCGTCATGGCGCGCCGCGTGGCGGTGGCGGCTCTCGCGACCGGTGCCGTGCTGTTCGCCGTACGGCTTCCCACCGGGCAGTCGCTGGTGTCGTCGTTCGTGTTCGCGCTCGGGGTGATGGTGGCCCTGGTCCCCGAGGGGCTGCCGGCAACCCTGTCGGTGTCGCTCGCCGTGGGGGTGCGGCGCATGGCCCGCCGGCACGCCCTCGTGAAGCAACTGCTCGCTGTGGAAGCCCTCGGCTCCACCACCGTCGTGTGCACGGACAAGACCGGCACGCTCACCCAGGCCGAGATGACCGTGGTGCAGGCCTGGGCGGGTGGCGTCACGCACGCCGTCTCCGGCGTCGGATACGTGCCCGAGGGCGAGGTGTCGGGCGACGGACAGGCACATGACCTGCTCCGGTCGGCGGCGCTCTGCTGCGACGCCCGGCTGGTGCCGCCGTCCGGCCGTTGCGGGTGGCGCGTGCTGGGCGACACGACCGAGGGTGCCCTTCTGGTGGCGGCCGCCAAGGCGGGTATCGATGTGCTCTCGGACAGTGCCACCACACCCCGTACGGCCACGTACCCGTTCGATCCGGTGCGCAAGATGATGAGCGTGGTGTGCGCAGAGCCCGGCGGTGACGGCCACCGGTCGTACGTCAAAGGGGCACCACAGGAACTGCTGGGCCGGTGTGCCGACATCGACTGGCAGGGATCACGCAGGCCCCTGACCGGTGAAATGCGGGCCGCAGTCACCGCAGCCATCGACGGACTCGCCGCCCAGGGGCTGCGGACGCTCGGCGTGGCGGCCCGCACGGTCTCCGGTCCCCGGCCGGCTCAGGACGAGGCCGAGAGCGGGCTGACGCTGCTGGGGTTCGTGGGCATGCTCGATCCTCCCCGTCCGGAGGTCAGTGCCGCGGTGGCCGCCTGCCGCTCCGCCGGCATCCGCATCGCCATGGTGACGGGCGACCATCCGCTGACGGCCGAGGCCGTGGCCCGGAGGGTCGGCATCGTCCGTGGGTCACGCCCCACCGTGGTGACGGGCAGCCGCCTGGACGCCATGGACGACGAGGAGTTGGGCCGGCTGCTCGCCTCGTCCGGCGAGCTGCTGCTGTGCCGGGTCAGTCCCGAGCACAAGATGCGGGTGGTCACCGCCTTCCAGCGGCGCGGCGAAGTGGTGGCGGTGACCGGTGACGGGGCCAACGACGCGCCCGCCCTCAAGCACGCGGACATCGGGGTCGCCATGGGCGCCTCCGGTACGGACGTGGCCCGGGAAGCGGCCGTCATGGTCCTGCTGGACGACTCGTTCGCCTCCATCGCGGTGGCGGTACGGCTGGGCCGATCGGTCTACCAGAACATCCGCAAGTTCCTGGTCTACCTCTTCAGCCACAACGTCGCCGAGCTCGTGCCCATCCTCGCCGCGACTTTCGCCGGCTTCCCGCTGGTCCCCATCAGCGCTGTACAGATCCTGGCCATCGACCTGGGCTCGGACGTCCTGCCGGCCCTCGCCCTGGGCACCGAGCCGCCGGAGCCCGACGTCATGGAGCGCCCGCCCCGCTCGCGGGACGAACGGCTCTTCTCTCCCGCCGTCGTCCGCCGCTTCCTCTTCCTGGGCACCATCCAGGCACTCGGCGTGTGTGCCGTGTTCTTCTGGCACGTGAACTCCGCCGGCATCCCCTACTCCGCGTTCACCGCGGACAACCCCGTCTACCGGGAGGCGATCACCATGACCCAGGCCGGCATCGTGGTCAGCCAGTTCTTCAACGCCCTGGCGGTACGCACGGAGCGGCAGAGCATCCTGCGCGCCGGCCTGTTCTCGAACCCCGCGCTGCTGGCCGCCGGGCTCCTGGGCATCGGTTTCATGGTCGCCATCAGCTACGCACCGGCACTGCAAGCCGTCTTCCACACCGCACCGCTGAGCGCGGCCGACTGGGCGCTGCTGGTGTGCCTCGGGCTCCTCCTGCTGGTCGCCGAGGAAGCACGGAAGTGGTGGCTACGGCGCAGGGAACCGGCCGCCGGAGAGGGGGCGAACCGATGAGGCTGATCATCGTCGGCTGCGGCAGGGTGGGTTCCACCTTGGCGACCCGGCTCGTCGCCGAGGGACACGACGTCGATGTCGTCGACCGGGTCGCCCGGGCCCGTCGGCTGCTTGCGGAGAACTTCGGCGGCCGGTTCCATACGGGCAACGGCTACAGCCGGACGACCCTGGACTCGGCCGGCATCGAACACGCCGACGCCTTCGTCGCCGTCACCTCCCGCGACGACAGCAACATCGTCTGCGCCCGTACGGCGAAGGAGACCTACCGGGTGCCGATGGTCTTCGCCCGCGTCTACGATCCGCGGCGTGCCGACCTCTACCGCGAGCTGGGCATCCCGACGATCGCCGGCGTGAGCTGGACGGTCGACCGCATCCACCGGATGCTGCTGCACCGTCATCTGGAGCCGGAGCTCACTTTCGGCAACGGCGAGACGCTCCTGGTGCGTTCTACCCTCCCCCATTACTTGACGGGCCGACCGGTCACCGACTTCGACGTGGACGGAGAGATCCGCGTCGTGGAAGTCACCCGCGCCGGGCACTCCCTCCTCCCGGTCCACGGCACCCCGGCCGAGCCGCACGACGTCGTGACCTTCGCCGTCGCCGCCAAGGCCCTCGGCCGGCTGCGCGCCTTTCTCGACAAGGAGCTGGGAACATGAAGGTCGTGGTCGCCGGAGCCGGCCGGCTCGGGACGAAGATCGCCCAGGTCCTGGTCGCCACCGGCCATCAGGTGACGCTCGTCGACACCGACGAGGAGCGTGTCGACGAGCTGAAGGGACAGGCGGACGCCGACCTGGTCGGCGGGGACGCCTGCGAGCCGGCAGTCCTCGAACACGCCGGCGCGCGGAGGGCCGACCTGGTGGTCGCGGCGACGGGACAGGACGACACCAACCTCGTCACCGCCCTGCTGGCCAAGCGGCACTTCTCGGTCCCCCGCGTCGCCGCACGCATCAACGACGACGAGAACGCCTGGTTGTTCGACCGGCACTGGGGCGTCGACATCGCGCTGCCGGTCGCCTCACCCCTGGTATCACTGATCGAGGAGGCCACGGCGGCAACCGACACCGTGGCCCTGCTGCGCCTGAGCAAAGCCGGGGTCGACGTGATCGAGACGGCCATCACCGAACAGTCCCGGGCATCGGGCCGGACGCTGCACGACGTCCCGCTCCCCGCCGGCACGATCGTCGCCACCGTCATCCGCGACGGCCAACCGACCGCTCCCGCTCCTGGGCTGCTACTCCGACCGGGCGACGAGGTCCTGCTCGTCTCGCACGAGGCGTCGGAACGGGAAATCCACGCCGCCTTCCAATGACAAACGGGAGGCGCAACGATTCGGGGGTCGCGCGGCCGTACGGGGCCCGGTCCTCATCCGGTGCCCGTTCCCGACGCACGCCATGGGTGCGTGTCACGTGTCCGCGCACGCCGTCTCCCGTCGCCCTCCGGCACGAGCCGCGCCTGCAAGCGCATCGCCGCGTACCCGAGCACGAATCCGGCGCAGGCGACGCCCGTGTCGGACAGGGCCGGAGGCTGCGTGCCGAGCAGTTCACGCAGGAGCGGCACGTACGCCCCTGCGATCTGCAAGGTCAGAGCGGCTGCCAGTGCCAGGAGGAGGAAGGGGTTGGCCAGAGTTCCGGGCCGAGCCCGCGAGCCCAGGCCGACACCGAGCTGGGTCGCGCCGAGCACCAGGAAGACCAGCGTCTGCCAGGGGCGGCCCGTGCTGAGCGCCCAGGATCCGACAGCCAAGGTGACCGTCGCGATGAGGGCGCCCAGGACGAGGATGCGCGCCCACAGACCTGCCCCCAGCACGCTTTCCTCCGGCGGTCTGGGCAGCCGGTGCATGGAGTCACCGGCCGTGGGCTCGGCGCCGAGTGCCACGCCCGGCAAGCCGTGGGTCAGGAGGTTGATCCACAGGATCTGGGCCGGGAGCAGCGGCAGGGGCATGCCCAGGGCCGGGCCGGTGAGCATGACCAGGATCTCCGCACTGCCGCCCGCCAAGGCGTAGAGCAGGAAGCGCCGAACGTTGGCGTAGACCCGGCGCCCCTCTTCGACGGCCGCCACGACCGTGCCGATGTCGTCGTCGGCCAGGACCAGGTCGGCGGCCTGCCGGGCGACCTCCGTCCCACGCCGCCCCATCGCCACGCCGATGTCGGCCCGGCGCAGCGCCGGCCCGTCATTGACTCCGTCGCCCGTCATCGCCACCACGTGCCCGGCCGCACGCCACGACTCGACGATGCCGACCTTCTGCTCCGGCGTCGTGCGGGCGAATACCCGGACTGCCGTGGGGTCCCCCGCCCTGTCGCTGTTGAGCTCCTCACCGGTGACGGCTTCTTCCTCTGCTGAGGCGATGCCCAGCCGCCGGGCAACGGCTTCCGCGGTCAGTGGGTGGTCTCCGGTGACGAGCACGGGCGTGATGCCTGCCGCCCGGCACGCCGCTACCGTGCCGGCAGCGGCTTCCCGCGGCGGGTCGAAGATCGCGACAAGCCCGAGCAGGATCAGGCCGCTCTCCCGGTCTTCCGGCGCGGAATCCCTCCAGTCGGCCGCCGCCACGGCCAGCACCCGGTATCCTTCGCCCGCCCAATCGCCTGCCCGCGCCAGCGCCTCGTTCCGGGTCTGCTGATCGCCATGGGCGAGGACGTCACCGCGCAGAACGGTTTCGGGCGCGCCCTTGCAGACGACACGCAGTCGCCCTTCGGGGCGGCAGTGCACCGTGGTCATGCGCTTGCGCTCGCTGCTGAACGGGATCTCGTCCACCCGGGGCATGGCCTCGCGCAACTCGGCGGCTCGCAGGCCGAGCCGGTCCGCAGCGGCCAGCAGGGCGGCTTCCGTGGGATCGCCGAGCGCCGTCCAGGCTCCGTCGCCGGCGCCGGGAGGCTGGAGCTCGGCGTCGTTGCACAACAGTGCGGCGGTCAGCAACTCGGCCAGGTCCGGGGCCTCGTCGGCGCGGAGGACACCTCCGTTCCGCTCGACGCGCCCATGCGGGGCATAGCCGACGCCGGAGACGGTGGCCTCGCCGCCCGCCGGTGTCCACAGCCGCTGGGCGGCCATCCGTCCCTCGGTGAGAGTGCCGGTCTTGTCGGTCGCCAATACAGTGATCGACCCCAGGGTCTCGACGGCGGGCAGCCTGCGGACGATGGCGTGCCGGGCGGCCATCCGGTGAGCGCCCAGAGCCAGGGCGAGCGTCACCACTGCCGGCAGCGACTCGGGAACGGCCGCGACGACCAGGCTGATCGCCGCCACCACCATGAGTTCCACCGGTTGCCCGCGCCCGATGCCGACGAGCAGCATGACGACGGACAACCCGGCGGCGACCAGGGCCAGGAGACGACCGAAGCGCGCCAGCCGGTGTTGAAGCGGGGTGAGGCCGGGCGGCGCGGCCATCAGGGCGGCGATCCGGCCCATGGCACTGGCGGCGCCGGTCGCCGTCACCTCGACGCGGCCTCGGCCCCGTAGGACCACCGTCCCCGCCGCCATCGTCGCGGCGGCGGGGTCGTCCGAAAGTTCCTTGGCCACCGGCAAGGACTCACCGGTCAGTGAGGACTCGTCCACCAGCAACATGGCCGCTTCGACGACACGGCCGTCGGCGGGCACGATGTCACCCTCACCCAGCAGGACCACGTCGCCGGGTACGACCTCCGCGGCTTTCGCCTCCCGCTCGGCACCGTCGCGCACCACGCGCACCACCGGGGCGCTGAGGGCCCGGAGAGCCGCCACGGCCTTCTCAGCACGGACCTCCTGCGCCACGCCGACCGCGCTGTTGGCCACAATGACGATCCCGATGATCGCCGTGTCGACGAGGTCGCCGGTGGCAGTGGTGAGCACCACGGCAGCCAGCAGCACCAGAATCAACGGGTCACGCAGCTGGGCGAGGGCCCGCCGCCACACCGGCGTGGGACGCACGGAGACGATCACGTTGGGGCCGTGACGGGCCAGACGGCGCCCCGCCTCGGCCTCGGTCAGCCCCTGGGGGGTCTGCGGTGCCGTCGTCACCGGTGCACCACCTCCCCGGGCCGTCGGGCCTGCAGCCCGCTGCGGGTCCGGCCTCCCGCAACCCTGCCACGGGGGCTGCGCATCGCTGCCTCGTCGCAGCACCGCCTTCCGCCCCATCTTCCCCAGCCCGACAGCTGTCCGCATTCCGGAGCCCGGGCGCGCCCTGACCTGCTCCGACATGCTGCACCGATGTGTATGCCGCACTGTGGAAGGGTGAGCCCGTGCGCCGCGATGGTCCGGGCAGCACTTCGACCGCGCGCAGCGAGGGGACCGGCATGCTTGAGAGAGCCACGGACACGCCCGCAGGCGTCGACGCAGTCAAGGCGGTCGGAACCGTGTCGAAGGACGACTACCAGAAGGTGGTCGAGCCGCTCATCGACGACGCCCGGCGTAGCGGCCGCCGTATTCGGTTCCTGTGCGAGATCGGCCCTGACTTCACGTCCTTCACCCCCGGGGCCGCCTGGGAGGACCTCAAGGTCGGCATGGGTGCCATCAGCCTGTTCGAGGGCTGTGCGGTCGTCACCGACGTGGGCTGGATCCGCGAGTCCACTCGCCTGACAAGCTTTCTGATGCCCTGCCCGGTACGCACGTTCGACAGCCACGAACGTGACGAGGCCCTGCGCTGGCTGGCGTCGCTTCCTGAGGGACCTGGCATTTCCCACCGGCTGACCGATTCCGACGTACTCGTGGTGGAGGTCGGACACCCCCTGCGTGTACAGGACTTCGACGCCCTCGCCCTGACCGTGGACAGCTGGCTCGCAACACACGCCGAATTGGCAGGTGTCGTGATCCATGCCCGCGATTTCCCCGGCTGGGAGAACATCGGTGGTCTGATCCGTCATGTGCGGTTCGTTCACGACCACCACCGGAAGGTCAGGAAGATCGCGCTAGCAGCTGACAGCAAGGCCGCAGCCCTCATTCCCCAGTTCGCGAATCACTTCGTCCGGGCCGAAGTACGGCGGTTCGAATACGACGAACTCGACGACGCCCTGACGTGGGCGGCCGCCCCTCCGGCCAGCTAGTCGGTACGTTCCCGCACTAGGCCCGGGCCGCTACCGGTTTACGGCTCGCCGCGATCCCCGTCGAGATCACCCGGGAGAACGGGCAGTACGTACTGAAGGCGGAGATGCCCGGGCTGGACCCGGAGGACATCGAGATCACGGTCGAGGGCGAGACGCTCACCGTGAAGGCCGAGCACACCGAACGCGAGGAGGACAAGCAGCATTCGGAGTTCCGTTACGGTTCCTTCGAGCGGTCCGTACGGCTTCCGGCACCGATACCGGAGCAAGGGGTTACGGCCGAGTACCGGGACGGCGTCCTCACCGTGCGCGTACCGCAACCCGAGAAGACGGCGCCCGGCGCACGCACCATCGCGGTCCGGCGAGCGGACTGAGGGCGGTCACGAGCACTGCGAACGGTCGGCCGCCTCCAGCGCGGCCCGGCCATGTGCGGGTGACATCCCGATCGCCCGGATCTCGGGGCGTGCCGTCCATGCCGGTCCGTGATCTCGCCGGACAGCCGCCCCTCCCGGGCGACACGGCGTGCGGCCCGGCCCGCCGGACACGAGAATCCGGGGCAGGAGAGTGGCACGGCACGCGCCGGAAAGGGCAGGAGGTGAACCTGTGGTGCAACCGGTATCCGTCGGCGTCGACGGATCCCCGGAGAGTCTGGCCGCCGCCATGTGGGCGGGCCGGGAGGCGACGCTGCGCGACGGGTCGCTGCGTATCGTGCACGCCCTGGAGTGGCCGGCCAGTGACCAGCAGTTCTCCCCTGGTTCCTGGGCCCAGCGTGAGTGGGCGGAGAGCCGGTTCGAAGCCTTGGCCGAGGAACTCCTGGAAGCCCACCCCCGGCTGCGGATCAGTGTGTACCGGGTGTCCGGCCTCCCGGCGGAGGCCCTCCTCGACGCCACGGGGGAATCCGCGGTCCTGGCCCTCGGATCACGCGGCCTCGGCACCTTGCCGGGCTTCCTGCTGGGCTCCGTGAGCCTGCCGGTGATCGCCCACGCGTCCGCACCGGTGGTCGTCGTCCACCCACCGGAAGACCCCTCATCGACCGACAGCGGCCCCGTCGTGGCCGGCCTCGGCCACCACGACCCGCACGGCCCGCTGCTCGACTTCGCGTTCGAGGCCGCCGCCCTCCGCGGTACGGGCCTCCGCCTCGTCCGCACCGCGGGCCGGACACCTGCCGGGGATCGGGAACCGCACGATGCCGGCGCTCTGGCCGCATCTCTGCGCCCGTGGCGGGCCCGATGGCCCGCCGTCGAGGTGGAGGAGTGGTTCTCCACGGGTCCGGCAGTACCTCGTCTGGTGGAGGCCTCCGACGATGCCCAGTTGCTCGTCGTCGGACGACGTGAGGACAGGCCCTTCCCCGTCACCCGCATCGGCCCCGTGACCCATGGCGTACTGCACCACGCACGGTGCCCCGTCGCGGTGATCCCGGGCGGCTGAAAGCCGCCTCCCGGCTGTGCGGGGTCTACAGGCCGCTGCGGATGCGGCGGCCCGTGGTCCTGCCGATCGGGATGCGCACCCACGTGTCCCGCTCGCCGCCCGCCCAGGCAAGCGGGCCCGCGGTTTCACGAAGGTGTTGCTGCTCTTCCGGCTCGATGACCGGCTCGGCCACGCCTCTGACGAGGATGCTCCATCCTTCGCTGCGTGCCTCGTCGACCCGGTCGACCTCGAAGGCGACATCGCTGCCCACCGTCCCGGCGAGCGCGCCACCGGCGGCCGTGCGGAAGACGATCGCGTCGCCGACGAGGCGGAAGTTGACGGGAACGGCCTCAGGTCCCTCCGCGTCCGCGGTGGAGAAGACCACTCGCCCGATGCCGCCCGAGGAGAGCTTCTCCCGGCATTCGGGCAGCGACAGCTCCTCCAGGACCGGACTGCGCGCCAGGGGCCCCTTCCCCTGAGGCTGCTCGGTGCCCGCGCCCAGGAGCGCGGAAACGGTGGTCTCCAGCGCGTCCGCCACCGCCATGAGCGCTTCCATCGAGACGACCCCGGCCTGCGACTCGACGTACTCGAGGTAGCCGGAACTCAGCCTCGCACGGGTGGCGACGTCCTCCCGGGTCAGGCCCAGTTCCTCCCGGCGCCGGAGCACGCGCCGGCCGAGGTCGCTGCCGGGGTGTGCCGGACGGGAGCCGGCCTCGTCCCCGCGTTCCGTACCCATGGCCGTGCCCCGCTTCCTTTCTCAAAGCGCCGTCCCGTCCATCTTCCCCAGCGGGAAGAGTGCCCGCACTCCGGAGGCGTGCGGGCATGACATGCCGTGACGGCGACGGCGAGAGATGGTGGAGGAGGCGGACGACGCGGGCCGAAACCCGGCCCGGGACGCCGGTGAGGCGGTGAGCACGATGGAACGTCCCGTGGTCGTGGGCGTCGACGGGTCGGACGGCAGCCTCGCTGCCCTGGACTGGGCCGTGGAGGAAGCGACCCGCTTCCGGCTCCCCTTGCGCTTGGTCTACGCATCGCTGTGGGAACGCTACGAGGGGGCAGTGCCCTCGTTCTCCAGCGAGCGACCGGCCGAGGAAGTGGCGGCTCAGCACATCGTCGCTTCTTCCGAACAGCGGGCCCGGCAGCTCTCTCCGGAGTTGCAGGTGAGCACTGTGACCGTGCCGGACGATGCGGCGTCGGCGCTGGTGGAGGAGTCGCGCAGTGCCACGGCCCTGGTCACCGGATCCTCCGGGCGAGGAGCCGTCAAAGGACTGCTGCTGGGCTCCGTGAGCCTGGCTGTGGCGGGGCGTGCCGACTGCCCGGTCGTCGTCGTTCGCGGCGAGGAACGCAACGTCAAGGGCATGAGCAACCGGGTCGTCGTCGGCGTGGGCGAAGCGGACGAGGCCGCCACCGCCGTGCGGTTCGCCCTGCGCGAGGCAGAAGCCCGTGGGTGCGAGCTGCAAGCCGTGCGGGCCTGGCGCAGTCCCCCGCCGTCGGCGGACCCCTTGATCGTGCTGGATTCGGCCGCCCACGCCTATGCGGAACAGGCCACCGCCGTTCTGGACGAAGTGCTGGAGGAAGCAGCGGCCGAACACCCGGAGGTATCCGTCCGGCGCACGGTGCTGGAAGGGCCCGCGCACCGGGTGCTGCTGGGCCCGGCTGCCGACGCCGACCTGCTCGTCCTCGGCGCCACCCGGCGGCAGGGCCAGCTCGGCCTGCAGCTCGGCCGGGTCAGCCACACCGCCTTGCACCGGGCCGCCTGCCCCGTCGCAGTGGTGCCGCACCGGTGAGGCCCGCGGCGGCTCATCTCGCACCGGCGGCCGGCATCTCCGTCTCGATGCGGTGACGCACGCGGGCAGCGAGTTCGGTGAGCGGCTGCGAGAGAACGGCCTCGGGGGCGACGGGCGAGGTGATCCCCCGCGCTCCGGCGGGCAGCGCGGCGAGGTCGTCGGCGAACCTGCCCCGGGCGTCGTCCAGCCGGGAACGCCGGGTGCCGGTCCGGGTCCGACGGCCGTGCCGCATGACCGTCTCCAGCAGCGGTTCGCCGCCCGGCGGGGGCGCCTCGTCGATCAGGCCGATGACGTCGGCGTACCCGGGCAGCCGGAAGACCTGCTTGCGGCCCGGTGCCGTCACCTTGGCGGAGGACAGCTTCATGACGGGCCGTCCGTCGTACTCCACCAGCTTGTACGCGGAGTCCAGGTAAGGGGCGTCGGCGGAGACGCCGATCTTGGTGCCGACCGCGTACGTGTCGATGGGCGCCCCGGAGCGGACGAGGCGGTCGACGGCGAACTCGTCGAGACCGCCGCTGGCGACGATGCGCACCTCGTGCAACCCGGCGGCGTCGAGGATCCGGCGGGAACTCACCGCCAGCGCACCCAGGTCACCGCTGTCCAGGCGGATCGCACACCCCGGCCCGAGCCCCAGGTCCTTCATGACGCGCGCCGCGGTCAGCACCCCGCGTTCGGTGTCGTAGGTGTCCACCAGGTACGTCACCGGGCCCGGGTGGGCGCGGGCGAAGGCGCGGAAGGCGGCCTCCTCGGTCCCGAACGCCTCGATGTAGGAGTGGGCCATTGTTCCGACGGCGGGCAGGCCCTCGGCGTGTGCGGCAGCCACGTTACTGGTTCCGGCGAAGCCGGCCATGGCGCCCAGCCGCGCCGCCTGGTGTGCGGCTTCCGTGCCGTGTGTACGGCGCAGCGAGAAGTCCACCACCGGATGCCCGGCGGCGGCCAGCGTGCAGCGGGCGCACTTGGAGGCGACGGTGGTCTGGTGATTGACCTGGTTGAGAACGTAGCTCTCCACCAGCTGCGCCTGCGGTAGCGGTGCGGTGACCTCCAGCAGCGGTTCGCCGGCCAGGACCACGCGCCCTTCGGGTACGGCCCGTACGTCGCCGGTGAACACGAGCCCGAGCAGTGGTTCGGCGTCCTTCGGGGGGCGGTCCAGCGCGGCGGCGAGTACGTCCACATCGTCGGCGTCCACCCGGTACCGGGAGAGGTAGTCGAGGACCGGCTCCAGGCCGGCAGCCACGAGGAAGCCGCGGTCGGCCGGCACATCGCGTACGTACAAGCTGAACGTCGCGGACCGGGTCAGCCCCTCGCGCAGGTACGACAGAGCCATGGTGACTTCGTAGAGGTCGGTCGTCGTGGCGTCCGACATCGCCGGCGCCTCCTCCCTCAGCGGGAGCGTCCCGCCTTCGGGTCGTGCTCCGGGTGGTGCACGTGCGCGTCCGGACCGGGGTAGACCAGGGTCACTCTGCCGGTGTCCGACCAGCGCACGTCATACGGCGGTGTGCCGTCGGCGTGGTGGAGGCCGACGACCTCACCGTCGCGCTTGGTCGCGCCCGTCGCCGGGCTTTCGACGATCAAGTGGTCACCGAGCTGCGCGTGCATGGCGTCACCGCTTCCCTGCCAAAGACCCACAACACCAGACTCCACCTTTCCGGCCTGGCACGCATGCTGCTCGGGCGGGCCGGGGCAACCCCCGTTCGGCGGAGGCACCTCAGTGGCGCGTAGGAGGAGGAAACCGTGCCCGCACGGCCGGTTGCTCCGAGTGGACGGCATCCGCTCCCGAGCGCGTACAGGGCTTTTCGGCGAGGGTGGGTACACCACGGACGACGGACCTGAGCGCAGGGAGCGACCATGGCGGTCTCCAGCCGCATCACGGTCATCGGGGTCGGCAACGAGTTCCGGCGGGACGACGGCGTGGGACCCGCGGTCGTGGCCCGGCTGCAGGAACGCGCGACCCGGGGCGGCCTGCCGGCCGGAATCCGGCTGGTGTGCAGTGACGGGGAACCAGGCCGCCTGATCGGTCTGTGGGAGGGTGCCGAACTGGTCGTGGTCGTGGACGCCGCCCATGCTCACCCGGGGGATCCGGGCAGGATCCACCGACTGGAGCTGGACGGGTACAAGGCGTGGCAGGCGGGCACGGCGAGCAGCCACGGGCTGGGTCTGGGGGAGGCGGTCGAGCTGGCGCGTGCCCTCGGCAGGCTGCCGCCGCGCCTGATCGTCTACGCCGTCGAGGGAACTGACGGTTCCCTGGGCACGGGATTGACTCCTGCGGTCGCCGGTGCACTCGGGACCCTCGTGGAACAGGTCGAGCAGGAGATCACCGGCCACCTCGTCGCGCCGAGCCGCAGGACGACGCCCCGGAGCGTACGGCTGTGAGGGTGGCGTCCGGAGGTGCTGCGCCCGCCGCGGAGGAACCGGGCCGGGTCGCCCGGGCGATCACGGTCTCCGGCAGGGTGCAGGGCGTGGGCTTCCGCCCCTTCGTCCACCGGCTGGCGACGCAACTCGGGCTCGACGGGTGGGTCCTCAACGCCGGCGGGCGCGTCGAGCTGTCCGTGGCCGGGCCGTCGCCAGCGGTGCAGGCCCTTGCCGAGCGACTGCGTACGGAAGCACCGCCGCTGGCGGACATCCGCTCTCTGGCCGTGGCGGAGTCGTCCGGCCCTCCCCCGCCGCCGGGCTCGGGCTTCACCGTCCGGGCCAGTGCCCGGACCCCCGGCGGCCGGCCCGGCGCCTGCGAGATCCCACCGGACGTCGCCACCTGCGAAGCGTGCCTGCGCGAGCTGTTCGACCCTGCCGACAGGCGTTACCGCTACCCGTTCGTCAACTGCACGGACTGCGGCCCGCGTGCCACCGTCATCGCGGACCTTCCCTACGACCGCGAGCGCACCGTCATGCGGTGCTTTCCGCTGTGCGCCGCATGCGCCGCCGAATACGCCGACCCGGGTGACCGGCGCTTCCATGCAGAGCCGGTGGCGTGCCCCGGCTGCGGCCCCCGCCTGGGGTGGGCAGGCCTCACCGGCGAGCCGGCCCTGCGCGCCGCGGAGTCGGTCATTGCCGGCGGCGGCATCGTGGCGGTCAAGGGACTGGGCGGTTTCCAGCTGGTGTGCGACGCCACCGACGGGCGGGCCGTGGACCGGCTGCGCGCCCGTAAGCAGCGCCCGGCCAAGCCGTTCGCCGTCATGACCTCCGATCTCGCAGCCGCCCGGCACCTGGCACGGCTGTCACCCGCCGGGCGGACGGCGCTGACGTCCCCGTCCGCGCCGGTGGTGCTGGCTCCGGCCCTCCGGGGCGCCCGCATCGCACGCGCCGTCCACCCGGGGACCGACCGGATCGGCGTGTTCCTGCCCACCACGCCGCTGCACCACCTGCTCCTGCGCGACCTCGGCAGGCCGCTGGTGGTGACCAGCGGCAACCGCTCGGGGGAACCCATCGCCATCGACGAGCCGTCGGCCCGGGAGAGCCTGGCGGGTGTTGCCGACGGCTTCCTCGTCCACGACCGGCCCGTCCGGGCCCGCTACGACGACTCGGTGGTGCGCCCGGCGGGCCGTACGGTCCTGACCGTGCGCCGGGCCCGGGGACTGGCCCCCGCCCCGCTCGCGATCCCCGTCGCGGCCTCCCGGCCGGTTGTGGCAGCCGGTGCGCAGCTGAAGCACACCTTCGCGCTCGCCGAAGGGTTCCGCGCCGTGCTCGGACCGCACACCGGCGACCTGGAGGACGCGCTGACACTGGAGGCCTTCGAAGCCGCCCACGCCGACCTCGTCCGGCTGACCGGGATCGAGCCCCGGGTCGTCGCCCACGACCTGCACCCCGGCTACCTGTCCACCCAGTGGGCACGGACCAGGCCCGCCGAACGGCGGATCGCCGTGCAGCACCACCACGCGCACGTCGCCGCCTGCGCCGCCGAACACGGGCTGGAGCACCCGTTCCTCGGGGTCGCCTACGACGGGCTGGGCCTCGGCGACGACGGCACGCTGTGGGGCGGCGAGATCCTGGTCGCCGATCTCACCCGCTACCGCCGGGTAGGGCGTTTCGCCACCGCTCCCCTGCCCGGCGGAGCGGCGGCGGTGCGCAGACCCGCTCGCACGGCGCTGGGGTACCTGTACGGTGCCGAGGCGCTCGGCGGGCCGGGTATCCCGCCCGCCCTCGTCGAATCGTTCGTCCGGCGGCTCCCGCAGGAGGAGACCCGAGTGGTCCGGACCATGGTCGAACGGGGCGTCAACTGCCCGCGCGCGTCCAGCGCCGGGCGCCTCTTCGACGCAGCGGCCGCCCTGCTCCGCCTGTGCGACGACGCCACCTATGAAGGCCAGGCGGCCGTCGCCCTGGAGACGGCCGCGGGGAACGAGCGCACCGAAGCCCTCCCCTGGCGTCTCGCGCGGGCCGGCGGGCTGTGGGTGTACGACCCTGTATCCAGCCTGACGGCCCTGCTGGACCGCGCGGCGGCCGGAGAGCGGACGGGCACGCTCGCCGCCGCTTTCCATCGCACACTGGCCGAGGTGACCTCCGGCCTGGTCCGTCGGGCCGTCGCGGCCGGGGCGCCGTCGACCGTGTGCCTGTCGGGCGGCTGCTTCCAGAACGGGCGCCTGCTCGCGGAGACACGGTCCCTGCTCGAAAGCCAGGGGTTGCAGGTGCTGGTGGGCAGTGCCGTGCCGGTCAACGACGGGGGAATCAGCTACGGGCAGGCGGCCGTGG
Source organism: Streptomyces telluris (assembly GCF_024519335.1). Taxonomy (NCBI): domain Bacteria; kingdom Bacillati; phylum Actinomycetota; class Actinomycetes; order Kitasatosporales; family Streptomycetaceae; genus Streptomyces; species Streptomyces telluris. The sequence continues at coordinate 176,492 of NZ_JANIID010000008.1, forward strand.
CCGCGGCTCGCCTGAAGGAAGGATGACGTCGATGTGTCTGGGCATTCCGGGCCGGGTGGTGGACGTCCACGACCGTGCGGGGCTGCGCATGGCCACGGTCGACTTCGGCGGGGTCCGCCGCGAGGCGTGCCTGGCCTACACACCCGATGCCGACGTGGGCGCGTACGTCGTGATCCACGTCGGGTTCGCCATCACCACGGTCGACGAGGCCGAGGCGGAACGCACCCTGCAGGTGCTGCGGGCCATGGCCGACGCCGTGGAGGGGGAAATCGGGGAGCCGCTGCCCCGGTCCCCCTGACGCGGAGCAGGGCCGTCCGGTCACTCCTGTGCCGTGATGCCCATGCGGCCTCCGTCCACCGCGGGCCATGCTGGAGTGAGGAGGCGACCGTGCCATGACCCGTACCCCGGAGCCGGCGGCCACCGCGGTGTACGCGCTGCTGGCCGACGGGACGACCGTGTGTGTCAGGCCCGTCGTGCCGGAGGACCGCGCCGCGGTCCTCCGGCTGTACGAGCACCTGTCCCCCGAGAACCTGCGGCTGCGCTTCTTCTCCGCCGGCCCCCGCGTCGCACAGCAGGCGGCCGATGCGCTGTGCCGGGACGCCGGGCCGGGAGACCGGGCCCTGGCGGCCGAGGCGGACGGTGACGTGGTGGGGCTGGCCGAGTACCACGCGGCACCCGTCGACCTTCCCGGAGGCAGACCGGAAGCCGCCGAGGTCGCCCTCGCCGTGGCGGACGCGTGGCACCACCGTGGTGTCGGAACGCTGCTGCTGGAGCACCTCGCCGACCTCGCCCGCGCCGAGGGGATCCAGGAGCTGACGGCCGACGCGTTGAGCGAGAACCTGCCGGTCATCCGGGTCTTCGCCGACCTCGGCCTGCCTGTGCGAAGACGCTTCGAGGGCCCGGAGATCCGCATCCGGGTGGCGCTGACGCCTGACGAGCACTACCTGACGGCCCTGGACGCACGGGGACGCACCGCTGACATCGCCAGTCTCCGGCCGTTGCTGCAGCCCGGCTCGGTCGCCGTGGTGGGCGCCGGCCACCGTCCCGGATCCGTGGGACGGGCGATCCTGCGCAACCTGCGCGCAAACGGCTTCACCGGCCCGGTCCACGTCGTCAACCCGCACGGGCCCGCCCTCGACGGCCTGCCCTGCCACCCCTCCGTCTCGGACCTGCCGCAGCCCCCGGACCTGGTCGTCCTGGCGGTTCCCGCCCACGCGGTGCCCACCGTCGCCGAGGAATGCGGCGTCCGTGGTGTGCGGGCACTGGCGGTGGTGACGTCCGGGCTCGACGCCGCCCAGGCGGCCGGGCTGCGGGCGGCCTGCCGCCGGCACGGCATGCGCATGGTCGGCCCCAACTGCCTGGGCCTGGCCAATACGGAGAAGGACGTCCGGCTGGACGCGACGTTCGCCGCCCGCTTCCCTCTGCCCGGCACGGCCGGGGTCGCCACCCAGTCGGGCGGCGTCGGCATCGCCCTGCTGGACGGTCTGTCCCGGCTGGGGACCGGCGTGTCGACGTTCGTCTCGCTCGGCGACAAGTACGACGTGAGCGGCAACGACCTGCTGCAGTGGTGGGAGGAGGACGGGCGGACCGACCTGGCGGTGCTGCACCTGGAGTCGTTCGGCAATCCCCGCGCCTTCTCCCGTACCGCGCGGCGCGTGAGCAGGCGCATGCCGGTCCTTACGGTGGACGCGGGGCGGTCGGAGGCCGGGCGCCGGGCGGCGGCCTCGCACACGGCCGCCGCCGCCACGCCGACGATGACCCGGCGGGCGCTCTTCCATCAGGCCGGTGTCATCGCCACCAGGACCATCGGGGAGCTGCTGGACACCGTTGCACTGCTGCACGCCCAGCCGCTGCCCGCCGGCGACCGCGTCGTCGTGGTGACCAATGCCGGAGGCGTGGGCGTGCTCGCCGCCGACGCGTGCAGCGAGGCCGGGCTGAGCGTCCGCCCGCTGGAGCCCGCCCTGACGTCGGAGCTCGCAGCGCTGCTGCCCGACGGCGCGGCCGTCGGCAATCCGGTCGACGCGACCGCCGCCGTCCCGGAGGACCGGCTGCGTGCCTGCGTCGATCTGCTGGCGGCGCACCGGGACGTCGACGCGGTGCTGGGCGTCCTGGTCCCGACGGCCCTGGCCGCGGCCACCGGCGACGACCTGGTGCGGGCGTTCACCCACACCCCGGAACGGACTCCGTGCACGACGGCTCTCGTCCTGGTGGACCGGCCCGTGCGCGTCGAGTTGCTGCCTGCCGAGCGCGGCGGGGCCGTGCCCGCATACAGCGATCCGCAGGACGCCGCCCGCGCGCTGTCGTACGCGTCGGCCTATGCCCGGCGCCGGAGCCGTCCGCAGAGCCTGCCGCCGGAGCCGCCCGGCATCGACGTGGAAGAAGCCCGGGCGGACGTGGCCGCGTGGCTCGCCGAACGGCCGGAAGGCGGCTGGCTCGACCCGGTCCGGTGCTCGCGGCTCCTCACGCGCTACGGCATTCCACAGGTCTCGTGGCAGTGGGTGTGCGACGAGGAGAGCGCCGCGGCGGCGGCCGGGCGCCTTTCCGGCCCGGACGGCCCGGCCGTCCTCAAGGCCCACTGGCCGGGCCTGGTGCACAAGACCGACGAGGGCGCCGTCCGCCTCGGACTCCGGGGCGGCGATCAGGTGCGAGCCGCGTACCGCGACCTCGTGGACCGCTTCGGCGACAAGCTCTCCGGCGTGGTGGTGCAGCCGCAGGCGCCGCACGTCCTGGAGCTGGTGGCGGGCGTCGTCCAGGACCCGGTCTTCGGTCCGCTCGTGCTGTTCGGTCAGGGCGGCACGGCCACCGACGTGCTGGCCGACCACGCCGCCCGCCTCGCGCCGCTCACCACCTACGACCTCGACGACCTCATCACCTCACCGCGCTGCTCCGCCCTCCTGTCGGGCCGCCACGGCGGCACCCCCGTCGACCTCGGCGCCCTTGAGCGACTGCTGCTGTGCCTGTCCCGGATGGCCTGCGACCTGCCCGAGCTCGCCGAGGCCGATCTGAATCCCGTGGTGGCCTGCCCGGACGGCGTCATGGCGCTGGACGCCCGCGTGCGGCTGGAACCACACAAGGCCTACGACCCGTACCTGCGGCGCCTGCGCTGAGCCGGTGCCCGGATGGGCCGCACTCCTCCCGGCGCGCTCGGCGTGCGGCCCGTGGGGAGTGTGGTCAGGCTGAGGAGAGCACCTCCACCGAGCGATCAGGAGACGCCATGCCCTCCGCGACGGCACCGCCGGACGCCGACAGCACAGCCTGCGTGCTGGACCTGGAAGGCATCGGGGCTCTCGTGAGGGAGCTGCGCGCCCGGGGCCGGACGGTGATCGGCCCGACGGAGCGGGACGGTGCCATCGTGCTGGCCGAGCTGGAGTCCGCCGACGAGCTGCCTTACGGCTGGGGGGTGGAGCTGGAGGGCGGCTACTACCGGGTCAGGCGGCGGATCGACGCCGCGGCGTTCGCCCATAGCGCCGGCCCTCAGTCGTGGAAGAACTTCCTGCATCCCGAGCGGGTGCGGCAGTGGAGCGCGGACCGCGGGCCGGACGGCGCGATGACGGTCCGTGCCGAGCGCCCCGAACCCGGCTCGTTCGCCTTCCTGGGCGTACGGCCCTGTGACTTGAGGGCGATCCAGATCCAGGACCGTGTCATGACCGGCGGCCGGCACAAGGACGACGCCTACGAGGCACGCCGTAGCGGCGCCTTCCTGATCGTGGTCGAGTGCACCGAGCCGGGCGCCACCTGCTTCTGCGTCTCCATGGGCACCGGACCGGCCGCGCAACCCGGCTACGACCTGGCGCTGACCGAGGTGCTGGACACCACCGGGCACCGCTTCCTGGCCCGCGCAGGCACCGAGGAAGGCGCGGAGATCCTGGAGAGCCTGCCGCGCCGGCCCGCCGACGACCTGACGCGCACCCGGGCCCGCGAAGACGTGGCGGCCGCAGCCGGGCGGATGGGCCGCACCATGCCGGACGTCGACCTGCGTGCGCTGCTCGCCGGCACGCTGGACGCCGAGCGCTGGAACGACGTCGCCGCGCGCTGTCTGACCTGCGGCAACTGCACCATGGCCTGCCCCACGTGCTTCTGCACCACCACCGAGGATGTCACCGACCTGACCGGCGACCACGCCGAGCGCTGGCGCCGCTGGGAGTCCTGCTACGACCTGGACTTCACGCACCTGCCCGGCGGCTCCGTGCGGAGCACCGGGCGCAGCCGGTACCGCCAGTGGCTCACCCACAAACTGGGCACCTGGTGGGACCAGTTCGACAGTTCCGGCTGCGTGGGCTGCGGCCGCTGCATCGTGTGGTGCCCGGTCGCCATCGACATCACCGAGGAAGCACACGCCCTGCACCGGGAGTCCCTCGACCGGCGGGCCGGGCGGGAGGACGAGGCCTCGTGAAGGGCACGGGTGTGTTCGAGGCCGTCCCGGAGGGCCCCCGGGAACGGCTCATGGAGCTGGGCCGCGCGGTGTCGTTCCCCGCGGGGGCCCGGCTCTTCGAGGAAGGCCAGCGGGCGGACCGCTTCTGGGTCGTTCGCACCGGTACCGTCAGCCTGGACGTTCACGTGCCCGGCCGCCGGGCGGCGGTCGTCGAAACCGTCGGGGCGGGCGGGCTGGTCGGGTGGTCGTGGCTGTGCCCACCGCACCAGTGGCACCTGGGGGCCGAGGCGACCCGCCCGGTGGAGGCCTGGGAGTTCGACGCGGCCGAGGTACTGGCCCTGTGCGAGCGCGAACCAGCACTCGACCATGCGCTCCTGACCTACGTCGTACAGGTCATCGGTCACCGTCTGCGGTCCTCCCGGACGCGGCTCCTGGACCTCTACGGGCCCTACAGAAGCGGTTCGGCGGAGTGACCGCCGTCCCCCTCCCCTACCGGGTGACGGGCAACCGGCCCGAGACCGGCGACAGCCGCACGATCGAGCTACGACCGGTCGGTGGCGAACTGCCCGCGTTCGCACCGGGTCAGTTCGCGATGCTCTACGTCTTCGGGGTCGGCGAGATCCCGGTGTCCGTCGCCGGTCTGCGAGACGGCACGCTGACCCACACCATCCGCGGGGTGGGTGCGGTGTCGCGCGCCCTGTGTGCCGTCCGCCCGGGTACGCAGGTGGGTGTGCGGGGCCCCTTCGGCACCGGCTGGGACCTGGCGAGCGCCACCGGGCGCGACCTGCTCGTAGTGGCGGGCGGTATCGGCCTGGCCCCACTGCGTCCTCTGCTCCAGGCCGCATCGTCTTCGCCCGGCGACCACGGTCGGCTCAACGTCCTCATCGGCGCCCGGACGCCCGAGGATCTGCTGTACCGAGAGGAACTGGACGGCTGGGGACGACCGTACTGCGGCGTGACCGTGGACCGCGCGAGCCCGGAATGGACCGGGCACGTCGGCGTGGTGACCACCCTGCTCGACCAGGCGGCGTTCACCCCCCACGACACCACGGCCTTCGTCTGCGGCCCCGAAGTCATGATCCGCGCCACCGCCCGCGAATTGCTGCACCGAGGCGTACCGGCGCAGCACATCCGCGTCTCCCTCGAACGCAACATGCACTGCGCGACCGGCCACTGCGGGCACTGCCAGCTCGGCCCCCTGCTCCTGTGCCGGGACGGACCCGTGGTCGGCTACGACCTCGCCGGATCCCTGCTCGCCGTACGGGAGCTGTGAGATGCCCGCCCCCGTACCCTCCCGCCCCCGGCTCGGCGTGTTCAAGTTCGCCTCCTGCGACGGCTGCCAGCTGACCCTGCTGGACTGCGAGGACGAACTTCTGCCACTGGCCGCCGAAATCGAGATCGCCCACTTCGTCGAGGCGTCCAGCGACATCCGGCCCGGCCCGTACGACCTCTCCCTCGTCGAAGGTTCGGTCTCCACCCCCGAGCACCTGGAACGCATCCGGCGCATCCGCGCCGAGTCCCGCCACCTGGTGACCATCGGCGCCTGTGCCACCGCGGGCGGCGTCCAGGCCCTGCGCAACTTCGCCGACGTCGCCGAATTCCGGGCGACCGTCTATGCCAAACCCGAGTACATCGAGACTCTCGCCACCTCCACCCCCATCTCGGCCCACGTCCCCGTCGACTTCGAACTGCGCGGCTGCCCCATCGACCGCGGGCAGCTGATCGAGGTCATCACCGCCTTCCTCGCCGACCGCCGCCCCGACATCCCCGACCACAGCGTCTGTTTCGCCTGCAAACGACGCGGCATCACCTGCCTGCCCGTCGCACACGGCATCCCCTGTCTGGGACCGGTGACGCACGCGGGATGCGGGGCCCTGTGCCCGGCGTACGGGCGGGGCTGTTACGGCTGCTTCGGGCCGTCCGGCTCGGCCAACATGCCCGCGATGATCCCGCTGCTCCGCAGTGACGGCATGAGCGACGAGGACATCCTCCGCTTCCTGCACACGTTCAACGTCCACGACTTCGCCGCGATCGAACCGCCCGGGGCACTCGGTGCAGGGGAGACACCATGACGCACCGCGGCTCGCGCGTCCTGCACGTCGGCGCCCTCGCCCGCGTCGAGGGAGAAGGAGCACTGCGGCTGCTGATCAGCGACGGCACCGTCACCCGGGCCGAGCTGAACATCTACGAGCCGCCGCGCTTCTTCGAGGCGTTCCTGCGGGGTCGCCGGCACACCGAACCGCCGGACATCACGTCACGCGTGTGCGGCATCTGCCCCGTCGCCTACCAGACGAGCGCCTGCCACGCGATCGAGGACGTCTGCGGCGTCACCGTCGACGGGCAGCTGGCCGCGCTGAGGCGCCTGCTGTACTGCGGCGAGTGGATCGAGAGCCAGACCCTGCACATCTATCTGCTCCACGCACCCGACTTCCTCGGCTGCGACAACGCGATCGAGCTCTCCCGGACTCATCGCGCGGACGTCGAGCGGGGGTTGCGGCTCAAGCAGGCGGGCAACAGCATCATGGAATTCCTCGGCGGCCGTTCCATCCATCCCGTCAACGTCCGCGTCGGCGGCTTCCACCGCACCCCCACGCGCACCGAGTTCCGCCCCCTGGCCGAGCGGCTACGGCAAGCGCGCGACGACGCGCTGGCGACCATCGCCTGGGTGGCGGGCTTCGACTTCCCCGAGGCCGAGGGCGACGCCGACTTCTTCGCCCTCTCCGCACCGGACACGTACGCCATCGAGACGGGTACCCCCACCGTGCTGCCCCACGGCGACGGGCACGGCACGAGGATGTTCCCTGTCACGGACTTCACCTCCCATGTGGTCGAGGAACAGGTCCCCCACTCCACCGCGCTCCAGGCCCGGCTGGACGGCCGGCGCCACCTCACCGGCTCCCTGGCCCGGTACGCCATCAGCGGCCACCGGCTCCCGCCCGCCGTCCGCGAGGCGGCCCGAGCAGCCGGGCTGGCCGACCCGGCCTCCGGGGAGATCTGCCGCAACCCCTTCCGCAGCGTCGTCGTCCGCGCCGTCGAAGTCCTCTACGCCGTGGAAGAAGCACTACGCCTGATCGACGCCTACGAGCGCCCGCCGCATGCCGCCGTGGACGTCCCCCCGCGGGCCGGGACGGGCCACGGCGCCACCGAGGCACCGCGCGGCACCCTCTACCACCGCTACACCCTCGACGCCCAAGGACTCGTCACCGACGCCCGCCTCGTTCCGCCCACCTCCCAGAACCAGGGCGCCATCGAGGAGGACCTGCGCCGAGTCGTCCAGGACCGGCTGCGGCACGGTGACGCCACCGACACCGAGCTCACCCGCCTGTGCGAGCGAGCCATCCGCAATCACGACCCCTGTATCTCCTGCTCGGCCCACTTCCTCGATCTGACCGTCGAACGAGCGTGAGGAAAGCCGCGTGAAATACCTCGACGAATACCGTGACCCGGAGCTCGCCCGCCGGCTGCTGGACGAACTCCACCGCACCGCCACTCGCCCCTGGCAGATCATGGAAGTGTGCGGCGGCCAGACCCACACCCTCGTCCGCCAGGGCATCGACGAACTCCTGCCCGCCGGCATGCGCATGATCCACGGCCCCGGCTGCCCGGTCTGCGTCACCCCGCTGGAGACCCTCGACCGCGCCATGGCCATCGCCGCACGCCCAGGGGTGATCCTCACCAGCTTCGGCGACATGCTCCGCGTCCCCGGTTCCCGGACCGACCTCCTCGCCCTGCGGGCACGCGGCGCGGACGTACGCGTCGTCTACACCCCCATGGACGCCGTCAAACTCGCCGAGGAGCATCCCGGCCGGGACGTCGTCTTCCTCGCCGTCGGCTTCGAGACCACCGCCCCCGCCAACGCCATGGCCGTACTCCACGCCTCCCGCCTGGGCCTGCGGAACTTCAGCATGCTGGTCAGCCACGTCCTCGTACCGCCCGCCATGACGGCGCTGCTGGAATCGCCCGAATGCCAGGTCCAGGCCTTCCTGGCCGCCGGGCACGTGTGCGCGGTCATGGGATGGACCGAGTACGAGCCCATCGTCGCCCGCCACCGGGTCCCCGTCGTCGTCACCGGCTTCGAACCGCTCGACCTGCTCGAAGGCATCCTGATGGCCACACGGCAACTTGAGGACGGCAGGGCCGAGATCGAGAACCAGTACGTACGGGCCGTGCGCCGCCAGGGCAACGGCGCGGCGCAGTCCGCCGTCGCCCGCGCCTTCCAGGTGACCGACCGCGCCTGGCGCGGCGTCGGCGACCTTCCCCGAAGCGGTCTGGAACTCCGCCCGGAGTTCGCCGCGTTCGACGCCGCACGACGCTACGACGTCGACGGTCTGCACTCGGCGGAGCACCCCGAGTGCATCGCCGGCGGCATCCTCACCGGTGCGCGACTGCCCACCGACTGCACCGCCTACGGAACCCGCTGCACGCCCCGCCACCCGCTCGGCGCGCCCATGGTTTCGGCCGAGGGCACCTGCGCGGCGTTCCACGCGGCGGGCCGCGTCGCCACCGTCACGGAAGGGCCGGCCTCGTGATCACGGAATGTCCTGTCCCCCGTCCGGAGAGCGAACGCGTCCTGCTCGGGCACGGCGCCGGAGGCCGGCTCACCGCCGAACTCCTGGAGCGCACGATCCTTCCCGCCTTCGGTGGGCAGGACGGGCCGCTGGAGGACGCCTCGCCCCTGCCCGGACTCGGCGAGCTCGTGATGACCACGGACGGCTTCGTCGTCAGCCCGCTGTTCTTTCCCGGTGGCGACATCGGTTCCCTCGCCGTCCACGGCACCGTCAACGACCTGGCGATGCGCGGCGCCGCACCCATCGCCCTCTCAGTAGCCCTGATCGTCGAGGAAGGACTCGAACTGGGCCTGCTGGAGGCCGTACTGCGTTCGCTGGGCAAGGCGGCCCAGGAGGCGGGTGTGCCCGTGATCACCGGAGACACCAAGGTCGTGGGCCGGGGCGCGGCCGACCAGGTGTTCATCACCACGACCGGTATCGGCAGACGTCTCCCCGGACTCACTCCTTCCGCCGCCGGTGCCCACCCGGGCGACGCCGTGCTGCTGTCGGGGCCGATCGGCCTGCACGGCACCGCCGTGCTCAGCACCCGGGAAGGACTGGGCTTCGAAGCCGACATCGCCTCCGACAGCCGTCCCCTCCACCGCTTGGTGGCAGCCCTCTCCCCGCTCGGCGACCGGCTGCGCGTTCTGCGTGACCCCACCCGGGGCGGCCTGGCCGCCGCGCTCAACGAGATCGCACGCGACTCGGCCGTGGCGGTCGACATCGACGAAGGCACCGTTCCGGTGCCGGAGCCGGTTGCCGCCGCCTGCGACATCCTCGGCCTCGACCCCCTGCACGTGGCCAACGAAGGCTGCATGGTCGTCTTCGTCGCCCCCGACGCTGCCGACGCGGCTCTGGCGGCACTGCGTTCCCTGCCTGAGGGCAGCGGCGCGGTACGCATCGGGAAGGTGCTGCCGGCCGACGGGCACCCCGGCCGCGTCGTCATGCGGACGGCGGTAGGCGCCCGGCGCGTGATGGACATGCCCCTCGGCGAGCAGTTGCCCCGCATCTGCTGAGTCGCCGCACCGAGGGACCATGGAGGTGAGGCTCCCGGGCACTCGTGCCCCGAACCCCGGATGACCTGGGGAAGTGAATCGATGATGTTCTGGTACGACCACGGCGGCGGCTGGGGCCTGTTCGCCATGACGGTGAGCATGGTCCTGTTCTGGGCGTTGGTCATCACCGTCGCAGTCCTGCTCTTCCGCACGCTCGCCCGTCCGCCGCAGAGCGGTCAGCACACCGGCCGGCACCCGGGCCCACCACCCGGCCACGCCGAGCACATCCTCGCCGAGCGGTATGCCCGCGGCGAGATCGACGAGGAGGAGTACGCGCGACGCCTGGCCACCCTGAGAGACTCACCGCCCGGCCCTGCCGGACGGTGACGACAGGGCCGGCATGCCCACCGGAATCTGAAAAGTGGCTGGTCAAAGCGGTGGCGGGGCACCCCTGAGCGTGGTGTGATGGAAGTGGCGGGAGGACCCGCAAGACGCGGGGAAGCGGCTCGCGGCCGCGCACCGCGCAATTGGGATCCGCGAGAAGCGGATGGGCCCTCCCGTCCGTCCGCGCCACCACCGGGAGCCGACGGTGCCAGCAGCTGCCTGGGAGCGCGCTGTCCATCGGCGGACGCGTTGTCCCCTTCTCCGAGCCGGCCCGCTCGGACGTATCCCTGGTGGGCGGCAAGAACGCCTCGCTCGGCGAACTCATCCGGCACTTGTCCCCCGTCGGGGTCAAGGGGCCCGACGGCTTCGCCACCACCGCCGACGCCTACCGTGAGTTCCTTCGGACGGAGGCCCTGGGCGACCGAATCGCCGGGCATCTGACACGCCTGCCTGCAGGCGCGGCGTTGCCGGAAGTGGGCGCTGCGATCCGCGCCGGCATCCTGGCCACGCCGCTACCGGGAACGCATGGGTTTCGACCAGCTCTCCGTGGCCCTGTCGGTCGGCGTCCAGCTGATGGTCCGCTCCGACCTCGGCGGTGCGGGAGTGATGTTCACCCTCGACACCGAGACCGGATTCCCGGAGGCCGTGGTGATCAATGCGGCCTGGGGGCTGGGCGAGAGTGTGGTGAGCGGGCAGGTCGACCCCGACGAGTACGTGGTGTTCAAACCCCTGCTGAAGACGCCGGCCTTGAATCCGGTCATCCGGGTGGCGATCGGCGGCAAGCACGCCAAGGTCGTCTATGCCGAGGGCGGCCTCACCCGCACCGTGGGCACCGACCCGGAAGAACGCAGGGCGCGTGTACTCGACGACGGCGAGGTGCGCTCGCTGGCCGAGTGGGCCGTGGCGGTCGAGCGGCACTACGGCACGCCCATGGACCTGGAATGGGCGAAGGACGGCCGTACCGGGGAGATGGTCGTGGTCCAGGCACGCCCCGAGACGGTGGAGTCCCGGCGTGGCTCCGCCGTCCTGCATCGTTACCGGCTCACCGGCACCGGCGAGTGCCTGGCCACCGGTGCGGCCGTGGGCGAGGCGGTGGGCGCCGGCCCGGTGTGTGCGCTCGCGGCACCCGTGGAGCTGGAGCGTTTCCCGACCGGTTCCGTGCTGGTGACGTCGGTGACCGACCCCGACTGGGAACCGCTGATGAAACGGGCCGCCGCTATCGTCACCGACCACGGCGGACGCACCTCGCACGCCGCCATCGTCAGCCGGGAGCTCGGCGTCCCGGCCGTCGTCGGCACCGGCAACGCCACGGCGGCCCTGGCGGACGGAGAGCCCGTCACCGTCTCGTGTGCCGAAGGATCCGAGGGCCGCGTCTACGCAGGTCGGGTGAGCTACGAGGAGACCGATGTCGACCTGACCGGGCTTCCCGTGACACGTACCCGGGTCATGCTGAACCTCGCCGACCCTGCCGCAGCCTTCCACTGGTGGCGGCTGCCGGCGGACGGTGTGGGCCTGGCCCGCATGGAGTTCATGGTGGCCCACCAGGTGAAGGTCCACCCCATGGCCTTGGTCCGGCCCGACCGGCTCTGCGCCGTGGAGCGGCGCACCGTCGACGAACTGACCGCCGGGTATGCCGACCGCAGCGAATACTTCGTCGACCTCCTCTCACACGGGGTGGCCACCATCGCCGCCTCTCGCTGGTCGGCGGGCCCCTTCGAGCCGGCCGAGGCCAACCCGATGATCGGGTGGCGTGGCGCCAGCCGCTACTACAGCGAGGGGTACCGGGACGGCTTCGCCCTCGAATGCCGGGCAATCCGCCGAGTACGCGAAGGTTTCGGTCTCACCAACGTTGTGGTGATGATCCCCTTCTGCCGTACTCCGGCGGAAGCAGACCGCGTCCTGGAGGCCATGGCGCAGGAAGGACTGCGGCGCGGTGACAACGGGCTGCAGGTGTACGTCATGGCGGAGATACCGTCGAACATCGTCCTGGCCCGCGAGTTCGCCGCGCGTTTCGACGGCTTCTCCATCGGCAGCAACGACCTCACGCAACTCACCCTGGGCGTGGACCGCGACTCAGGAGAGCTCGCCGGGCTCTTCGACGAGACGGACCGCGCGGTGACCCGAAGCGTCGAATCCCTGATCTCTGTGGCTCATGACGCGGGCCGCCCCGTGGACCTGTGCGGTCAACGGCCCAGCGACGACCCCGGCTTCGCGGCGTTCCTGGTCGCAGCGGGCATCGACTCCGTATCCGTCGCGCCCGACAGCTTCGTCCCGGTGAAACAGCATGTGGCGGCGGCCGAGGGGCTGGTGACAGGTCCGGCCTCCGGTGGCAGCCGTACCACATAGCTGGCATAAAGAGGAATATCTGGGATCTTCCGGAAGGGGCCCGAAGAGCATGTTGCAGCACCGCACGGTCGACGAACTCATGACCCGCGACGTGGTGCGGGTGCGCCCGGACGCACCGTTCAAGGAGATCGTCAGGGCGCTCGCCGAGCACGACGTCACGGCCGTGCCGGTCGTCGACTCCGGCGGCCGGGTGGTCGGCGTGGTCTCCGAGGCCGACCTGATGCGCAAGTCGGCCGACCAGCCCGACCCGTTCGGCAGAGTGCCCGTACCCAGTCTCGAATCGTGGGAGCGGGCCAAGGCGGAGGGTGCTCGGGCCGAGGAGCTGATGTCCGCTCCGCCGGTGTGTGCCCGGCCCGAGTGGAACGTGGTGGAGACGGCCCGGCTGATGATGACGCAGAACGTCAAACGCCTGCCGGTCGTGGACGACACCGACAAGCTCGTCGGGATCATCAGCCGGGCCGACCTCCTGCGGATCTTCCTCCGCGAGGACGGCGCCATCCGCTCCGAGATCGAGCACGACCTGCTGGAACGGACCATGGGCCTGGCGCCCTCCGCGGTGCGGGCTTCGGTGTCCGAGGGGCAGGTCACCCTCACCGGCAGCGTCGAGGCCCGCAGCACGATCCCGCTCATCGAGCGCCTGTGCCGATCGGTGGACGGCGTCGTCTCCGTCCACCAGGACCTGACGTACACGACGGACGACACCGCCGGCGGCTTCCCCGCCGCCTAGCGGCGCGGGCGCCCTGGTAAGGAGCCGGAGATGCATGGCACGCAGCGCACCGTCAGCGACGTGATGACGCAGACCGTCGTCGCAGTCAGCCGTGGCGCTCCCTACAAGGAGATCGCCAGGACGCTCGCGGAGTGGAAGGTCAGCGCCGTGCCCGTGCTGGCCGGCGAGGGCCGCGTCATCGGCGTCGTCTCCGAGGCCGACCTGCTGCCGAAGGAACAGTACAAGGACCGCGGGCCGGCGGACGTCGCCGGGCCCGACCAGCTCAGCGACCTGGCCAAGGCTGCCGCGAGGACGGCGGCGGACCTGATGAGCACTCCCGCCGTCACCGTGCACGCCGACGCCACCGTCGCCGAAGCCGCCCGCATCATGGCCCGCAAGGGCGTCAAACGCCTCCCCGTCATCGATGCCGAGGGAAAGCTCACCGGCATCGTCAGCCGCGCCGACCTGCTCAAGGTCTACCTCCGCAGCGACGAGGACATCGCCCAGGAGGTGCGCGACGAGGTCGTCGCCCGCCTCTTCCCCCACCAGCCCCCCACGGTCGAGGTCCAAGTGGGCGAAGGCGTGGTCACCCTCTCGGGTCATCTGCCCGATGCGACTTTGCTCCCGCTCGTGGCACGCCTGGTCAGAGCCGTGGAGGGCGTCGTGAACGTCGACCTGCGGCTCGACGGCCCGACGGGCTGACCGCCCGGGCCCGTTCCCCGGCGGTCCGGGCTCCCGAACGGCGGCGCATCGCTGGCCCGGGCCCCCACGCTCTGCTCCCCTGGGACAAGTGGGACAAGGGACGGCTCATGAGGCTACGGGCTGCCCGACGACGACAGCACGCCGCACGGGGCGGCCACGCGGAGGCGGAATCGATGCAGGACGACGGCCCGCGGCCCGGCGGCCCCGACGCGAGCTCCCGTGGTCCGTACGAGGACACGGTGGCGACGCGCTGTGCCGTACGCCGCGAGCAGCTGGGACTGACCCGTGACGAAGTGGCACGCCGAGCCGGCATGTCCGTCCCCTATCTGAGTCAGCTGGAGTCGCTCGGCGGCGACTTCGACTCCGCCGCTCTCATGCGTCTCGCCGCCGCCCTCGAGATGTCCTACGACGAACTGATGGGAGGCCCGCGCGAGGCGGCTCCCGGCCTGCAGCCCGCCGGTGCCCGCCCCTTGCTCGCGCAGCTCTCCGAAGACGAGTGCTGGCAACGTCTGGGCACCCACGGCATCGGCAGGGTCGGTCTGGCGGCCTCCGGGGGCGCACCCGTGATCCTGCCCGTGAACTTCCTGGTGGACGGCCGCAGCATCGTCTACCGGACCGAGACGGGAGGCACAGCAGCAGCAGCCGACGGGGACCGGCTCGCCTTCGAAGTCGATCACATCGGCGCGCACGACAGCCGCGGCTGGAGCGTCCTCATCGACGGAACGGCCGAGCACGTCACAGACCCGGGCACCGTCGAGCGTCTCGCCACCCGCCCCGGCGCACAGCCCTGGGCCGGCGGGAAGCGCGAGCTGTGGGTCCGAATCCGCCCCGGCCGGGTTACGGGGCGCACCATCCACATCCGGTGAACCTCAGCCGTCCTGCCGCCCGGACAACCTCACCGAGGTCGCGTCTCCCGGCAGCACGGTGAGTGAGCGGTCGGGCAGGACAATCCTGACCGCCGACCCCTCCGACTCCGGCACACTGACCGTCAGTTCGTCACCCCGCACCCGGATGCCGATCCCCCAGTGCCCGCGGTAGCGGAGGGTGAAGGCGAACTCCGAGAGCTCGGGAAGCACCACGGGATCCAGCCAGAGGGCGTCCTCCCGGGTTTCCATACCCGTCAAGCCCCTCTGCACGAGGTCGAGAGTGCCCGCCATGGCCCCGAGATGGATGCCTTCCGGCGTGGTACCGCCCTGAAGGTCCGCGACATCACTCTCCAGGGCTTCGCGGCAGTACCGCCAGGCGTCGGCACGGCGGGCGCGGGCCAGGACCCAGCCGTGGACGACCTCACTGAGGGTGGAGCCGTGACTGGTGCGCCGCAGATAGTAGTCGACCGTGCGCTGCCACAGCTCGTCGGTGAACCGGTAGCCGAGGCGCTGGAACATGGATGCCAGTTCTGCCGGTGAGAAGAGATAGCCGAGCATGAGCACGTCCGCCTGCTTCGACACCTGGTACCGGTTGACCGCGTCGCCCTCCGCCTCAAGGATGCGATCCAGCCGCCTGATGTCGCCGTACCGTTCCCGGTACCGGCCCCAATCCAGCTCGGCCAGCTCCCCGTAGCCGTCGAACTGGCTGATGACGCCCTCGTGAAGGGGGACGACGAGGCGCCGGGAGACCTGCTCCCACAGCGGAAGCTCGCCGATGTCGAGCCCGCCGCACTCGACGAGTTCCTGCCGGCGCCGGGCGGGGAGACTCCGGACGAGGTCGAGGGCACGGGTGAGGACCCATGCCGCCATCACGTTGGTGTAGGCGTTGTCGTCGATCCCGGGCCGGTCGGCGCCGGGGTATGCATCGTGGTACTCGTCGGGGCCGACGACTCCACGGATGCGGTACCGGTCGCCCGCGGGATCGGACACCGCGCTGCCGGCCCAGAAGCGGGCGATCTGCAGCAGCATGTCCGCACCCTTGGTCTGCAGGTATCTCGTGTCCCCGGTGGCCTGGCAGTACTGCCAGATGTTGTACGCGATCGCGGAGCCCACGTGCCGCTGGAGCCGGGTCAGGTCGGGCACCCAGCGGCCGGACCTCGGGTTCAGGTGCACCCGCTGGCTCTCGTCCCGGCCGTCACTGCCGCTCTGCCACGGGTACATCGCACCGGTCCGGCCGTCCTGGCCGGCCGCCCACTGAGCCTGGGGAAGTCGCCGGTAACGGTAGTCCAGGAGGGACCGGGCCACCTCCGGGAGGCGCAGATCGAGGTACGGCAGGACGAACAGCTCGTCCCAGAAGACGTGGCCCCGGTACGCCTCCCCGTGCAGCCCTCGCGCAGGCACGCCCGCGTCCAGGCCGGCGGTGTGCGGGGAGAGCGTCTGCAGGACGTGGAAGTGGTGCAGGCGCAGCACATGGCCCGCCTCGCCCGGGACTTCGAGCTCCGATCGTCTCCACAACTGCCGCCAAGCGACGGCATGCGAGTGGAGGAGCGAGGCGAAGGCCGGTGCCCGGCCGACCCGTTCGACCGCTGCACCGAGCGGGTCGCTGATCGCCCAGTCACGGGACGTGTGCAGAGCCACGGTCTTGACGACCGCTGCGGGCTGCTTGTCGGACACTGCGAACTCGAAGTGGTGGAACGCCCGGTGCCCCACTGCCCTCAGCCGGGCCGCCACCGGTGGCGGCCCGTCGGCTTCGGCCCGCTGGGCCATGCCGATGCCGATGTCCGACGTCCTGGTGCGGCAGCGGAGCCACACCGTGTCCGGCTCGGCCACCCCGGTGTGCACACCGGCGAGGTGACGGCGGTCCAAAGCGCGGTACCGGTGCACGTTGGCGTTGATGACGTCCCCGTCGAGACCGGCCTCCACCTCGATCCGCCCGGACCACCCTTCGGCCGCGAAGGCCGTGCGCAGGGCCCCGATGTGCGGATCTCCCATGTGAACCAGCCGGCACTGCTCCACCCGCAGCACACGGCCGTCGGCCGCCAGGTACCGGAAGGACCGGGTCAGCGTGCCTCCCCGAAGATCGAGCACCTGCCGGTACCCCGCGGTCTCGCAGCGGTCCGGCGTGAACCACGGCCCCGGCGAGCCGTCCGGGTACAACAACCGGAAGCGCAGAAGCAGCCAGTTCGGGAGGTTGACCAAGTCCTCGTTCTCGACCTGCCGGCCCACCACCGACGAGACCAGGCGGTCGTAGCAGCCGGCCGCGTAGGTGCCCGGACAGTGCACCAGCCCTCCCCGGCACTCGGGAGCCGCTCCCCGCGTGGCGAAGTAGCCGTTGCCGAGGGTGTGGAGCGTCTCCCGCAACCGCTCCTCGGCGGGGTCATAGCCCTCGTACTCCCAGGTCCACTCCCCCATGACCGGCCTCGCTTCCCGCTCTGCCTTCAGAGGCCCGGCCGCGGGTACGGACCTCGGTCCGCCTGTTCACGCAGAACGCTCCAGGAGACGGGCCCGAGAAGGTCCGCCAGGCGCTGGAGGGCATCGGCGAAGAGGTCGTCGACGGTGAGGACGCCGACGAGCCGCCCGGCGTCGAGCACAGGAAGACGCCGGATGTCCTCACGCCGGTACAGCCGGTAGGCGACGTCCACATCGTCCGATGCACTCACCGTGACCACAGCCGTGCTCATCAGGTTGGTGACGGGCTCGTCCGGACCGGCGGCATTGGCCAGGCCGCGCACGACGAGGTCGCGGTCGGTGAGGATGCCGTACAGAGTGTCGCCATCGGTGATCATGACGCAGCCCACCGCCTCCTCCGTCATGCGCACGGCGGCTTCCGCTGCGGTGGCCCGGTGGCTCACCGTGACCGCGGGAGTGGTCATGAATGCCGACACCTTCATTGCCCGGCCTTCCCTCCGCAGCCCGTGTCCGCAATGCGGCCTCGCACCGGTCCTCCGTGGCTCAGTCGTGCGGTATCACGGCGACCGGGCAGCGAGCGTGATGCACGCACGCCTGTGCGACGTTCCCCAGGCGCGGCGCCAATGCGGGGTGATGCCTGCGCCTGCCGATCACCAGAAGCTCGGCTCCCTCGGAAGCTGCCAGCGTCGCCCGTGCAGCACTCCCCAGCCGGACCGTGCTCGTCACCGTGACGCCCGGGTTGCGCTCGCTCCACGGTTGTACGGCCCGGGACAGCTTTTCCCCGGCCTCTTTGCTGATCTCTCCCGCCACGTCCGGGTCGACGCCCCAGGGCGCGTAGGCCTGCACCGGCAACGGGCACCCATGTACCACATGCAGGGGCGCGCCGCGTGCCGCAGCCGTCTCAAAGGCGAACTCCAGCAGGCTGTCGCAAGGTCCGTGCAGACTGACGCCGACGGCCACACCCCCCAGGCCGGAATCGGCGGGGGGCCGGGCCCTGCCCGCCGCAGATCGTACGAGCACCACCGGACGTTCAGCCCTGCCGGCCACCTGGAGGCTGATGTCCCCCAGGAAGAAGCTCTCCACGCGCTCCAAGCCCCGTGAGCCCAGCACGACCATCGTCGAACTCTCAGCAGCCCGCAGCAAGGCTGTCTCGGGGTCTTCCGCCACCAGGTCCTCGGTGACGGAAAGGTCATGGTGGTGCTCGTACACGGACGTCGCGGCCGCCCGCACGATGCGCCTCGCCCAGTAGTCCTGATCCTTGTCGGCCGGAAGGCCGGTGGAAGATTCGCCGGCCAGCAGGATCCACGCGTGCAGAAGGCGCAGTCCCAGCCCGCGCCGGTCCGCCTCGTCCGCCGCCCACAGGGCGGCTGCCAGGCTCTCCGGAGAACCGTCGAGCCCGACGGTGATGGGTGCCGGCTCCATGACGGTCACCTCCGTGCAATCGACGAACGCCCTCGGGGCCCCGCTGAGTAACGCGTCTCCTCCAGCCTGAGTCCGGCCCGGCGGAACGGCCACCGGAGCCGGGCCGTCCCCGGATCAGTCCTCGATGACGAGAACGTCCCGCACCGGTCGACGCGGCGTGACCGGGCCCTGCGGTCCGTAACCCAGGCGCAGGATCATTTGCACCTGCCCGGTGCCGGTGAGGGGGTCGCGCAGGGGCCAGCGCAGGTCAGGCCATTCCAGCGCCTGGGTGGAGAACGAGGTGGCCAGCCCTTTCAGAGTCGCCAGGAGCAGGACGCGCTGCATGGCCTGACCCGCGTGCAGCCAGTGCACCGGCGCATCACCCGCCGTGCTGAGCACGGCGAGGTGCGGAGTGCCCTCGAAAGGCGTCGTTCCGCGATCGTCTACGGGCTTCCCGCCCGAGAAGTCGCGCATGGGTGCCCTGCCGCCGTGCTTGCGCGGGCCGAACGCGTACTCCGGAACCCCGTCCGTGGCCGTGTCCGCTTCGGCGGCTCCGATCCGCGTCCACCGGGCGAGGTCCTGCTCGCTGCCCCGCTCGGTGAGATTGCGCGCTTCGGCTTCCTCGGCCAGCTCCTCCACCCAGCGCAAATGCCACGAGTCGGGGAAGGAGAGCGCAGCGCCCTCCTGGTACGCGGCGTCGGCGAGTGCGACGCGCAGGTTCTCCGGAACCGCCTTCTCAGCGAAGGGGTACCGGCTGGTGTGCCGCTGACGGATCGCGGGCGCGAGCAGCCGGAGCCCGGTATCACCGCCGTCATCGGACGGTGCGGTGCGGACGAGGGCCAGCAGGGTCACGTCACGGGAATCGGGCAGCAGCGCGACATCCGGATGCCATCCGGCCTTCGCGAGGGCGACGCGGAGGTTGAAGAGTGCGGCCGCGCACCCCATGTGCAGGGCCCGGCCGTCGGGGTCGGAGTGCGGCATGCCCCGCTCTTGGTCCGCGTACAGACGGAACGCAGAACTCCCCCGCGAGTACCGGAACCGCCAGGGTTGCGCGTTGTGCATCGAGGGGGCGGTTACCGCCTCACCGACCAGCTCCGACACTCGGGTGTCGTCCAGGGCAGGCCTTGCGGTCACCGGGACCTCCCTTCCCGCAAGCGTCCGGCGGTGACACCGGCTCTCTCCCATCCTCCCCCTTCCGGCCGGTTGGGGCACAGATCAGGGGCTCTCAGCATCCTGCGGAGAAACCCGTGGCAGAAAGGGGACGGATCCCACCCGGTCCCCGCCGGTCGGGGATCCGAGCGGCGGTGCACGCCCGTGCCCCTGCTGCGCGTGCCCCGCGCGCCTCCGGCACCGTGCACACCAGCCGCCATGTCATCTCACAGGTGCCCCCCGGAACGTCGTCGTGGGCGTGCGCGTCGAAGGCGAAGGCGAAGGCGAAGGTGCCCATGACGTCGGCCGGCTGGCCGACGGCGGAGAACAGGTCATCCCGGAGGCCGTCAGGGCAGGGTGGTCCGGCGAGGGCTGCACCCGGGTCCTCCGGACCGTCATGGCTGGTGGGCGGCAGGCCGGCCGTCGCTGTCCGGTCGGCCCGCTGCGGTGTCGGACACCGGCAGAGGACCTGTGGCGATCGGCTGCCGGCCGCTGGCGGTGATGTGGTGCTGCGCGTAGTGGACGGCGTCGGTGAGCGTGGTGAAGGGCGGGCTGCGGGGGTGACGCTCGCCGACGGGGAGGCAGACCTCTAGCCGCTGTCCGGGCCGCCCTGCCCGCTCTCCTGCACATCGCCGACCATCTGGACCCGAACGCACTCGCCTGACCGGAACCGCCCGGCCGCACCAGGACAACGAATGCCGGCAGGAGACGGAAGCCGTGGCCCGGTGTGCAATGGAAGAGGACTGTCGCGTTGACGGCAGGCACTCGGCCAGGAGGCAGATCATGACCCCGGCACCCGGTGAAGCGGACACCCCGGCCCACCACGCCCACCCTGCGGACGACGCCCACAACGCGACGACGCCCCTGCCACCGGGCCGGCTACGCGTCGATCACAGGACGGCCGACACATACACGATCAGCGTTCGGGGTCACCGCCTCGTGGCCGACCAACCGCCCGGCAGCGGCGGAAACGACGAAGGCCCCACGCCGACCGAACTGTTCGCCGCCTCCCTGGCCTCCTGCGTGGCCTTCTACGCCGGGCGCTACCTGCGGCGGCATGGCGTTGATGAGAGCGGGCTGCGGGTGGAGGCAGAATTCGTCATGGCCGACGACCGGCCCGCACGTGTCAGCACGGTCCGCCTGACCGTGTGGGTTCCGGCCGGTCTGGAGCCACGACGCCATGACGCACTCTTGGCCGTCGCCTCCCACTGCACTGTGCACAACACCCTCACGCAGCCACCCGAAGTCGTGATCCGCCTGGGCCCGGCGCCGGCTCTCTGAACGAGGCCGTTCAGCACCTGACTAGCGGGAGCGGCCCGGGCTTTCGAGCTTGTGCCAGGTGGCCTTGGCACCGGAGTGGCCAATGTCGTAGGTCTCCACGAGGGCACCCACCGCCACCCCCAGACAGACGAGCACGGCGGCGACGCGCAGCGGCATGCGCACGCCGTCGCCGACCTGCCCCCATGTGGTCGCGGCTCCGGGGGACGCAGGCGCGGTGGCCCGGCGGTAGACCCACCACAAGGCCGCCGCCAGAACGAAGAGAGCCACGGCCCAAGGAAGAAGGTTATGGCCCGCCTCCGCGTGCGTCTCGGCATAGGAGTTCTCGCGCACCTGACCCTCCAGCCACTCCCCGGAACTCGTGGTGAACGGCACGATCACCAGGGCCACCAGGGCCAGTGCGGGCAGAGTCAGGCCGAAGCGGCGCATCACCGATGGCCAGAGCGCACACACAACCAGGGCGAGCGCGGTCAGCGGTGTCAGGACCACGACGAAGTGAGCGAACAGGACATGGGTGGGAATGCCGTCGTACAACGTCGTGCGCACGTCTCACACCTCCTGCGCGGCGTTACCGGTGCCGGCCCCGGGCGCAGGTGCGGTACCTGCCGGAACGACGCCGGGCCGGCGCCTTCCATCCGGCGTCGCAACGGCTACCGGTGTCATGGGCTGCTGGACCCGAGCATCGTGCGCATCTGTGCGATCTCGGCGGTCTGGGAGGTGATGATGCTGTCGGCCAGCTGTTCGGCCGGGCCGTATTGCCCTTGTTTCTTCTCGGTGCCGGCCATGTCGATCGCGCCCTGGTGGTGAGCGATCATCATGGTCAGGAACATCCGGTCGAAGGGCGAGCCGGTGGTTCCGCGCAGGTCGTCCATCTGCCGGTCGGTCATCATGCCGGGCATGCCGGTAGGGCTGCCGTGACCCGTGCCGCTCAGGCCCCGAGGTACCGGCTCGCCCCAGGCGTTCAGCCAGGCCGTCATGGTGTCGATCTCAGGGGCCTGTGCCTTCTTGATCTTCTCGGCCAGGGCTTTCACGTCGCCGGAGGAGGCGTGGTTCTCCGCCATCTCCGACATCAGGATCGCCTGCCGGTGATGCGGGATCATGCCCTGGGCGAAGGAGACGTCGGCCTGGTTGTGCTGCCCGGCCGGAACGGTCGTCGAAGCCTCGGCGGTGGACGACGGGCGGCCGGAGTCACCATTGCCTCCGCAGCCGACCAGCATGAGCGCCATGGCCGGTACGGCCGCCGCCATCAAGGCGCACCGCCGCAGGCCCCGAGCCATGCTCATCCGGCTGTCCTCCTGGAAAGGAATGCTGCCTACGTTCAGGACTTGCGTAACGGATGTGGCAGCGGAAGGCCGGGCGCCGCGCCGGTCCGGGACCGGACGTTCCACCTTCGAAGGTCCGCGGTGCACCGTCAGCACGGGCGGACACCGCCACGCACACATCGAGGCTACCGACTTGCGCATATGGCTCAGCGAGCCGTTACCGGGCCGGCCGAAGGCCTTGGCCGGGCACGTCGCCGTCCATGTCGGGTGCCAGGTTCGCGGGTAGATATCAGGGCCCCGGGCACCGCCGAGACGACCGTCGTCGAGCACCTGAAGACGACGAACGCCCTGACGGCGGAGAAGCCGGTAGGCCGGCTCAGGGTCTCGTGCGACGACAGCAACATCGTGAGCGCCCGCACGGCGAAGGAGGCCCATCGCGTGCCCATCGTGCTCGCCCGCTTCCACGATCCCCACCACGCGGAGACCGTCCTGGTGAAATCCGCCTGCCCGAACGACCCGGGTGATCAAGAGGATGGAGTCGTCATGGGTACCCCCCAAGAGGGAGCCTCCAGCACCGGTCCCGCACACCCTGGTGACATCGGGCGACGTGTGGCGCAACGTCGCCGGGAACTGGGGCTCACACGGGAGGAGGCGGCCGCCCGGGGAGGGCTGGCTCCTGGATACTTCGAGTATGTGGAAACGCGTCCTGCCGTCCTTCAGGCGGACGCGCTCACCCGGCTGGCCGACACGCTCCGGACCTCCGTCTCCTACCTGCTGGGTGCCGATGCCGGTCTGCCGCCCGGGATTGCCGGGGCGAAATCCGCTCATACCGCTCTGGAAGAGCTGCCGGCCGGGGAGTGCTGGGAGCGGCTCTCCGCCGCCGG
Source organism: Streptomyces telluris (assembly GCF_024519335.1). NCBI lineage: Bacteria > Bacillati > Actinomycetota > Actinomycetes > Kitasatosporales > Streptomycetaceae > Streptomyces > Streptomyces telluris. Next base: position 199,793 of record NZ_JANIID010000008.1, read on the forward strand.
TATCGGGCGCGTGGTGTTGTCGACCCCGGTGGGGCCTGAGGCGGTTCCCGTCAATTTCCGGACGTTCGAGAACGAGGTCGTCTACCGCACGGCCGCCGGCGGCGTCCTTGCCAAAGTCGGTGGTGAGCCGGTGGCACTGGAAGTGGACAGCATCGACTACGCCCTCGGAGAAGGGTGGAGTGTTCTTCTCAGCGGCACAGCCGAGCTGATCGACGACCCCGGAACCGTGCGACGCCTGGAGGAGGAGGCGAACCCTCACCCATGGGCGGGCGGTTCCCGGAACGTGTGGGTGCGCATCCACGTCACCCGGATCTCGGGGCGGGCAACCCACGCTCGCGGGGCTCCACCGTCCCTGTGACCGCGCGTCGGGCACATGCCGGACGGACCTCGGCCGGTCGGAGCGCGGGGGACGCCGGGCGGCCTGTGCCCACGCGACGCCGGATGGCCGACTGCAGGATCCGCCCGGCGCCGAAGCCGCCTGCGAGCCCCGTCCCTTCCTAAATGGATCAGGCAATCGGACCAGGCGCCGTCATCCGTTCTCAGGAGAGACATCCGGGCATCCCGAGTGGCATGTCGGGCCGATGCCGGGGTCGGAGCGCTGCCAGTGGTTCAGGATGATGGCGTCATCGGGGTGATCACCGATCGGGACCTGGTCGTCCGGGCGATGGCCCACGGGCTGTCGCCCGCGCTGAGGGTCGAGGAAGTCATGTCGGGCGACCCGGTCACCGTGGAACCCGACACTCCTGTCGCGGCCGCGCTGCACGCCATGCGGTCGATCAAGGCCCGCCATCTGCCCGTGGTGGACGGGGGGGGAGACTCGTGGGCATGGTCTCCTTCGACGATCTGTTCTCGTACCTGTCCGTCGAGCTGGGGGCACTGGCCGAGGTGGTCAACGCGGTCCGCAAGACACCGGGCCCCTTCGGCACCCGGTGATCATCACTCCCAGGGCTTCTCCTCGATCGGTGCGTCAAGGCTGAGGATCGGCCGCCGACGCCCTCGGGCGGCCGCGCCGCAGGGTGCGGAGAGGCCCGGCCGTCACGGCGGCTCTCCGCTGCCGGACGGGCTGTAAAGGTCGAGCAGGCAGGTGCGGGCGGACCTCAGCCTGCGGCCGATGGCCTCGACGACATAGATGAGCAGCGCGTGGTCGAGCGCCGGGTCCTCGCCGCACAGTTCGATGACGGCCTCAGCGTCGAACTCCCAGGCACGCACGGGGCTTGTGGCCTCGGCGCCCAGGTGCCACATGTGGGGCGGGCACAGCCAGGACCAGCCCATGAGTTCTCCGGGACCCACCACGTCCACGACAGCGGGCCGACGGCCGGGGACGCGAAGGTCGAGGTCGACCGAGCCGGTGCGGACGACCCAGAAGCGGTCGGCTCTGGTGCCTTCCTCGAAGATGCGCGCGCCCAAGGGGAACGACACCTCGCGGGCGAGAGACATCATTGCTCCCCGGTGGCCTTCGGGGAGAGCTGCGAACAATCCGGTCCTGGTCATGTCACGCCAGCCTCTGTGTTGCGTCCCGTCCGGTCACCGTCATGAGCAGGGCCTGAGCAGCAGCTGCTCGAGAACGCGCCGACCTGCACCGGGCATGCACTGCTCCCCGGGCTGCCGGGTCACACGTCACCGTCGCGGAAGCCATGGCGCCTCCTGTCCCGGCCGGAAAACAGGGGTGCGCCGGGTAATGGGCCGACGCGTCACCGTTCCGTGGCCGGAGTCGCGGTTGCCCTTTCAGCTTGACGACACCAGAGCGACCATGCACGTCGGAGACCGAGAGTCGTATTGCGCCCACCCGGAGCCACTTCCACGGCAGGCCTGTTCCACGGCCGCAGCGTCACATCGAGCCTGCTCGCCGGATGGCACAGTCTTCGCGCAGGAAGGCCCACAGACGATCACCCCGTGCTCACGACGCCGGCCGATCTGCCTGCCCCGTCGGCCAGGGGTGGCCCTCTCAGCAGGCAAACCGGCCGAGTCTCACGTGCCGGGCACGTCTGAGCGCGGGACTTGCGGTGACGGGGCACTGTGCGTGGTGCAGCACGCACTGGCTGACGGAGCCGAGCAGCATTCCGGTGAAGCCGCCGTGCCCGCTCGTCCCCACCACCAGGCCCAGTGCATGGGCGGAGGCCCTGGTCAGCTCCTCCACAGGGTGGCCGGTCACGACCTCGTGGTGCAGTTCACCTCCGGATTTACCATCGCCGACTCCTCGGCAGCCCGCAGCAGCGCCGCCTCGGGCTCCTCGGCCACCAGATCTTCGGTGACGGAAAGTCCGGGGCAATCCTCACGGACCGCGGTCGCGGCTGCGCGCACGATGCGCTGCGCCCGGTAGTTCTGGTCCCTGTCGGCCCGGACGTCGGCGGGCTGGTCGGCCAGGAGGATCCATGCGTGCACAAGACGCAGGGCCGGACCACGGCGATTGGCCTCGGCCGCCGCCCGGTGTGCGGCCGCCAGACTCTCCGGGGAGCCGTCCACTTTGACGGTGATGGGTGCTTCCTACATATCGGTCGCCTCCGCGCAATCACCCGGAACCGCCAGGTCTGGATCCGTCCTCGCGCTCCCCTTCTCCAGCGTGTATCCGGGCGGGGCGGAACGACCAGCTGAGAGACCCCGGCCAGGGATCCACGGCCCCTCGGCGCATGAAAAGGGACAGGTGGGACTGTTCGGCCTACGCCTGTCGCGAGCGATGGAGTCACCCTGGAGGTGAGTAGGTGGTCACCGAGGAGGTCTCATGGCCACTCCGGAACGGCCGCCCGGTGCACAGCCCGGTCCACCGGGCCCGAGCCCCGGCCGCTTCGCCCGACGACGACTGCCCCTGCCGTTCGGCGGGATGCACGCCTGGCTCGACACCGTGCTGACACTCATGGTGATCATCGGCCTTACGACCGTCCCGCTCGCGGTGGGCACTGCCGTCTATTCCTCCCAGACGCGTATCGCACACACTCAGTCGGCGGAACGGCATCAGGTGACCGCCCGGCTCGTCACGGACGCCCGGGAATTCCCGCAACGCGCCAGGAACGGTGGACCCGACCTTCAAAACGTACGGGTGAGCTGGACGAACGAAAGAGGCGGTACCGCCACGGGCACCGCCCGTGTGCCGACGGGCACACGCGAGGGCTCCGAGGTGCGCATCTGGGTGAACCGGTCGGGCTCCGTCACCGATCCTCCCCTGAGTCGGCCGTCGGCCACGGCCACGGCCTGGCTCACCGGTAGCCTCATGGCCTCGCTGGTGATCGGAGCGGCTCTGGGCACACGACGGGTGCTCGTCGTCCTGCTCGACCGCAGGCGGTACCGGCACTGGGAGGCGGAATGGGAACAAGTCGAGCCCGAGTGGTCCGGACGGGCCCGCGGCTGAGGCCCCTCGGCGTGCCACCCTCGCCCGGCCACATGCCGGCGGAGAACGGAGGCACCACTCCGGAGACCGGGCGGCGCCCTCGGCGGGCGCGCGTCGGCCGGTGTCGGCCCGCCGGCCTTCGAGCAGCGCCTGGACGGCGGGGTGGGGTGAGGTCATGCGCTCCGCCCCGGCCGCGCAGGGTGACGTCGGCTTCCAGCACGAGGTCCCGCACGTAGTCCGACGCCGAAGGCGCTGACAGTGGTGCCGCCGGCTGTCAGCCTGGTGACACGTCTCCACCCGCATCGCGAATCATGCGCTGCAAAACCTTCAGAGTGATCAGGTATTCCTCGTCCGGGATACCGGCGTGCACATGTCTCCGGCTGGCCTGTTGCGTCTGGGCAGCGAGCTGATGCAGCGCCTTGTCTTCGCCGGTGATCCGGAGCCGGCCGTCCGCGTCCGAGACGAGCAGCATGCGCTCCACCAGAAGATCTCCCTCACCGAGGACACATCACAGCGGTTGCTCACCGCCCTGCGCCGCGGCGAACTCGACCTCGCCGTGATCGGCCTTGCCCACAGTGATCCCCCACAAGGCATCAGCCTCCAAGTCATCGTCGACACCCCCTGGTCGCCGCCATGGCGCCCGAGGACCCACTGCTCACCCCCGCCGGCCGCACCGCACTCGCGCTGGCCGCGCTCGCAGGCCGTCCCCTGATCAGCCTCCCGCGCGGCACCGGCCTGCGCGGCGTACTGGAACACGCCTGTGCACAGGCGGGCTTTCAGCCCCGCATCACCCTCGAGGCCGCCGCTCCACACCTGCTGGCGCGCCTCGCAGGACGCGGCCTCGGCGTGGCCATCCTCCCCCGAGGTCCCGCCCGAGGCAGAAGCCAAGCTGGGCCTGCGCACCCTCCCCATCATCGCCCCCACCCTCCGTGGCCGAAATCGCCCTCGCTTGGTCCACGGACGGCCCTGCCGCCCCAGCGGCCAGCGCCCTCCTCACCCGCATGCGGAAGGCATTCCCAACAGCCCAACCCTAAGAACTTCTAACGCATCATGAGTTGCGGGCAGGTCGTGTCTCAGGGGTGTACTGGAGGGGCCGCTCAGGGGCGGATCGGGGGTCTGGTCGGGGCGATCACTGATGGGCAACGTCGGTGGATCTCAGCAGAGTTGTCCTTGTCGTCAAGCCCCGTCAACATTGCCCCGGAGGAACCTCGATGCGTAAACGTCTCGCCCTCACCGCTCTTGCCCTGGCCACCGCTGTCACCGCCGGCGTGGCGGCACCCGCGACCGCCGCCAGGCCGGACCCCGTGCAACAAGAACTGGAGACGCTCCTGCGTTCCGCCGACGCCCCCGGTGCGCTGGCGAGTGTGATGGACCGTAACGGGAACGTCCGTACCTATACTTCGGGGGCCGGGGACCGGGACACGCACGCGAAGATGCCCCGGGATGGTCAGGTGCGGATCGGCAGCGTCACCAAGACGTTCACCGCGGTGGTCGTGCTGCAACTGGTCGGCGAGGGCGAGATCGGCCTTGACGACCCGGTCGAGGAGTACCTGCCGGGCCTCGTGCGTGGGAAGGGGATCGATGGGCACCACATCACGGTGCGTCAGCTCCTGCAGCACACCAGCGGACTTCCCGACTACGAGGACGACGTCACCAACGACATCCTGGAGCGCCGCTACCTCTCCCCCCGCGACGCCCTGGACGTCGCCCTCAGGCACGAAGCCGTCTTCGCACCCGGAGCGAAAGGGGAATGGGGATACAGCAGCACGAACTACCTGGTGGCCGGGCTGATCGTGCAGAAGGTCGCCGGACGGCCCCTCGCCGAGCAGATCGACAAGCGCATCATCCAGCCCATCGGTCTGCGCCACACCTACTTCCCCGCCCCCGGCGAGACGACCGTCCGCGAACGCCACCCCCAGGGCTACCGTCAGGACTCCCCCGGAGCCACCCCGCGCAACGTCACCGAGATTGACCCCTCCGCGTCCTGGGCGGGAGGCGCGATGGTCTCCACCAACTCCGACCTCAACCGCTTCTTCTCCGAGCTGTTGAAGGGCGACGGCAATCGCCTTCTCGACGAGGACCAGCGCGCCCAGATGCGCACCACCGTTGACATGAAGGTGGACGGCTACAACGCCGGCCTGGGAATCATCAGCATGCCCCTGTCGTGTCGCTCCGGCGACAACCGCGTCGCCTGGGGCCACAGCGGTGGGATCCCCGGCTACGGGACCTGGGCAGCAGCCACCGACGACGGCCGCATCGCCAGTGTCACGATGACCCTTGAGCCGAAGACCGGCCAAGCCATGGGGCACCTTGAGGCAGCCATGAAAGCGGGTCTGTGTCCCTGAACCACACCTGGATGGAGTCCTCACAACACGCTTCGTGGATGTCGTCGCGGATTTCCCATCGGATGCGCAGGCGCCGAAACCAGTGCAGGAGTGCGATGGTCAGTCATGGTCGTAGCCGCGGTCGGGCGTAGACCTCCTTGGGCCGCTGCCGGGGGCGGCCGCGCCTGACCGTTCTCGGCCGATTCGATGCGGATGTATAGGTGCTTGTCCTTGTCCTGGCTCAGCACCAGGTTCTTCTGGTCGACCTTCAGCGTCTTCCCGGCCGAGAGGCTGAACAGCCGCCAACTGCCGGGGTTGTCGAGGTATCCGAACACCTTCCACTGGCAGCCTGGGCGAAGGGATTCGGCAGGAGGACAAGTCCATCCCGCCCCTTCGCGTCCTTCGATACGGCCAGGTACCAGTGCTCACCCAAGTCGTCTTCGCCGAAGTCGATGACGAATCGCAGCCGGCCCTCCACCTCTCTGATCACCTCCCGCAGGGTGTCGGCCGCCTGCGGGTCGGCGGGCTCCGTCGTCCCACCGATACCCGGCAGATCCACCATGCCCGGCGTCTGGGCCAGGCAGCCTTGGTGCGAGACGGCGAAGTCCGGCGCTCCCAGGCAGCCCTCGCCGCCGCCCCTTCCCGCAGCACCTGCGCTGCCCGCCGCTGTCCCGGCACGCCCAGGTAGCTGACGGCGGACAGGAACTTGGGGTGCTACCGGGAGGGCTCACGGACGATCTCGTCCAGCCATTCGGTGAAGTACTGCTGCCCCTCGCGGGTGTGCCGGCAGACGGTGCGCGCCGGGCGGCCGCTCACCCGTTCGGTGCCGTCCGCCTCGATCCAGCCGCCCCGGGCCGACCCGGCACCGTGTCGCACAGCGACCCGGTGGTCAGCTTGAAGGCCGGTCCGTCTGCCCTCCCCCGAAGGGCGGTCGCCATGGCGTGGGGGTACATGGCACAGGCCGTACGGCTGCGCCGCGGGACCTTCGGCCCCGTGCCCCCGTCCGGCGGTGGTCCGATGGTTGAGGACAGACGAGCCGGACGGCTCCTGTCCCCAGGAGGCGCACCATGACCACGGATCGCACACCGCCCCCGCACAGGCCGTCCCTTCCCACGGGACGCCGGCGGGCCCTTCCTCCCCGGCGCCCCTGCGACCGCTGCGAGCGCCAGTACCGCGCGTGCTTGCTGGTACTGCTCGCGGCAGCACTGGCATGCGTGCCGTACCTGGCCGGCCGGAGCGCCTACGACGCTCAAATGCGCACGGTGCGGGAGCAGTCGGCGTCGAGGCATCAGATCACCGTGCAGTCGACCGGGGACACGTACGGGGCCCTGTCCCGCTCCGGCACCCGGACGGCCCCGGTCCGATGGACGGACGGCCAGGGCTTGTCCCACACGGACTTCGCCGACGTGCCTTCGGACACGGCCCGGGGCGAGAGGGTGCGGATCTGGGTGAACGCCGCGGGTGAGCCGGCGCGGCCCCCGCTGGAGCGCGGATCCGCCGTGGAGACAGGGTGGTTCACCGGCGCCGCGACCGCCGCGGTACTGGTCCTGGTCTTTCTGGGCGTCAGGGCGGCGGTCGCGGTGGCGTACGACCGCCGGCGGTATGCGCACTGGGCGGCGCAGTGGGAGATCGTCGAGCCGCAGTGGTCGAAGAGGCTCCCGACCTGATGCCCATCCGGCCCGTCGGTTCTCTCCAGGGACTCTCGTCCCGCGGCCGGGGACCTTCGGTCCCTCACCGGGCGGTGGTGGACCGGGAAACAGTATGCACACAGCGGCCTGGCCCGCTTCGTCCCTTCCCGTCTTCTTGGAGGCTCCGATGCCCGGCATCATCACCGTCGGCCTGGACGGTACCGAACACAGCCTGGCTGCCGCGGACTGGGCGGCAGCCGAAGCCCGGCGGCGCGGCATGGCGTTGAGCCTGGTGTTCGCCTGGGTGTGGCGTCCCTCGGACTTTCCCGTCGCCTCGGACGCCGAGGTGCAACGGCGGTGGGCCGTGGACGTGCTGCGCAAGGCCGAGGAACGCGTCACGGCGTCCGCGCCTGATCTGACGGTCACCACCCAGCTGCTGCCGGAGGACCCGGTGCCCGCGCTGATCGCCGCGGCGTCCGTGTCCGAGATGCTGGTCCTCGGTTCGCGCGGCCACGGCGCAGTGGTCGGCTTCCTGATCGGCTCGGTGGCACTCAAGGTGCTGCGCCGCGTGGACGCACCGCTGGTCCTGGTACGCAGCTCTCGTGGGCAGGAACCCCGGTCGGAGTGGGGCGAGGTGGTGGTGGGTGTCCAGGACACGGACGAGGCCGCCGCGCCCGTCCTGGAGTTCGCCTTCGCGACGGCGGCGGCGCGCGGGGCTCGCGTGCGGGCCGTGCGGGCCTGGAGCGTCCCGCCGGTCTTCGCCTGGAGCCCTGGATCGATATACCTGGCCGACGAGGCCGGCGGCCTCGAACCCCTGGAGCGCGAACGACTGGCCGAGGCGCTGCGTCCCTGGCGCGAGAAGTACCCGCAGGTCGCGGTCGTCGAGCACACGGAGCTCGGCAGTGCGGCGGAGGTCCTGCTCGCCCAAGCCACCCGGGCGTCCCTCATCGTCGTGGGGCGCCGCCTTCCCGAACTCGGCGGTCTGCCGCTGATCGGTTCGGTCACCCATGCCGCGCTGCATCACGCGCAGTGCCCCGTCGCGGTGGTCCCCCACCCGTAGCAGCAGCCGCTCATAGGCCCCCTGGTGACCAACCTGACCATCCGCGCCTCCGGCTGACCGGGGGGCAGCAGCGCGACGTGATCAGCCGGACCGTCCACGGAACGGTGTGAACAGCGGTATACGGGGCGCCCGGTTCCCCGTCCCGTGCAAACGCCCCTTTCCCACGCTCCTTCACTGCGAGGTGATCGCCGCCGCGGCGGCGCGGGGCGTGCGCGGGCCCTGGGGACCGTAGCCGAGGCGGATGAGGAACTGCGCGTGTCCCGGCCGGCCGCCGCGCAGGGCCGTGCGCAGGTCCGGCCACTCCAGGGCCTGGTGAAGGGCGGAGGTCCGCACGCCATGCGCGGTGGCCAGGAGCAGCACGCGTTCCAGGGCCTGCCCGGCGAGCAGCCAGTCCACCGGCCTGTCGTGGCCGGTGCACACCAAGGCCAGCTGGGCGTGGCGCTCAAAGGGCAGCGCGGGGACGGGCCGGGTGCGGGAGGAGCCGGTGAAGTCCCGCAGTGGCATGCGCTCCCGGGCGTCCCGGAGCCCCAGGGCAGTGACGGGGATCCCGTACGGTCCGGTGTCCGGGGGAACGATCCAGGCCCGGCTCTCGCGGGTGCGGGCCTCGTCGAGGTGGTTGCGCCGCTCCGCCTCCGCCGTCAGCGCGAGCAGTCGGCGGGTGCCCACGATGTCCGGCAGGTACAGCCGGGCCCCTTCGGCCCGCGCGCCCGAGGCCATTTCGGCCACGATCGCTTCCGGTACGGGCCGGCCGGTGAAGGGCAGCCGGCTGGTGTGCCGCTGTGCGATGGCGTCGTACAGCCGCGGGTGGCGGGAGCGGTCCGCGGACCCGGGGCCCAGTGCGACCGTGGCCAGCAGGCCGGGGTCGCCGGGGTCCGGCAGCAGTTCCGGCACCGGTTCCCAGCCCGTCTCGGCCGCGGCCACCCGTAGGTTGAACACCGCGGCGCCGACCGCCAGGTGCTGCGCCCGCCGCCGCGGGTCCGCGAGGGGCGCGACACGGCCGGTGGCGGCCCGGATCCCGATGGTGCGGGAGGCGGGGTCCGTACGGAACCGCCACGGCTGGGAGTTGTGCATCGACGGCGCGGCGGCAGCCGCGGCCACCAGGGCTTCGAGGGCGTGTGCGCCGACTTCCGGTGCGGACATCGGATCTGTCCTTTCTTCTGGCCCCCGATGTAGGGGGCCGGTTCTTCTGCACGTCCCAGCCTGGGTGGCGAACGGCCGGCGTGTGCACGGGCCAGGGGTCCCTCGTGGCCGGAATCAGGCCCTTTTCTGCGGTACGGCCGGAGCGCGGGCAGGGGCCGTTGGTCCCAGCCGCCCGGAAGGCAGGGGACCTGTTCAAGCCGGGACCAGTGGGCCTGTGTTCAGGCCCAGTGGCGACCGGGAGCGGTGGTGTCGACGTGACACGGTTGCGTTGTTCGACCGGAAGCCCGGAACACCGGGCCACCGGCTCCCGGAGAGCGGCCCGTGCCCGGCCCTCGGCCGGCAGATCGCCGTTCCCGTCTCTGGAGAGTCATGGACTTCCACGTTGATTCCGAAGCCGGCCGGCTGCGGCGGGTCATCCTCCACCGCCCGGACCTGGAACTGAAGCGTCTCACCCCCACGAACAAGGACGAGTTGCTCTTCGACGACGTGCTGTGGGTCAAGCGCGCCCGGGAAGAGCACGACGCATTCGCCGACGCCCTGCGGGACCGCGGGGTGACCGTGCACTACCTGACGGACCTGCTCACCGAGGCCCTCTCCCGGCCCGCCGCCCGCGCTCTGGTGCACGACCGGGTCTTCGACGAGCGGGAGTTCGGCCCCCTGGCCACCGACGGCATGCGGGCCGCCTTCGACGCGATGGCCCCGGCCGAGCTCGCACGGAACCTCATCGGCGGCGTGACCAAGCGCGAGCTGATGAGCCGCCTCGGCACCGTCTCCAGCGTCCGCCTGCACACCATGGCCCCCGACGACTTCGTCCTGGCGCCGCTGCCCAACCACCTCTTCACCCGCGACACCTCCTGCTGGGTGTACGACGGCGTGAGCGTCAACCCGATGAAGAAGAGCGCCCGCCGGCGCGAGACCGTGCACTTCGAAGCGATCTACGAGCACCACCCGCTCTTCGAGAAGCAGGAGTTCCAGCGGTGGTCCGGCGGACAGGCCGACCACCCGTCCACCATCGAGGGGGGCGACGTCCTGGTCATCGGCAACGGGGCGGTCCTGGTCGGGATGAGCGAGCGCACCACCCCGCAGGCCGTCGAGCAGCTGGCACTGCGGATGTTCGCGGCCGGCTCCGCCCGCCGGGTGGTGGCCCTGGAATTGCCGAAGAAGCGCAGCTTCATGCATCTCGACACCGTGATGACCATGGTCAGCGGCGACACCTTCACCCAGTACGCCGGTCTGGGCATGCTCCCCTCGGTCACCATCGAGCCGGGCGGGGAGGGCGAGAAGCTCCGCATCACCGACCACGCCCCGCAGGAGATGCACCACGCGATCGCCGACGCCCTGGGGCTGTCCTCGATCCATGTCCTCACCGCGACCCAGGACGTCCACTCCGCCGAGCGGGAGCAGTGGGACGACGGTTGCAACGTCCTGGCCGTCGAGCCGGGCGTCGTCGTCGCCTACGAACGCAACGTCACCACCAACACGCACCTGCGCCGCAGCGGCATCGAGGTCATCACCATCCGCGGCAGCGAGCTCGGCCGCGGTCGCGGCGGCCCGCGCTGCATGAGCTGCCCCGTCGAGCGCGACGCCGTCTGATCCGCCCGTCCGTACCCCCCCCAGGAGACACCGGCCATGGCTCTCAACCTCCGTCACCGCAGCTTCCTCAAGGAACTCGACTGCACCCCCGCGGAGTTCCGCTTCCTGCTGGACCTGTCCGCCCGGCTGAAGGCCGCCCGGTACGCAGGCACCGAACAGCAGCGGCTGCGCGGGAAGAACATCGCCCTCATCTTCGAGAAGACCTCCACCCGCACCCGCTGCGCCTTCGAGACGGCCGCGTACCAGCAGGGCGCCCGGGTCACCTACCTCGAGCCCAGCGGGTCGCAGATCGGCCACAAGGAATCCATCAAGGACACCGCCCGCGTCCTCGGCCGCTTCTACGACGGCATCGAATACCGCGGCAGCAGCCAGAGCGTCATCGAGGAACTCGCCGACTTCTCCGGCGTCCCGGTGTGGAACGGCCTCACCGACGAATGGCACCCCACCCAGTCCCTCGCCGACGCGCTGACCATGTGGGAGAACACCGACAAGCCCTTGCACGAGATCTCCTTCGCCTATCTCGGCGACGCCCGCAACAACGTCGGCAACTCCCTGCTGATCACCGGCGCGATGCTCGGCATGGACGTGCGCATGGCCGGCCCGAAGAGCCTGCGCAACGCACCCGACGTGGTCAAGGAGGCGCTGCGCACCGCCGAGTCCACCGGCGCCCGGATCACCCTCACCGAGGACGTGGCGGAGGGCGTGGCGGGAGCGGACTTCCTCTACACCGACGTGTGGGTGTCGATGGGCGAGCCCAAGGAGATCTGGGACGAGCGCGTCGCGCTCCTCAAGCCCTACCAGGTGACCATGGACGTGCTCAGGGCGACCGGCAACCCCCGCGTGAAGTTCCTGCACTGCCTGCCCGCCTTCCACGACGACAGGACCACGCTGGGCGCCGAGATCCTGGCCCGCACCGGCATGACGGCCCTGGAGGTCACCGACGAGGTCTTCGAATCCTCGCACTCCGTCGTCTTCGACCAGGCCGAGAACCGGCTGCACACCATCAAAGCCGTCCTCGTCGCCACCCTCGGCGACTGACGCCCCCTCACCCACCACCCCACAGGAGAAGCCATGCGCGTCGTCGTCGCGCTCGGCGGGAACGCCCTGCTGCGCAGGGGAGACCGGCCGGACGCAGCCGTGCAGCTCGCCAACGTCAGGGCGGCCGTGGCCGCCCTGACCCCCCTCGCCCACCGTCACGAGCTGGTGATCACCCACGGGAACGGGCCGCAAGTCGGCCTGCTCGCCCTCCAGAGCGCCGCCGATCGCAGCCTCAGCTCCCCGTACCCCTTCGACGTCCTGGGCGCCGAGACCCAGGGCATGATCGGCTACTGGCTGCTGCAGTCGCTGCAGAACGCCCTTCCCGACCGGCAGGTGTGCGCCCTGCTCAACCAGACCCTCGTCTCCAGCGCCGACCCGGCCTTCGAGAACCCCACCAAGTTCGTGGGGCCCGTGTACGGCCAGGAGATGGCCGAGCGGCTGGCGGCCGAGCGCGGATGGACCGTACGGCAGGACGGCGGCCACTGGCGCCGGGTCATACCGTCGCCGGTACCGCAGCGCGTCGTCGAGACCCGGCTCATCCGGCTGCTGCTGTCCTCCGGCGCGGTCGCCGTGTGCGCCGGAGGCGGCGGCGTCCCGGTCATCCGTGACGAAGCCGGGCAGCTGACCGGGGTCGAGGCCGTGGTGGACAAGGACCTCACCGCGGCCCTGCTCGCCGAGGCCCTCGACGCCGACGCACTGCTCCTGCTCACCGACGTGCCGCAGGTCATGCGCGGCTGGGGCACGCCGGAGGCCGAACCCATCGGGCACACCACGCCCGGGCGGTTGCGGGCCGAGGACTTCCCGGCGGGGTCCATGGGCCCGAAGGTGGAGGCGGTGTGCCGGTTCGTCGAGCTCACCGGCGGCATGGCCGCCATCGGCTCGCTCGCCGACGCCGGAGCTCTCCTCGACGGCACCGCCGGAACGGTGGTCACCCCTGGCGGGCGCCCGCTGGAACCGGTCGCCGGTGAAGCGCTGGCGCGGTCATGAGCACCGGCACCACGCCGCGCACCGCTCCGGAGCCGCAGGGCGCCCCGGAGCAGGACGGCGGTTCCCGCAGAAGGAAGCCGCGCTTCCCGTCCGCCTTCACCGTGCTCGTCGCCGTCACCGTCATCGTCTGGGGCCTGACCTTCGTCGTGCCGGCCGGGCGCTACGACACCAAGGACGGTGCTCCGGTTCCGGACACCTACCACACGGTCGATCTCGCCACGGGGTTCGCGGGCCGGCTCAAGGACCTCTTCCTCGCACCCGTCAACGGCCTGTACGGCGTCACGAACGAGGACTCCGGCCTGACCGCACCCGGCGGTGACGGAGCGTTCTTCGGAGCGGCGGGAGTGTTCCTCTTCGTCCTGGCCGTCGGCGCCTTCATCACCGTCACCCTGCGGTCCGGTGCCCTCACCTCCGGGGTCGCCCGGCTGGCCGAGCGGCTGCACGGGCACCGGACGCTGCTGCTGGTCGTCCTGACGGCGCTGTTCTCCCTGGGTGGGACCACGTACGGCATGGCCGAGGAGACACTCGGCTTCTACGGCCTGATGGTGCCGCTCGTACTGAAGCTGGGCTACGACCGGATGGTCGGCGCCACCGTGATCATGGTGGGCGCCGGAGTGGGCACCCTCGCCTCCACGGTGAACCCGTTCGCCACAGGCGTCGCGTCCGACAGCGCCGGCATCGGCACCGGCGACGGCATCGTCCTGCGCCTGCTGATGTGGGTCGCCCTCACCGCGCTGGCCGCCTGGTACCTGGTGCGCTACGCAAACCGCGTCCGGAAGGACCCCGGACGCTCGCTGGTGGAGGAGCTGCCCGAGGACGAGGAACTGCGGCGGCAGGAGGCGGCGGCAGCACCGCTGACCGTACGGCAGCGGGTCGTGCTGGTCCTGTTCGCGGCGACCTTCCTCTTCATGATCTTCGCGGTGATTCCCTGGGCCGACCTCGGCATCGGCTTCCTGCCCACCCTGGGCTGGTACTTCCCGGAGCTGGCCGCGCTGTTCATCGTGGCGGCCGTGGCGGTCGGCTTCCTGTCCGGCCTGGGCGAGAAGGGCACTGCGGAGGCCGTGGTGGCGGGTGCCGGGGACTTCATCGGGGCAGCCGTGATCATCATGCTGGCTCGCGGCGTCACGGTCATCATGAACAACGCCAGCGTGACGGACACCGTCCTCCACGCGCTGCACAGCGTCGTCTCGGGCACGTCCTCGGGGTTCTTCGCGGTGCTGATGTTCCTGGTCAACCTGCCGCTGGCGTTCTTCGTGCCGTCGTCCTCGGGCCACGCGGCCCTGGCGATGCCCATCCTCGCGCCGCTCGCCGACTTCGCCGGGGTGAGCCGGTCCGTGGTGGTCACCGCTTACCAGTCGGCATCGGGGTGGATCAACCTGATCACCCCCACGTCGGCCGTGGTGATGGGCGGCCTCGCCCTGGCGAAGGTCCGCTACGACCGGTACCTGCGGTTCGTGGCCCCGCTCATGGGCATGCTGCTGGTCGCGGTCGCGGGCTTCATGGTCCTCGGAGCGGCCCTCGGATGAAGGCCGCATGTCTGTGGGACCCGGCTCCGGCCGGGCCCCACAGACATGCGGAGGACGGCATCCGCCACCGCCCCCGGGGGCCGAAGAGCCAGGATGGGGCCTGTACGCGGGGTTCATGGGGCCGTTAGGCCCTGTCCGAACGACCCCGGTCCGGGGCACGCTGCACGACGGGACCTGTCGGGGATGACCCGGCGGAACGAGTGTGATGGAGAGTGTTGGGAATGCCGGACAGTGCCACGGAGCAGGCGAAGACGACCAGGGTCTTCCTGCTCGACGACCACGAAGTGGTGCGACGCGGGGTCCACGACCTGCTGGACTCCGAACCCGGCCTGACGGTGGTCGGCGAGGCGGGCACCGCGGAACAGGCCCTGGCCCGGATCCCGGCGCTGCGCCCGGACGTGGCGGTGCTGGACGTACGGCTGCCCGACGGCGACGGCGTGGCGGTCTGCCGGGAGCTGCGCTCCCGCATGCCCGGGCTCGCCTGCCTGATGCTGACCTCCTTCGACGACGAGGAAGCCCTGCTCGACGCCATCATGGCCGGAGCGGCCGGCTACGTCCTCAAGCAGATCAGCGGCACCGACCTGGTGACGGCGGTCCGCACGGTGGCCTCCGGGCAGTCGATGCTCGACCCCGGAGCCGCGACCCGGCTGATGGCCCGTCTGCGAGGCGAGGAGACGGGCAAGCAGCAGCCGCAGGCCCTGGCGGGCCTGACCGACCGCGAACGCGAGATCCTCGGCCTCATCGGCGAGGGAATGACCAACCGTCAGATCGGCCAGAAGCTGTATCTGGCAGAGAAGACGGTCAAGAACCACATCTCCCGGCTGCTGGCCAAGCTGGGGGTCGAACGGCGCGTGCAGGCGGCCGTGATCGCCACCGAGGCGCTGGCCACCGAGCATCAGCAGCCCCTGCGCCCCGGGCACGGGGCCCAGGGCTGACACGAGCGCCGCCGGTCCTACGGGCGGCCCAGCGGCGCCGTCCACACCAGGCGGCTGCCGCCCTCGGAGGGAGACTGGACCTCCAGGCCGCCGCCGACGGACTCGGCCCGTTCGGCGAGGTTGCGCAGCCCGCTGCGGCGCCCGCCCTCGGGGATGCCGACGCCGTCGTCGGCCACGGTCAGCAGCACTCGGTCGGCCGTGGCCTGCAGTCCCACCTCCACTCGCGTGGCGCGGGCGTGCCGGGCGACGTTGCTCAGGGCCTCGACGAGCACCGCGACGACGTGGTCGGCCACCTGTGCGGGCACGTCGGTGTCCAGCAGCCCCTCCATGCTGAGGCGCGGCGGGAAACCGAGGTGAGCGGCGGCCTCGCCCACGGCACGTGCCGCGCGGGCGCGCAGCAGCGGGCTGGGCTCGGAGTCCCTGGCCCGCAGCCCGAAGATGGTCGAGCGGATGATTTTGATGGTGTCGTCCAGATCGCCCACGGCTCGCGTGACGCGCTCGGCGGCGCCGGAGTGGTCGATGAACCGGGCGGCGCTCTGCAAGGTCATGCCCGTGGCGAAGAGCCGCTGGATCGCCAGGTCGTGCAGATCGCGGGCGATGCGGTCGCGGTCCTCCAGCAGCGCCAGCTGCTCGGCGTCCCGCCGCCGGTCGGCCAGCTCCAGCGCGAGGGCCGCCTGTCCGGCGAAGACCTCCAGCGGCCGGATCTCGTCCTCGGTGAACGCCGGCCGGTCGGCGGTGCGGGCCAGCAGCAGCACGCCCCGCGCCGCCCCGGCCCCCGTTCCCAGCGGCACCGCGACCGCCGGCCCCAGGCCTTCGAAGCACCGCGGACCGGAGGCGAACCGTGCGTCACCAACGAGATCGGCGGTGACCGCCGGGGCTCGCGAGCCGTAGGCCTGCCCCGACAAGGTACCCGCCACCGGGGCCATGAGCCCGGCGCGCTCCTCGGTTCTCATCCCGATCGCCAGCTCGACCTGGAGTTCCGTGTCCGACACCGGCACGCAGATGTCCGCCAGCACCGCCCCGGTGATCTCCCGGGCCCGGACGGCGATCAGTTCCAGAACGTCCTGGCGCGCCGTGCCCGACAACAGGCTGTTGGTGATTTCCCCGGCGACCTGGAGCCACTGGTGCTGCCGCTGGGATGCCTCGTACAGGCGGGCGTTGTCGATGGCCACGCCGGCGGCTACGGACAGCGTCGTGAGGACCGCCTCGTCCTCGGCGTCGAACTCCGCTCCGCCGCGCTTGTCGGTGAGGTAGAGATTGCCGAAGACCTCCTCGCGCACCCGGATGGGCACGCCCAGGAACGTGTGCATCGGCGGATGGTGGGCGGGAAAGCCGTAGGAGGCGTGGTGCGTCCCGAGGTCCTTCAGGCGCAGCGGCTCGGGCTTGCGGATCAGCTCACCGAGGATGCCGTGGCCGGAAGGGAACGGGCCGATCTCGTCGATCTCCTCCTGCGAGAGGCCCACGGTCAGGAACTGCGACAGGGTGCGACCGTCCGGGCCGATCACGCCCAGCGCCGCGTACTGCGCGTCCACCAGCACGGCTGCCGCCTCGACGATGCTCCGCAGCACATGGGTGAGATCCAGCTCCCGCCCCACGGACAGCACCGCCTCCAGCAGGCTGTGCACCCGGTCCCGGGTGCCGCGTGCGTCGTCGATCCGCGCCTGCAGCTCGTCCAGCAGCTCATCCAAGTGCAGCCGCGGCATGCGCGACTCCTTCGCGTCCCCGTCCACCGGCACCCTCCTCATGCGTCGCGGGGCCTGGAGGCCCTGCAAGGACTCACGGTAACCGTCCTTGCAGGCTCACCGGGAACGGGTGCGCGAAGCCGAGGGGACGGCCGGGCCCCGCGTCCCGGGGACGCCTATCCGTCGCAGGGGACGAGGCGGATGGCGGTGATCCCCTCCGGGTGGATGCGCACCGTGAAGTCCATGGTCCGGTCCACCCAGGGGCGCAGCGCGGCCCGGTAGCGGGCGAGATCCGCGGGCCCCGTACGCGGAGGGGGAACGGCCGACACCGCCGTTCCCCCTCCGCGCCTTGCGCCGTCAGTGATGCGCGGCCTCGTCAAGGGCGAAGCGGATGAACTCCCCTTCACGCCACCGCTCGGTGCCGAACCACCAGCCAGCACGGACGGTGCGCGGCAACGTGAAACCGCCGAAGTGGCTCTCCCCCTCGAAGACGGCGCCGAAGGGGTGTTCCCCGTACCCGTGCCTGTCAGGGTTACCCCACCGGAGCATGGCGACCGACTCGAGGCGTCCGGAGGGTGACACGCGCATGGTGACAGCGAACTCCTCCTGCCCGATGCGGACGTGCGCCACCGCCTGCCGGTCGTCGACCGGCTCCCAGCACACCGCCGGCCCCAGGGCCACCGGCGGCACCAGGGGGAATTCACAGGCCAGGCGGCCGGCCGCACTGCGGGTGATGTCGGGGCCGGAGCCCGACATGACGGGGACCGCGCGCAACAGCCGCCACCGCATCTCCCCGGTGCCCCCGCTGTAGCGGTCGAAGCCGCTGACGGGCAATCCGCCGAGGCGCGACCCGGCCACCCAGACCAGCCCCCGCGGCGGCGCGAGAACCTGGTGGGCGCGGAAGCGCCGCCAGGTGCCCATCCGGATTTCGCCGTGCGTGACCAGCACAACCGTTTGCAGCAAAGGCGCACCCGGAGCGACGGCGTGGGCCAGCCACCTCCTCACGGGCGACGGCAGGCCGTCGGTCATGTGCGGGTCGAACCGGGCCGGCGCCACCGTGGGGGCGGCCAGGGCGGCCCACTCCCTCCGTACCCGCCGGGGCGGCGCGGGTACGGCCGGCCGCGCGGCCGGGGTGCCGGTCCCGGTGGACGCGCCGACCCGTATCGCGCGGCTGTTGTCGGACGGAACGCATCCGGTCATCACGGCCTCCTCGGGCCCGGCTCCGGCCGCCGGGCCGACGACATTCGACCCTGGCCGTCTCCCGCGGCCTGCGCCAGGGCCGAACGGCACCGGGAAGCGACCACCTCACCGGGAATCGCGGCGCCCTTCGCCCGAGGTCCGTTCGGTCCCCTGCGGGACCGGCGTCCGCCGGCCCCCGCGAGGCCTTCGCCTCCGTGACTCCCGCCCCCGGGGATCCGACGGCAGGAGGAGCGCGCTGAGCCGCACGGATTCCCGCTCGCGGAGGCCCACCATGACAACGCACCGCACCTCCCACCGACGCCACCCCATGCGGCGCGACTGCGACCGGTACCAGGGCCGGCTCTGCGCCTGTCTGCTGCGCCTTCTCGCCCTTGCCCTGGCCGTCGTCCCCTACCTGGTGGGCAGGGTCACTTACGCCGCCACGATGCGCACGGCAGTGAAGCAGTCGGCCTCCCGGCACCAGGTCACCGCCCACTCGGCCGGCGAGGTACAGGGGACCTCGTCCGCGTTCGGCAACCAGTGGGCACCGGTCCCCGCTGGACCGACGGCCGGGGCGTCTCCCACCTCGGTTTCACCGACGTACCCGGCGACACCCCGAAGGGCGGGACGGTCCAGGTGTGGGTGGACCGTAAAAACAAGATCGCCAAGCCTCCGGAGTCCCGTCAGGATGCCCTGGCCATCGGTTGTTCCACCGCACCGCGGCGGTCATGGCGCTGCTGCTCGTCTTCTCCGGTGCCCGGAGCGGGCTCGTCGCCGCGATCGATCGCAAACGGTACGAGCAGTGGGCCGCCGAGTGGCAAGCCGTGGAACCGCTCTGGTCGAAGCCACTGCCCACGTGACGGCCCCGGTCATGACGCCCGTCCCGCAGGGTTGTCCCTCACCCCTGAGCCCCAACCCTCGCACCTCTCGCCACCGTGCTCGTGGAAGGCCGAAGGTCCCCGGCCGCTCCGGGACCAGCGGGCCCGGCGGCAGCGGGCAGAAGGGCCGGTCGGTGGGGCTCTGTGCGCCTCAGGTCCCTGGCTCGTCACCACCGGCGGCGACGAGGATCGGACAGCGGGACGCCCGCGGAACCGACCCGCGAGCGGCGTCGCGAACGATCGGAGGCAGAGATGACCACGGTGACCGAGTGCGCGGCCGACGCCCCCGCCGACGCTTGGCGCGGGTTCGCCGGGCTGGGCTGGCGGGAGCGGGTCGACGTGAGGGACTTCATCCAGTCCAACCTCACCCCGTACGAGGGGGACGCCTCCTTCCTCGCGGGCCCGACCGAGCGGACGCGCGCCGTGTGGGGCGGCGTCACCGCGCTGTTCCCGGAGGAACGGCGCAAGGGAGTCCTCGACGTCGACGCCTCGACGCCTTCCAGCATCACCTCGCACCGGCCCGGTTACATCGACCGCGACCGCGAACTGATCGTCGGTCTCCAGACCGACGCCCCGCTGCGGCGCGCGATCATGCCCAACGGAGGCCTGCGCATGGTGGAGAACAGCCTGCGCGCCTACGGCTACGAGCCCGACCCGTTCGTCACCGAGGTCTTCGGTACGTACCGCAAGACCCACAACGACGGAGTCTTCGACGCCTACACCCCCACCATGCGCCGGGCCCGCAAGGCGGGCATCATCACCGGGCTCCCGGACGCCTACGGGCGCGGCCGGATCATCGGGGACTACCGCCGGGTGGCGCTGTACGGAGTGGACCGGCTGATCGAGACCAAGCGGGCCGAGCGGGCCCGGCTCGACGAGGTCCCCTCGGACGACGGCGTGATCCGCGACCGCGAGGAACTCGCCGAACAACTGCGGGCCCTGGAGGAGCTCACGCGCATGGCGGCCGGCTACGGCTGCGACGTCTCCCGGCCCGCCGCCACCGCCCATGAGGCGGTGCAGTGGCTGTACCTGGGCTATCTGGCGGCGGTCAAGGAGCAGAACGGCGCGGCCATGTCCCTGGGCCGCACGTCGACGTTCCTCGACGTGTACCTCGAGCGGGACCTGGCGGAGGGCCGCATCGACGAGACACGTGCCCAGGAGCTGATCGACGATTTCGTCATCAAGCTGCGGATCGTACGCTTCCTACGCACCCCCGAGTACGACGAACTGTTCTCCGGCGACCCCACCTGGGTGACGGAGTCGATCGGAGGCATCGGGACCGACGGCCGGCCCCTGGTCACCCGCACCTCCTTCCGCTTCCTGCGCACCCTCTACAACCTCGGCCCGGCCCCCGAGCCGAACCTGACCGTTCTGTGGTCGCCGGCACTGCCCGAGGGCTTCAAGCGCTACTGCGCCCAGGTCTCCATCGACACCAGCTCCATCCAGTACGAGTCCGACGACCTGATGCGGCCGCGCACGGGCGACGACACCGCCATCGCCTGCTGCGTGTCGGCCATGGCGGTGGGCCGCCAGATGCAGTTCTTCGGCGCCCGGGTCAACCTCGCCAAGGCGCTGCTGTACGCGATCAACGGCGGCCGGGACGAGTTGACCGGCGAGCAGATCGCCCCGGTCTCCGCACCGCTGACCGGCGAGTACCTGGATTACGAGCAGCTGTGCGCGGCCTACGACCGGATGCTGGCCTGGCTCGCGGGGACGTACGTCAACACGCTCAACGTCATCCACTTCATGCACGACAAGTACGCGTACGAGCGGCTGGAGATGGCCCTGCACGACTATCCCGTGCGGCGCACCATGGCCTGCGGCGTCGCCGGCCTGTCGGTGGCGGCCGACAGCCTCTCGGCCGTGAAGCACGCCCGGGTGAAGGTGATCCGCGACGCCACGGGCCTCGCCGTCGACTACGAGATCGAAGGCGGCTATCCGTCCTACGGCAACAACGACGACCGCGCGGACACCATCGCTTCGGACCTCGTCACCTCGTTCATGGCCAAGATCCGCCGGCATCCCACCTACCGCGGTGCCGAGCACACCCAGTCGGTGCTGACCATCACCTCCAACGTGGTCTACGGCAAGCACACCGGCAACACCCCCGACGGGCGGCGCGAGGGAGCTCCCTTCGCACCCGGCGCCAACCCTATGAACGGCCGCGACCGGCACGGCATGGCGGCCTCCGCCCTCTCGGTCGCCAAGCTGCCCTACGACCAGGCCCTCGACGGGATCTCGCTGACGTCCACCATCACTCCGCAGGGCCTCGGCCGGGGCCGCGAGGAGCAGGTGACCAACCTGGTCGGCCTGCTGGACGGCTACATGGCCTCCGGCGGCTTCCACATGAACGTCAACGTCCTCGACCGGGCCGTCCTCGAGGACGCCATGGAACACCCGGAGAAGTACCCGGACCTGACCATCCGCGTCTCCGGCTACGCGGTGAACTTCGTCCGGCTCACCAAGGAGCAGCAGCGCGACGTCATCAGCCGCACCTTCCACGGAGCGGCGTGAACGCCGCGGAGCGGACGTGCTGCCCGGTCCGGGCGGCCTCCACCCGGCCGACGGGCCGGGTCCACTCCTGGGACCTGTCGACGGGGGTCGACGGTCCCGGGACCCGGTTCGTGCTGTTCACCAGCGGCTGTCCCCTGCGCTGTCTGTACTGCCAGAACCCCGACACGTGGCACATGCGCGACGGGCGGCCCGTCGGCGTGGACGAAGTCATGGCCCGGATCGAGTCGTGCCGGCCGTTCCTGGCGGCCTCCGGTGGCGGGGTGACGATCAGCGGCGGCGAGCCGCTGCTGCAGCCGGTGTTCACCGGCGAGGTGCTGCGCCGCTGCAAGAAGCTCGGCCTGCACACGGCCTTGGACACCTCGGGCCGTCTCGGTGCGCGCGCCGACGACGCGCTGCTCGACGCCACCGATCTGGTGCTGCTCGACATCAAGTCCTTCGACAGCCGCGCCTACCGCCGCCTGACCGGCGGTGCGCTGGCGCCCACGCTCCGCTTCGCCCACCGCCTCGACGCGCTGGGCAAGCCGGTGTGGGTGCGCTACGTCCTCGTACCGGGCTGGACGGACGGGGAGGCGGACGTGGAGGGGCTGGCGGCCTTCGTGGCGGGCCTGGATTGCGTGGAGCGCGTGGACGTGCTGCCGTTTCACAAGCTCGGCGCGGACAAGTACGAGGCGCTGGGCCTGCCCTTCCCCCTGCGGGACACCCCCACCCCTGACGCGGCGCTCGTGCGGCGGGTGCGGGAGCAGTTCCGGGGGCACGGGCTGCGCGCGGACTGACTCCACACCGGGACGGTACCCGGGCCGCCGCGGTTCTCGCGTCGCCGGACGGCCGCCGGCGGGGCGCGGCAGGCGTCCCGCTCAGCCCGCCGGCTCGCGCTCCGCGGGCGGTTCCGGGCCGGTTGCCCTCCCGTCGTGGCCGGTGCGCAGCCGGGTGACCACGCCGGTGACACCGTCCACCCGCCAGGCCTGCCGCACGGCTCCTGGAATGTCGGCGGTGGCCGGCACCCGGCCGTCGAGCATGACGACCCCGTCGCGGACCTCGACGCGCACCGCCCCCTCGGCCGCCCGCACCGTTCGGGGCAGCACCCGGTCCTCGATGTCCGCTCGGATGGCGGCGTCGGTCCGCAGGAAGAGGCGCAGCAGGTCGCCGCGGGTGACGATGCCGATGAGCCGGTCCTCCTCGTCCACGACGGGCAGCCGGTTGACGCCGTGCCGGTCCATGACGCGGGCGGCGTCGACCGCGCGCTGTTCGGGGTGCACGGTGATCGCGGGGCTGGACATCAGCTCCCCCGCCGTGCCCCGGCACGCCCCGGCCTTCCCCCGGGCCTTCTGCAGGTCCTTCTCGGAAACCACCCCCACGACCTTGTCGTCCCCGTCGAGCACCGGCACGCCGCTGACGCGGCGCCGGCGCAGCAGCCGTACGAGGCCCTCGAAGGATGTTCCGGGGCGGACGCGCGCCACACGGGATGTCATGAGCTCGCCGACGGTCAGCATCAGCATGGGAAGGTCTCTCCTCTCTCGCCCGTCCCGTCAGCACGCCTTCGCCGGCCGCCGCGGATCCGGGCGGCACTGATCCCCTCCAGCCTGCCCCGCCGTTCGCTTCCGCACAGGGGCCGACCGGTCCCGCAGCAAGCCCCTTTCCGGAACGGGGCCGGTCGGCCCGCCGGGCTCGCCGGACCGCGGACCACCGGGCCCTTGCCGAGGACGTTCGGACCCTCGGTGCGGTGCCGGCCATGGGCAAGGCTGAGGAGTGCGAGCGGCGCCCGTGCGAGTGCCGCCCGGTAAGGCCGCCGGTATCCCGGCCGCGCACTGACCACGACGGAGTCCTTCCATGAACCGACACGACGCCGGACCCCGGACCGCCACCGCCGACGCGCCCTCCGACACCGCCGTAGCGGTGGACCGGCTGGTCACGAACGGGCTCAAGGCGCTCGACGACTACGCTTCCCTGACCCAGGAACAGGTCGACCACATCGTCGCCAAGGCATCGGTGGCCGCGCTCGACCAGCACACCCACCTGGCGCGGCTGGCGGTGGAGGAAACCGCCCGCGGGGTGTTCGAGGACAAGGCGGCGAAGAACATGTTCGCCTGCGAACACGTGACGGACAGCATGTCCCGGATGCGGACGGTCGGGGTGATCTCCCGGGACGACACCGACGGCATGGTCGAGATCGCCGAACCGGTCGGCGTCGTCTGCGCGATCACACCGGTCACCAACCCCACGTCCACCACTGTCTTCAAGGCGCTGCTGGCCCTCAAGACCCGTAACCCGGTGGTCTTCGCCTTCCACCCCACCGCCCAGCACTGCAGCGCCGAGGCGGCGCGCATCGTCCGCGACGCGGCCGTCGCGGCCGGGGCGCCGGAGCACTGCGTCCAGTGGATCGAGACGCCGTCGATGGAGGCCACAGGGCTGCTGATGCACCACAAGGGCGTCGCGCTGATCCTCGCCACCGGCGGCAACAGCATGGTCAAGGCCGCCTACTCGGCGGGCAAGCCGGCCATCGGCGTCGGCGCCGGTAACGTCCCCGCGTACGTGCACCACAGCGCCGACGTGCGGCGGGCGGTCAACGACCTGGTGCTGTCGAAGTCCTTCGACAACGGCATGATCTGCGCCTCGGAACAGGCAGTCATCCTGGACGCCGAGATCTACGAGCAGGCGATCGGGGAGTTCCGCCGACTGCACGCCCATCTGGCCGACGCCGAAGAGAAGCGGCTGCTGGAGGAGTACCTGTTCCCGGCCCGCCCCTCCGCCGGAGGTGAGCCGAGGGTGAACCCCGCGGTCGTGGGGCGCAGTCCCGCGTGGATCGCGGAGCAGGCGGGCTTCACCGTGCCGCCGGAGACGTCCGTCATCCTCGTCGAGGCCGGGCTCGTGGGGTCCGCGGAGCCGCTGACCCGGGAGAAGCTCTGCCCGGTGCTGGCCGTGCTGCGGGCCGCGACACGGGACGAGGGATTCGGCTTCGCGGCCGCCCTGGTCGCCTTCCACGGCCAGGGGCACAGCGCGGTCGTGCACACCGGCGACCGGGCCGTCGCCGAGGAGTTCGGGCACCGGATGCAGACCGTGCGCGTCATCGTCAACGCGCCCGCGTCGCAGGGGGCGATCGGCGGCATCTACAACTCCCTGACGCCCTCGCTGACGCTGGGTTGCGGCTCCTGGGGGCACACCTCGGTCTCCGACAACGTCTCGGCCGTCAACCTGCTCAACGTCAAGCGCGTCAGTTCGCGCCGCAACAACCTGCAGTGGTTCAAGGTCCCACCGAAGATCTACTTCGAGCCGCAGGCCATCCGCTACCTCGCCTCGATGGCCGGAGTCCGGCGGGTCACCGTCGTGACCGACGCGACGATGACCCGCCTGGGCTACGTCGACCGCGTCACCAAGGTCCTGCGGCACCGCGCGGAACCGGTGACCCTCCAGATCATCGACAACGTCGAACCGGAGCCCAGCATCGACTCGGTGCGCCACGGCGCCCGCCTCATGCGGGAATTCCGTCCCGACACCATCATCGCGCTGGGGGGCGGCTCCCCGATGGACGCCGCCAAGGTCATGTGGCTGCTGTACGAGCAGCCCGACGTCGACTTCTCCGACATGCGCCAGAAGTTCTCCGACATCCGCAAGCGTGCCTTCCGCTTCCCCGAGCTCGGCAAGCGGGCCCGGCTGGTGTGCATCCCGACGACCTCCGGCACCGGAGCGGAGGTCACCCCCTTCGCCGTGATCTCCGACCCCGCCACCGGCCGCAAGTACCCGCTGGCCGACTACGCGCTGACACCGAGCGTGGCCATCGTCGACCCGCTGCTGACCGAGGACCTGCCCCCCGCCCTGGCCGCGGACAGCGGCTTCGACGCGCTCACCCACGCCACCGAGGCGTACGTCTCGGTCTACGCCAGCGACTTCACCGACGGCCTTGCCCTGCACGCGATCAAGCTGGTCTTCGAGAACCTGGAAGCGGCCGTCACCGACCGCGCCGCTCAGCCCGTGGCCCGGGAGAAGGTGCACAACGCGAGCACGATCGCCGGCATGGCCTTCGGCAACGCCTTCCTCGGCATCGTCCACGCCATGGCCCACACCCTGGGCGCGACCTTCCACGTCGCCCACGGGCGGACGAACGCGATCCTGCTGCCGCACGTCATCCGCTACAACGGCACCGTCCCCACGAAGCTGACCGGCTGGCCGAAGTACGAGAGCTACCGGGCCCCGGAGCGCTTCCAGGAGATCGCCCGCTCCCTGGGTCTGCCCGCCGGCACCCCCGAGGAGGGTGTCGCCTCCTACGCCGCGGCCGTGGAGCGCCTGCGGGAGGCGGTGGGCATCGAACCCTCCTTCCAGGCGCTGGACATCGACGAGGGCGTCTTCCTCGATGCCCTCCACCGGCAGGCGCTCAACGCCTTCGAGGACCAGTGCGCTCCCGCCAACCCGCGCATGCCGATGCTCGACGACATGCAGGACATCATGCGCGCCGCCTACTACGGGCGCGGCACGGTCCCGCCGGCGGCCGGCTGAACCCACGGGCGGGTCACAAGGGCGTTGCTCAAGGCGTCGTCCTGCACCACCGCCGTGCGGTGGCGCGGGGCGACGCCCTCGTCGTCGCGCCTCCGTCCGGGCGCGGAGCGGGCGTGACCGGCGCCGCGGCCCGCTGGTCCCGGCGGCCGAGGCCGTTCGGCCCTTCCTGCCCGGGCACTCCCGGCGATCTCCTGATCAGGCAGCGGAGGAACACCGTCCCCCGGTACCGGTGCCCCGGGCGGCCAGGAGCGGACGGACACCACCGATGGGCGCATTCCGGTGACGGTCCGGACGGTCTGATGGGAGAACACCAGAGATGATGAGGCCGGCAGTCGACCTCGAGGAGACCGAGAACGCGCGGCAGGACGCCGCGGAACGGGCGCGGACCGGCGAGGGTCCCCTCCTCGGAGCCGGGCGCGCCTTCGCCTGGATGCTGATCGTCACCGGCGCGCTGGGCCTCCTCGCCTCCTTCGTGATCACCGTCGACAAGTTCCGGCTGCTTCAGGAGCCGGGTTTCCGGCCGTCGTGCAGCATCAACCCGGTGATCTCGTGCACGAACGTGATGAGCAGCCCGCAGGCATCGGTGTTCGGCTTCCCCAACCCGCTGCTGGGTCTGGCCGGCTACGGCGCCGTCACGCTGATCGGCTTCGGTCTGCTGGCGGGGGCCGGCTACCGCCGCTGGTTCTGGATCGGGCTGAACATGGGCACGCTGGCCGGCGCGGGCTTCTGCATGTGGCTGATGTCCCAGGCGCTGTACTCGATCGGCGCGCTGTGCCTGTGGTGCTGCCTGGCCTGGTTCGCCACCATCGCCATGTTCTGGTGCACGACCCTGCACAACCTCAAGCACGGAATCGTCCCAGCGCCCCGCCGCCCGGTGATCGGGCTGCTGGAGTTTCCCTGGGCGGTGCCGGTGACCTGGTACCTCGTCATCGCGATGCTCATCGCGACCCGGTTCTGGACGTACTGGCGGTCCCTGATCTGACCCCCTGCCGACCGGCACCGGGCAGGGGCCGGCGGCACTGCCCCGGAAGCCGTCCCGCGTCCGCTTCACCGGGGCGCCGCGGCAGGAAACGAGCCGACCGGCCCGAGAGGAGAGACATCCGGACGCTGCCGCGAACGGACGGCGGAGAGATCATGGAAGAGAGCCCGGCCGGGAACCCGGCCGTCCGAAGGGAGACTCCGGTGACACCGCCACCCCTGGACGACACCTCCGTGGCACAGCTGGTGGGGGACGCCGCGGCCGCTCCGTCCATGCACAACGCCCAGCCGTGGCGCTTCCGCTACGCGCGGGGCAGCGGCACCTTCCGGGTGTACGCCGACTTCGAGCGGACCATGCCGCACTCCGACCCGGAGGACCGCGCCCTTCACCTGGGATGCGGTGCCGCCTTGTTCAACCTCCGCGTCGCCGTCGCGAACGCCGGCTTGCACCCGCAGGCCGAACTGCTGCCCGATCCCTCCGACGCGTCACTGCTCGCAGCCGTCCGGACGACCGCACCGGCTGACGAGGAGGACGCGGACCTCGGGCTGCTCCACCCCGCGATCCGCGAGCGGCACACCAGCCGGTACCCGTTCGCGGAGACCGACATCCCGGAGGACCTGCGGTCCGCCCTGATGAACGCCGCGCGCCGGGAGGGCGCCACCCTCGCTTTCCCCTCCTCCTGGCACCTGCGCTGGGTCCAGGAGCTCGCCGAAGAGGCCGAGGCCCGCAACCTCACCGACGACGGCAGCGAGGAGGACCTGGCCCGCTGGACCAGGACCGGCTCCGAGGAGGCCGACACCGCGCCCGACGGCGTACCCGCGTACGCCTTCGGTCCCCGCAAACGCGGCGGCCGGGCCCCCATGCGCGACTTCTCCGGCGGCAAGCCGTCGACCGACCTGGGGTCGACGCCCTTCGAGGTCAACCCCCACTTGGCACTGCTCACGACGGAGGAGGACGGTCCGCGCGACTGGCTGGTCGCCGGCCAGGCCATGGAGCGCGTCCTGCTGCTGGCCACGGCGAAGGGGCTCGCCACCTCGTTCTCCACGCAGGCCCTCGAATGGCCGGACCTGCGCTGGCCCCTGCGCGACCCCGTCAGCGGCACGGGCCGGGTGCAGATGATCCTGCGTCTCGGATACGGCCCGAAAGGCCCGGTCACGCCCCGGCGACCCGTGGGCGACGTGCTCGGCTTCGAGCCGTAGCTCCCCGGCGGCCCGGCACTCCTTCTGAGCCGCGGAACTGGCCGAGCCGACGGCCGACCGGTCCACCGCCATGGCCTGGTCGGCCCCTGCCTCGGACCTCCGCCCGGCCCCACGCTGACAGCAGTGACAGGCCGACGAAGGACTCGCCATGGCGGACACCACGGATACGGCGCACACCGCACAAGCTGTCGGTACTCCCGGCACCACGGACACCCGGCACCCTGCCTGGAAGGTCCGTTCCGAGGCGGGCCTGAGCGTGCCCTTCTTCGAGCCCGGAACGGCCGCCGAGCCATCTGCCCTCCTGCCTCCCGGAGCCGTCACGGCCAACCCCGTGGACACCACCGCCGTTTCCGAAGCACAGCTGCGCGCCTGCGTCGACCGGCTGGCGCAGAGCGAGGCCGTCGACGCCGTGCTGGTGGCCCTGGTCCCCACCGCACTGGCCTCAGCGACCGGCGACGATCTCACCCGGGCCCTCATCCCGCGGGGCCCCGCGTGCCGGATCCGCACGGTCGTCGCGGTCCTCCTCGACCAGAGCGTGCCCGCCGCGCTCCTGCCCTCGGGCGACGGCCGGCCTGTGCCCGCCTACGCCGACCCCCTGTCCGCCGCCCGGGCCCTCGCCCACGCCGCGGCCCACGCCCGCCGCCGGGACCGGCTCCCGGGCACCGTTCCCGAGCTGACCGGCATCGATGCGGACACCGCGGCGGCGGTCGTGGCCACCTACCTCGCCCGCCACCCGGAGGGCGGCTGGCTCGACCCCCTGGCCTGCGCGAAGCTGCTGGGCAGCTACGGCATCCCGCAACTGCCCTGGGAGTGGGCGACCGACGAGGACCAGGCCGTGGCTGCGGCCGCCCGGCTCGCCGGCCCGGACGGGCGCGTCGTCGTGAAGGCCCACTGGCCGGGGCTGCTGCACAAGAGCGAGCGCGGCGCGATCCACCTCGACCTGATGAACGCCTCGCAGGTGCGGGCCGCCTACCGCGATCTGGACACCCGCTTCGGCGACGTGCTCTCCAGAGTGGTCGTACAGCCACTGGCGGAACGCGGCACCGAACTGGTCACCGGTGCGGTCCAGGACGAGGTCTTCGGCCCGCGGGTCCTCTTCGGCCTCGGCGGCACGGCCACCGAGCTGCTCGGCTACCGCGGGGCCCGCCCGGTGGACCTGCGGGGCCTGGAACAGCTGCTGCTGCGGCTGTCCCGGATGGCCTGCGACCTGCCCCGGCTCGCCGAGGCCGAATGCAACCCCGTCCTGGCCCGGCGGGGTGACCACGTTCGACGTCCGCGTACGGCTGGAGCCGTGCCGCGCCCGCAATCCCCATCTGCGCCGGACGCGCTGACGCGCCCCGCCCGAAGCGGGCGCGACGGCCGGCCCGAGAGGAAAGAGAAGCCATGAAGCACTGCAAGACCGGCACCGTCATGAAGGACGACGTCGTCCGTGCGGAGCCCGACACGCCGTTCAAAGAGGTCGCACGGCTCCTCGCCGAGCACCGCATCAGCGGCCTGCCGGTCGTGGACGCCCGCGGCAAGGTGCTCGGGGTGATCTCCGAGACCGACCTGCTCACCCGCCCGGCCGCCGGACCCGGCGGCCCGGAACGCCGACTACGGCTCCCCCGGCTCGGCCGCGCGGCCCGCAGGTCGGCCGCCAAGGCCCGTGCCCGCACGGCGGAGCAGCTGATGACCGCGCCGGCCGTGACCGTACGCGCCGGGGAGAGCATCGCCGAGGCCGCCCGGACCATGGCCCGCCACCGCGTCGAGCGGCTGCCCGTCGTCGACGAGGAGAACCGTCTGGTCGGCATCGTCACCCGCCGCGAACTGCTGCAGGTCTTCCTGCGCACCGACGCCGACATCCGCCGGGAAGTCGTCGACGAGGTCCTCGTCCGCACCCTGTGGCTGGCTCCCCATGCCGTCGACGTCGCTGTGGCCGACGGAGTGGTCACCCTTGCGGGTGAGCTGGAGCAGCGCAGCGAGGTCCAGGTGGCCCTGCGGATGACGAAGGAGATCGACGGCGTCGTGGCCGTGGTGGACAAGCTGACGCACCGCGTCGACGACTCGCGCCTCCGGCCCGACGAGCAGGCCTTGCATGGCGTCGCGGACGGATGGCTGCGCAGACTCTGAGGAGTCAGGACGGGCACACCGGCGAGGAGCGACGGTGAACGACGACAGGAAGGCCGGCGGACACGCCGGGGCACCGGACAGCCGGCTGGACCACGACCTTTACCGGCGGGAGCTGTTCCGGCTCCAGACGGAGCTGGCCAAGCTCCAGGAGTGGGTGCGGGCCGAGGGGGCCCGGCTCGTCGTCGTCTTCGAGGGCCGGGACGCCGCGGGCAAGGGCGGGGTGATCAAACGCGTGACGGAGCGCCTCAACCCGCGCGTCGTCCGGACGGTCGCCCTGCCCGTGCCGACCGACCGCGAGCGCGGTCAGTGGTACTTCCAGCGCTACGTCGCGCACCTCCCCTCGGCGGGCGAGATCGTGCTGTTCGACCGCAGCTGGTACAACCGCGCCGGCGTCGAGCACGTCATGGGCTTCTGCACCGAGCAGGAGTACCGGCGCTTCCTGCAGCAGTGCCCGGTCTTCGAGCGGCTGCTGACCGAGGACGGCATCCTGCTGCGCAAGTACTGGTTCTCCGTCAGTGACGCCGTCCAGGAACAGCGCTTCCGCAGCCGTCTGGAGGACCCCACTCGCCGCTGGAAGCTGTCGGCCATGGACTTGGAGTCCGTCACCCGGTGGGAGGCGTACTCCCAAGCCAAGGACGAGATGTTCGGCCGCACGGACACCGCCGAAGCGCCCTGGTACGTCGTCGAGAGCGATGACAAACGCAGCGCCCGGATCAACATGATCGCGCACCTGCTGTCCACCGTGCCCTACCGGGATGTCCCCCGGCCGGACCTGACGCTGCCTCCGCGCCCGCCCGCCCACGGCTACCGGCGCCCGCCACGGGACTGGCAGACCCATGTCCCCGACCACGCCGGAACGCTCGCACCCGGCACGGCCCCGGACGGCCCCTGAAGACCGATTCCCCCTCGAAGACACAAGCGATTCCGTTTGAAGACACACCCCTTTGCAGACACGGAGGAACGTGCCATGGATCCAGTCATCACCGCCGGGCTCGACGGCTCTCCCGAGAGCCGGTCCGCCGCGCTGTGGGCGGCGGGCGAGGCGCAGCTCCGCGGCTGCACGCTGCGGCTGCTGCACGCGTGGGTCCTGCTCTCCCCGTCGAAACAGGAGGACACCGCCGGGGCGGACCAGAACTACTGGGCACGAAGGATCGTCGACGATGCGCAGGAGGAGATCCGCCGGCACTACCCGGACCTGCCCGTCTGCGAGGACCTCGTGGCGGCGGACCCGGGGCCCGCCCTGCTGGCCGCTGCTGCGGAGTCCGATGTGCTCGTGCTCGGCTCCCGGGGCATGGCGCCCGTCGCGGCGTATTTCCTCGGGGACACCGGCCTGCACGTGATGGCGCAGGCGGGCAGTCCAGTGGTGCTCGTCCGCGCCCGGGACGACGCGGTGGAAGACACCGCAAAGCCGTGGCCTCCGCCGTCCGCCCAGGGCGACGTGGTCCTGGCCCTGAGCCTGCACGGCCCGTGCGACCCGCTCTTCGAGTTCGCCTTCGACGAGGCCGCACGCCGGGGCGTGCCCCTGCGGGCCGTCCACGGCAGGAGCCTGCCGGTGCAGGCGTACGCTCCCTGGGGCATCGATCCTGACGTCGGGGAGGAACTGGCCGCCGATGCGCGGAAGGAGCTTCACGACGCGCTGCGCCCGTGGCGCGCGAAGTTTCCCGGGGTGGACCTCACCGAGACCGTGCACCTGGCAAGCCCCGCCCGGGTGGTCCTGCGTGCCTCGGGCGGGGCGGGCCTGCTGGTCGCCGGCCGTCGGCAGAAGCGGCCGGCTCTCGCCCCGCCCTTCGGGCCCGTCCTGCAGGCGGCCCTCCACCACGCCCCCTGCCCGGTGGCGGTCGTTCCGCACGAGTGACACGCGTGGCCGCGCCCCTGCCGGATGCCGCCCCCGGGTACCCGGGGGCGGCCGGACCCGTCCGTCCCTTCCTTCTTCCCTCAGAACTGAGGTCCGACGACGGGCGGCTCGGGGAGCCGGTGCCGGACGACCGGGCCGGAGAGCCGCAGTTCGACGTTCACCACGCCTTCCACGGCCCGCACCAGCCGTGCCATGACCGGGACCAGCGCCGTGTCGTGGAGCGTCCCGGAGAGGGTCACCACGCCCTCCTTCACATGGGCTTCCACCGTGGGTGCCCGGTGGCGGAAGAAGTGACCGATCACCTCACGACGTACCTCGTGGGCGATGTCCTCGTCCTCACGGAGGTAGACCTTGAGCAGGTCGCTGCGGCTCACTATGCCGACCAGCTTCCCTTCGCCGTCCACGACCGGAACGCGCTTGACGCGCCGGTGCGCCATGGCGCGGGCGGCCTCGGCGAGCGTCGCGTCCCCGTGGAGGGTCACCGCGGGGGTGGACATCAGCTCCCCGGCCGTCCCGGCTCCGGCCTTCACCAGCTCGTCCAGGTGGCGCATCTGCTCCAGGCGCGAGGGGTCGCGGTCCTTGAACTGCTGCTTCGGCAGCAGATCCGCCTCGGAGACCACTCCGACGACGCGGCCCTCGCCCTCCAAGACGGGCAGAGCACTGACCTTCCACTGTGCGAGCGTCTTGACGATCTCCTTGAAGGGCGCGGCGCGGCTGACCGCGACGACCGTCTGGGTCATCACGTCGCTGACGGTGTGCGGGGTGTCCTTCATCAGGGGCTCCTCCTTCTCGGCGGACTGTCTCCCGCTCGCTCCTGCTGCTGCTGCTGCACGATGTGTTCCCGGACCGCGACCACGCCGTCCACCGCACGGCACAGCCTCACCAGGACGGGGATCGTTCCCCGGTCCTGCACGGACCCCGTGAGCGTGACCTGCCCTTCGGTCACGTCGGCCGCGACGGCCGACGGGGCCAGCCCCAGGGTGCATTCCAGGAGGTCGTGGACGATCTCCTCGCGGATGGCACGGTCGTCACGCAGGAAGACCCGCAGCAGGTCACCACGGCTGACGACGCCCACCAGCCTGTCGGCCTCGTCGACCACGGGAAGTCGTTTGACGCCCTCGACGGCCATGAGACGGGCCGCCTCGACGACGTTCCATTCGGGCCGTGCGCAGACGGCGGGCGCCGACATCAGTTCCTCCGCCCGGGTGCCCTCGGCCCTGACCCGCTCCCACGCTTCCAGGCACGGCACCGGAAGGCGGCCGAACGGGTCGGGCTGGTCCGCCGACTTGCACATCAGGTCGCCCTCGGAGACCACGCCCACGACCCGGTTCGCGGCGTCCACCACGGGTACGGCCGTGACGTCGTTCTGCGCGAGTTCCTTGACGATCTCCTTGAACGGGGTCTCCGGCCCCACGCTGACGACCTTCTTCGTCATGAGCTCGTCAACAGTGCGGTGCTGCATGGCGCTCGCTCCTCCAGAGGCCGCGGCCGGCCGGTCCCGGCCTGCCTGATGCCAGAGTGCCCGGCAGTGGGCGGCCTCTGAAGGAGCCGCACGGCCCCGTACGAGGGACACTCGGCCCTCATGCTGGCAGCGAAGGCCGACGCCCGAGCCGGCCTGCCTGATGCTGACCTCGTTCAACGACGATGCCGCCCTGCTGGACGCGGTCACTGCCCGTACTGCGGGCTTCGACCAGGACCTCGCAGCCGAGGCCACCCGCACCTCCAACCGGATACGCGGCCTGCTCACCCAGTTCCACCCCAGCCTCGAGCGCGCCCTCGGACCGCGGCTGGACCACCCGGCGGTGACCTGGCTGCTGGAACGCTACGGATCCCCGGTTGCCCTGCGGAAAGCCGGCCGCCGCAAGCTGGCCGAGGTGATCCGGCCCAAGGCCCCACGCATGGCCCAGCGGCTGATCGACGACGTCTTCGACGCGCTCGACAAGCAAACCGTCGTGGTCCCGGGAACCAGCACCCTCGACGTCGCCATCCCGTCCCTGACCCGCTCACTCGCCGCCGTCCACGAACAGCGCCGGGCCCTGGAAACCCAGATCAAGACCCTGCTGGAGGCCCACCCTCTTCACCAGGTCCTGACCTCGATGCCGGGGATCGCGGTCAGGACCGCTGCCGTCCTGCTGGTCACCGTCGGCGACGGCGCCAGCTTCCCCACCGCCGCCCACCTCGCCTCCTACGCCGGCCTCGCCCCGACGACAAAGTTCTCGGGGACCTCGATCCCACGGCGAACACGCGCCACGGGGCGGCAACCGGCAGCTCAAACGCGCGATGTTCCTGTCCGCATTCGCCGCCCTGCACGACCCCGCCTCCCGGACCTACTACGACAAGTACCGGACCCGCGGAAAGACCCACGCACAGGCCCTCCTCCGCCTCGCCCGCCACCGCATCAGCGTGCTGTTCGCCATTACGTCCCGAGCCTTGGTACGGCCCAAACCGCGGGATGTGAGGCGCCGGCACTCACCGGCAGGGGACGGCCCCAAACGAGGTGACCTCTTACTGGACCAAGAGGAAGTTGTAGGTCCTGTCGATGGCGAAAGTGGCCACTTCGCCCCCCATGGCCGCGGCGCCCTCTCCTGCCTCATAGGACCTGGCCGGGTGGAGTCCTCGTGGTCGTCACGCGGCCCGGTCTCAGAGGAACCCTGCATGCTGATGGTGGCCGAGATACTCCGGCCGGCGCACTGGCATTGGAGATCGTCGCTGCCGTTGGCACTTGGGACGATGCCGCCGACCTGCATAGTGAAAGTGCCGGAACAGCCCAGGCCAACTGTCGCCGCCGCCGACGTACCCGTGATCATCGACCGAGCGAGAGCACGCCGGCAGCAACAGCCGCTCCGACTGCGAGACGACGGGACGAATACGTGGACATGGCCGTCCTCCCTCACTTCGGTGTGTCCTCGGCTGGGATCCAGCCGGGGCGAAGGAGGGTGCGCACCGTCCGTACCCTGAGTGTGCACTCGCGAACAACAGAGCGGAGTCACTCGTTCAGGTGACATGACTCTTGTGACTTCTGCCTGCCCCACACCGCCCCCACGGGTCCCATAAGGCAAAGACCGGCAGCAGCTACGAGCTTGTCCACTGGCCAGCCCGTCCAAAGCCTTCACGCCCAGCGGCGTAGCACGGGCCGCGGATAGGCGCGTACGTGTCGCGGATAGGGAGTGAACCAGGACGAGGAGGGGCAGGCCGCGGTGTCGACTACCGGGTGGCGTGTGCAGCCTTTAACGACCCACGTCGCGAGGCAGCACCCCGACAGACCTCTCAACTTCACAACACCCCCGATGTACAAAGGCACCAGCGCCTCACTACGCGGCGGCGTAGCTCAGCCGGAACAGGTTCTGGGCCCGTTCCAGGTCCCGGTCTGTGCGCAGCTGTACCTCCAGGTCACCGGTTCCGTGGTGTCCGATTCCCGTCACGTCCCGGGTGAAGCCCGGGATGAGGTCGACCGTCTTTGGATCGGCCTTCAGATAGATGAGCAGGTTGGACTGCCGGGGCGGGCAGAGGCAGGCGAAGTTCCGTAGGCGCTGATAGGCGCGGTAGGTCTTGCGCTGGACCTTCGTGATGTCGTCGCCCAGCCCGAGCAGGACTTCGTCGACCGCCGCGTACAGCTCCTCCATCGGCCCGCATGGCGCAGCGGCACCGTGAGCTTCGGTTGCGCTCGCTCGGCGAACTCGTGGGACGGTCGTCTGTGCTGCGACGGAGGCGACTGTTTCCAGCCCGAAGTGGTCGTCGCCGAAGAACCGGTATCGGACCAGGTCGATGCTTCTCCGGTGTTCGCGTATCGCGTGCACGTCGTAGCGTGTGAAGTCGCCGGCAACGCAGATAAGTCTCGGGGCGCTCCACAACACATGGGTTGCGGCAGCTGGACCGAGACGGTCACGGACAAGGTGCCCGAACTCGGCTTTGTGATCCATCAGCCAGGACAGGTAGAAGAGCCCCTGATTGATCACGCCCGCGTCGGTCCCGCGCTTGTATTCAACGACCACCGGAGCGCCGTTCTCGTCGATACCAAGTGTGTCGATCCGGCCGCCATGGACCGGACCGGTGCTGTATTCGCTCGCCAAGTACCGCACCCCGAGCGTGGTCTTCATGCGCCTCGACGAGAGCCTGCACGTCGGCCTCAACCTCAGCGAGCCGCGGCGCGACCTCCGTCACCCCACCCGTCGTACGAAACAGCTTCAGACCTGACACCCTGCCCCCTCGCTCCACGCCCTGCAGCAGCGAGTAAGGGCAAGATTGTTTCCGGCAAGGCTATTCCGGGTCGGTGCAGCGTGCTCGGCAATCGCTGGACGGCCGCTTCCTTGGGCGAGGTGACGGCCGTCCAGCGATCTTTCGTTAGGGCTCAGGCGTGGGTGGCCCTCCCGACCCTGCAGCCATCAACGCATCTGCGATGCGAAGGCCTCGTACGCCCGCTCATCAAACAGCACGAAGCGGACCTCCTCCACCGCCGTCTCGGTCTGCCGGACCGTGTCGACCGCGATGCGGGCCGCGTCCTCCATCGGCCAGCGGTAGACGCCCGTCGAGATGGCGGGGAAGGCGACCGTCTTCGCGCCCAGCTCGTCCGCGACCCGCAGGGACTCCCGGTAGCAGGAGGCCAGCAGCGACTCATCGCCGCCTGAAACCTGAAACACCGGGCCCACCGTGTGGATCACCCAGTCCGCGGGGAGGTCGCCCGCCGTGGTGGCCACGGCCTTGCCGGTGGGGAGGCCCTTGCCGTAGTGGGAGGCGCGCAGGTCGCGGCAGGCGTTGAGGATCGCGGGGCCGCCCGCGCGGTGGATGGCGCCGTCGACGCCGCCTCCCCCGAGGAGCGAGGAGTTCGCCGCGTTGACGACGGCGTCGACGTGCTGCTGGGTGATGTTTCCCCGGACAAAGGTGATCGTGACCATGGGACCCATCCTCCTGGACGGCGCGGGAAGGCGGGAGCGGCCCGGGCCGGGCCGCTCCCGCCCGCGTGCGTCAGATCGGGTACTGCACGCTGCGCACCGGCGGGTTCGTCAGGTGGCGGCCCGCGCCGAGGGTGCCCGCGCGCCGGGTGCAGTGGCGGTCGGTGAAGTAGACCAGGGTGCGGCTGGTGCCGTTGGAGAGCCGGCGGATCTTGGCCCGGTTCTCGGTGAGCAGGCTGTAGCACTTGCCGTCCTGCGGGTCCTTCTCCCGCCGGCTCACGGCCTCGCGGAGGCAGGCCACGCCGGTGATGCCGGTGCCCGCTTTGCAGCGGGAGTAGTCCACTGTCAGCGTGCCGTTCGCGGCGTGCGCCTCGGGTGAGGCGGCGAGGGTGGTGAGCAGCAGGGCGGACACAGCGGTGCCCAGGGCGCGGCGGATACGCACGGGAGTCCTTTCGTGGTGACGGGACAGTGCCTCCAGATATCCACGGCCGTTGATCCATCCGGCGGAATCACTCGCCGGTGGGCGCGGCATTGCGTCACGCCGACGAGGCGGGAACACCCGCACGACCGGGTGCGCGTCGCGGCCGGAGTGTCTCGGCGTGATCTCGCGGCGGTCACGCTTCGGCCCGGATCGGGACGTATCGGCGGCCCTGCTTTGACGCGCGGCGACGAACGTAGGTAAGGCTTACCTACTTCTTACGCAGCGCTCCTTACCCAGCGCTCTCACCTCGTGTTCCGGGAGGTCCCGTGTCCGCTCCTCAGTCACAGCCGCAGCCCCGGCCGCTGCGCCTGTACGACTCGTGGTGGACGGTCGCCGCCGGCGCGCTCCTGGCGTGCCTGGCCCTGGCGGGCTGCCTGTGGGTCTCCTTGCACGTCCGCACGGACGAGGCGCTGCACACCGGGGCCCTCTTCGTGCATCTCGCGTCGCTGGCCCTCGGCTTCGGCGCTGTGCTGGCCGCCGACTGGTTCGGGCTGCTGTGGGTCACCCGGCGGCTTCCGCTCGCCGACGCGCTCGGCGCCGCGGGGCGGCTGCACGTGCCCATCTGGGCCGGTCTGGCGGGGCTGCTGGCCAGCGGCGCCTTCCTCCATCCGGACCCGGCCTCGCCGCTCACCCGCGCCAAGCTCGTCATGATCGTCGTCCTCACCCTCAACGGCCTCCAGGCCGGGGTGCTCACCCGGCGCCTGGCGCAGCACTCCCCCGCCCCGCCGGGCCGGGGGCTGCTCGCCTGGGGGGCGGGCACGGCCCTCGTCTCCCAGGTGTGCTGGTGGGGAGCTGTCGGCATAGGCTTCGTCAACGCCCGGCACTGAGAGCGGCATTCGCAGGGCCGCAGGACGGGGCCGGCTCCAGCGGTACCGCACCGGCGTCCGCCCGGGCCGCCGGCCGCCCCGCATCGCGCCGGGCCGCGACCCCGTACGCCGGTGGGCCGTGGCCACGGCGTCGCGCGGGGCTCCGGCCGCGGTGGAAGACTGAGACGCGTCGGGGGACGCCGTGCGCCGCGCCCGCGGTGCCGGGCCCCTCACACGTATCCGTCGAAGGGGCACCCACCATGCTCAGCACAGATTTCGTGACCGGATCACCCAACTGGCTCGACCTCGGCAGCCCGGACACGGCCGGGTCCGCCGAGTTCTACGGCCAGGTCTTCGGCTGGGACGTGCAGTCCGCCGGGCCCGACGCGGGCGGCTACGCCTTCTTCCAGCAGGACGGCAAGAGCGTCGCGGCGCTCGGCCCGCTGACCGAGGAGGGCGCGAGCCCGGCGTGGACGGTGTACTTCCAGACCCCCGACGCCGACGCCACCGCCAAGGCGGCCGAGCAGGCGGGCGGGCGGGTGCGGGTCGAGCCGGCCGACGTCATGGACGCCGGACGGCTGGCCTGTCTCACGGATCCGGGCGGCGCGGAGTTCTCCCTCTGGCAGCCGGGTGCCGTCAAGGGCCTGGAGAGGGTGTGCGAGCCCGGCACCCTGCTCTGGGTCGAGCTCCACACCGCGGACCCGGCGGCCGCCGCGGCCTTCTACCGCTCCCTGTTCGGGTGGGGCGCGGAGGAGAAGGAGTTCAGCACCGGCCTGTACACATTGATCTCCACGGCCGGCAGCAGCGGGCCCGACGCGCCGTTCGGCGGTATCGCCCCCGCGCCGGGCGAGGGGGACGGTGAGAGCAGGGAGTCCCGCTGGATCCCGTACTTCCTGGTGACGGACACCGACGCGACCGTCGCCAAGGCGCAGGAGGGCGGCGGCTCGGTGGTCGCACCGGCCACGGACGTACCGGACGTGGGGCGGATCGCCTGGCTGACCGACCAGTTCGGGGCGGTCTTCGGCGTCATCAAGCCCCTGCCGCGAGAGGTCTGATGCGCGGTCCGCGGCGGGCGGTTCCCGTCCGCCGCGGACCCACCCCCGCTCCCGGGGCCGGGGCAGGAGCCGGCGGCTCAGCTGCTGCTCTCGGCCTCGGGTGCGGCTTCCCCTTCCTCGGCTCCCTCGGCGGCTGCGGCCGCCGCCTCCTCGCCTTCCTCTTCCTCCTCCTCTTCCTCCTCCGGCTCGGTCTGCGCCGCGACGATCTGCAGGACGGCGTCCTCGCCGTCCACCGCGAGGCTGGTGCCCCGAGGCAGCGGGATGTCCTTGGCGTGGATGGTGTGGCCGGCCTCCAGGCCTTCGATGGAGATCGTGACGCCCTCCGGGATGTGCGTGGCCTCGGCTTCGACCGGGAGGGCGTTGAGGATGTACTCCAGCAGGTTGCCGCCGGGCGCGAGTTCGCCCTCGGTGTGGATCGGGATGTCCACCGTGACCTTCTCGCCCTTCTTGACGATCAGCAGGTCCACGTGGGTGAGGAAGCCGCGCAGGGCCTCCCGCTGGACGGCCTTGGGGATGACGAGTTCCTTCTTGCCGTCGATGTCCAGGCGGATCAGTACGTTCGGAGTCCTCAAGGCGAGCAGCAGGGCGTGCCCGTCCAGCGCCACGTGCCGCGGCTCGGAGCCGTGCCCGTAGATGACCCCGGGGACCTTGTCGTCCCTGCGGATGCGACGGGCGGCACCCTTGCCGAACTCGGTGCGCGTCTCGGCGGTCAGCTTCACTTCAGCCATGCCTGCACTCCTCGCGGTTCAGTCGTCTGGAGACTCTGTTAACCGCCTGCCGGAGAGGTGCCGCCCCGGCTACTCCGTACGGGAGCGATATCGGGCCGATTTCCATCTGATGGCAGATGCGGGCCCCCGACAGCGGACGGGCACCCGGACGGGCACCGCCTTAACCGGAATCCGTCCGCCGGCGCAAAGGCGATCGGGCAGACTTTGCGGGCACCGTGCAGACCCCGCCACACCGCCGTGAAGTCGTGAAGCCGTGAAGTCGTGAGTCGTGAAGTCGTGAATGCGAGGGGACACCCATGAGCGGAATGCGAAGATTCACCCGGAGGGCCCTGTTACGGACGGGCCTGGGAGTGAGCGGCGGCGCGCTGGCCTCCCAGCTCCTCCCCCGCCTCCCCGGCCCCTCCGGCCCGGGCACCGAGCCCGCCTGGGCGCCGGCCGCCGCCCGGCAGGGGCTCTTCCCCGAGTGGAGCCGCTTCGCCAGGCTGGCCGACGGCACGTTCGACGAGGACGCCGATCCGCTGCGCGACATGAAGCCGGTGATCACCGCGCTCAAGGCGCAGAACGTCAATGTGATCGAGCTCGACACGATCCTGTCGAACTGGCTGACGCCCGCGGAGTTCACCGAGCACATGGGCAAGGTCAAGAGCTTCACGGAGCTGGCGCACGCCGCCGGGATCCGCGTCGTCATGTACTACCCGTCGCTGGAGCTGATCAGCGTCGGCGGCGAGAAGGGCCCGTCCTTCTACAAGGACGGCGAGGGCAAGTCCTGGGTGCAGCGCTCCCTCGACGGCAAGCCCAACGTCTTCTACGGCAGCCTGGTCGTCTGGGTCGACCCGGGGG
The DNA here is from genome assembly GCF_024519335.1 of Streptomyces telluris. Lineage (NCBI taxonomy): Bacteria > Bacillati > Actinomycetota > Actinomycetes > Kitasatosporales > Streptomycetaceae > Streptomyces > Streptomyces telluris. The sequence goes on from NZ_JANIID010000008.1 coordinate 241,028, forward strand.
ACGAGAGCTGCTGGCTCAGCCCCAACTCCCCCTGGCGCGACTACTACCTCGGCCGCATCAAGGCCCTCGCCGCCACGGGCGTGGACGCGATCTGGCCGGACGTGCCGATCTACTTCGACGGCGCCATGAGCTGGTGCGACGGCTCCAGCTGGGCGGCGGACGCCTTCAAGGCGGACACCGGCCTCGCCCTCCCGGCCAAGGCCGACTTCACGAGCCCGCCCTTCCGCCGCTACGTGGAGTGGCGCCACCGCAACCTCAACCAGTGGCAGCTCGACATCGCCGCCGCCGGCCGCTCGGTCAACCCCGACCTGGTGACCTTCGTCGAGACGGTCAGCATGGACTACCAGTACGCCACGCTGGTCGGCCTCGACGGGGCGTACCTGCGCAAGGCGGAGGGCGTGAGCCACGTCTGGGAGGTGGACATCCTCGGCAACTACGACGGGATGCGCCACGCCACGGCGACCGACTGGACCTGCCTGATCTCGATGTACAAGTACGCGCGGGCCGCGAGCGGGGCGAAGCCCGCGTGGGCGTTCTCCTACGGCTGGAAGGCCGACGACGCGTCGCTGGTGATGGCCGAGCTGCTGGCGGCCGGCTGCAATCCGTACGAGGTCAAGAGCCCGTTCAAGGACGTGAGCACCGACAAGGCGATGCGCACCCGCATGTACGCCTTCGTCGCGGCCAACCAGGAGAAGCTCTACGACGCCGTGCCCGCGGCCGAGGTCGGCGTCTACCACTCCTCCGCCTCCCGGGACTTCGTCAGCCCCGCCGCCGGCACGGGGATGTACGCCAACACCAAGGTGCCCTCCGGGGTCACGGACTGGTGGGCCGGGGGCAGTGCCGAGGAGAGCTGCGCCGAGCAGGCGTGGCTGGGCGAGTTCCGCGGCACGGTCAAGGCGCTGGTGTACGCCCACGTCCCCTTCGCGACCGTCACGAGCCCGCACCTGGAGGCCGCCGACCTGGCCCCGTACCGCGTGCTGATGCTGCCGAACCTGCAGGCCGTCTCGGACGGCGAGGCCGCGGTCCTGCGGGAGTACGTGGCGGGCGGCGGGACGGTCGTGATCACCGGTCCGGCGCCGACCGCGCTCGACGGCCTGGGCACGGCCCGCGGCGAGTACGCGCTGGCCGACGTGCTGGGGTTCCGCAAGGGCGACCCGCTGCCCGCGAGCAAGCAGAATCGATTCGGCTCCGGTACGTGCTGGTACGTCAAGAACCTGGCCGGCCTCAGCTACCTCACCGGCACCGACCAGGCGAGCGCCGACCGGATCCTGGCGCCCGTCCTCGCGGCCGCGCCGCCCTCGGTGCGGCTCACCGGCGACCGCCGCATCCACATGGAGGTGAGCCGGCTCGGCGACGACACCGTCGTCCAGCTGGTCAACTTCACCTGCTTCGGTGACGCCCCGGCCGCCTTCAGGACCACGCCGGCCGCCTGCTCCGTCGCCCTGGAGCTGCCCGCGGGCAAGCGGGTGCTGTCGGCCACGGTGAGCTCCCCGGACGGTGCCTCGCCGGCCCCGCAGCCGGTCACCTGGCAGGTGGCGGGCACCACCGCCACCGTGTCCCTGACCGTCGGCCAGTACTCCCTGCTGACGGTCACCACCGCCGGCTGAGCCCCGGAGCTACGGCTACGGGGCTACGGGGCTACGGGGCTACGGCCGCAGGGCTACGGCCCGTCCGTTCCGGGGGCGGGGATCCGCCACAGCGCAGTCGGCCGGTCCTCCTCCCCCGGGTGGGACTCGAAGGCGATCCACCGCCCGTCCGGCGACCAGCTCGGCGCGCCGTCGTAGGAGCCGTCGTTCCTGGTCACCCGGACGGGGCGGCCGCCGTCCGCCGGGATCGCGAAGATCTGCGGCACCTCCAGGCCGCCGGCGGTGGAGGAGAAGACCACCTGCCGTCCGTCGGGCGACCAGCTCGGGTCGGTGTGCTCACCGGGGCCGCCGGTGAGCCGTCGCAGACCGCTGCCGTCGGCGTTCATCACGTACAGCGCCCAGTCGTGGCTCCCGCGCTCGCGCCGCTGGAAGACCAGCCGGTCGCCCTTGGGCGACCAGTTGGGCTGGCGGTTGTCCGTGCCGGTGGCGGGGCCGTCCAGGAGCCGGGTCCGTCCGCTGCCGTCCCGTCGGACCTTCCACAGGGAGCCGAGCGCGCCGCCGCCGTCCGCCGGTTCCGCCGGTTCCGCCGATTCCTTCTCCTTCTCCTTCTCCTTCTTCTCCGTCCCGCTCTCCCGGCTCTCCTGGAACACGATCCACGCGCCGTCCGGCGAGAAGCTGGGCTCCAGATAGCCGGAGTCGCCGCCGTGCTCGGTGACCCGGGAGGGCCGGCCGCCCGGCGGCATCACCCACACCTCGTCCCGCCCGCCGGCCCGGTCCGAGGCGAAGGCCACCCCCGCCGAGGGGTGCCAGCTGGAGCCGGGCAGGTTCACGGCCGCCCGGTCGCTCTCGTCGAGCAGCGTGCCGGGACGGCTCTGCGCGCCGTCGCGCAGGGAGAGCACGCGCAGCGCCGCGGCGCCCTCGTTGTACCCGCCCGCGAAGAGCGTGAAGAGCACGGAAGCGCCGTCCGGCGAGAAGGCCGGGTTCTGCGCGCTCGTGTGCCCCTTGCCGCGGTAGAGCAACTCGGCGCCGTCGGCCCGCGCGCCCGCCGGGCCGTCGGACGGATCCGGCGGCCGCGGCCCCTCGGAACTGCTGCAGGCCGTCAGGGCGAGGGCGGCCACGAACGCTGCGACGTACAAGCGACTGCGCACCCGGCCGACGGTAGTGGAGCCGCTGCGCGCCGGAGGCCGGAACGGCGGAAGCCGCGGCCCGTCCTGCGCGTACGCATTCCGCAGTCACTTCGCCGCCCGGCAGCGCGCCGGATTGCCCGCCGCGGCGGGCTGCGGCGACCATGAGGGCGGCTGACGCCGTCCGCTGGGAGCGCTGATGAAGGACCCGTCCACGGCGAACCGCCACGTGCTGTGGTTCTTCCGCGGGTTCGGCACCCCGCACCGGCGGCTGCTCGCCCTCGGGGTCGGCATGCGGCTGTGCGAGATGGCCGCCGACCTGGTGACGCCGTGGCCGGTCGCCGCCGTCGTGGACCGGGTGCTGGGCACGGACGGCGCGCGCAACCCCCTCGGCTCGCTGCTCGACGTCTTCGGGCGGGACGCGACGGCCATGCTCACCACGGCGGCCGCGCTCGTAGTGCTGGTGGCCCTGGTGTCCGCGGTGTTCGACTACGCGGGCGACCGGACCATGAACGGCGTGGGCGAGCGGATGAGCGTGGCGATCCGCTGCGAGACCTTCGCCCACCTGCAGCGCCTGCCGCTCAGCTACCACGACCGGCGGACCGTGGGCGAGTCCACGAGCCGGGTGATCACCGACTGCGGGAACATCAAGGACAGCCTCGTCGCGTTCTGTTCGGTGCTCTTCCCCGGGGTCCTCTCGGTCACGGGCTACGCGGCCGCGCTGCTCCTGCTGGACTGGCGGTTCGGCCTGATCGGCGTGGGGGCCGTCCCCCTGGCCCTGCTCCTCGGTGTCCGCAACCGGCGGCGCGGGCAACTCGCCGCCCGGCGGCGCAGGGAGGCGGAGGGCGAGCTGACCGGGCTGGTCGCCGAGGCGCTGCAGGGCATCCGGACGGTGCACGCCTTCGGCCGCCACCAGGCGCACGACCGTGAGTTCGCGGCGCGGAGCCGGGGGCTGCTCGACGCGGGGCTGGAGGCCGCCGACGTCCAGGCCCGCCGGGCCCCGCTGCTGGAGTCGGCGACGGCGGTCGGCACGGCGGCTCTGCTGTGGGTGGGCGGCGTGGGGGTGCTGCGCGGGTGGTGGAGCACCGGCCATCTCGTGGTCGCGCTCAGCTATCTGACGGGCATGGTGGCTCCGCTGCGGGCCCTGTCCAAGCTCTCGGGAACGTTCGCGCAGGGCCGCGCGTCGGCCGGGCGCATCGCCGAGATCCTCCGGGAGCCGTGCCCGCTGCGGCGGCCGGCGCGGGCCGTTCCCCCGGGCCTGTCCGCCCGCGCGAGCGGCCGCATCGACTTCGAGGGGGTGTCGATGCGCTACGGGGACCGTCCCGCGCTGCACCGCCTCGACCTCAGCATCGGCGCGGGCGAGCGGATCGCGCTGACGGGCCCCAACGGTGCGGGCAAGTCGACCGCGCTCGCGCTGGTCGCGGGCCTGTACCGGCCCACGTGCGGCACGGTGCGCATCGACGGGACGGCGACGGGCGACCTGCCGGACGAGTGGCTGCGCCGCCAGGTCACGGCCGTGCTCCAGGAGACGTTCCTCTTCGCCGGGACGATCGCCGACAACATCCGCTACTCACGACCGGACGCGGGGCCGCACGAGGTGCGGGCGGCCGCCGAGGCGGCGCTGGTCACGGCGTTCGCCGACGACTTCCCCGACGGGCTCGGCACCCGGCTCGGCGACTGCGGCGGCGGGCTGTCGGGCGGCCAGCGCCAGCGCGTGGGGATCGCCCGGGCCCTGCTGGCCGACGCGCCGATCGTGCTGCTGGACGAGCCGACTTCGGGGCTCGACGCGGAGGCGGAGCGGCTGGTGGTGGCCGCCCTGGGACGGCTGGCCGCGCACCGGACGGTGGTCATGGTCACGCACCGGCCCGCGCTGCTGGAGACGGCGACGGGGGTGGTGGCGCTGGCCGCGGACGAGGTCCACGGCGGGCTGTCCCCCGCCGGCCCCGTGACGTGAAGGGGCCTACGAGCGGGCGCAGCGCGCCTGACGGAGGCGACGGAGGCGTTCACCCCCGGAGGCCGCCGTCCGGTCGCCGGCCGGGTGGGCGGCGGCCGGCGCGCAGGCGGCGGGCCACGGCCGTGCTGAGTCGCGTGGCGGCCGACGGGCGTTCGGGGGCGGCGACCGCGGAGGGCTGCCGGCCGTCCGGGACGCTGTCGATCAGCTCCTGCACGATGTGGTCGTAGGCCGGATCCGCGTAGTACGCGCTGTGTTTGAGCAGCGGTGCCTCGGGCTTGTCGTCCCGGGCGACGATCCTGTGCGGGTCGCGCAGCTGGATCTCGGGGCCGATGCGGCGACACCAGACGTCGCTGTCCCCGTCGCCTTCGCCGTCGCCGTCCGGGTCCGGCGTGACCACGGCCCGGTCGATGGTCTCCCAGTCGCCGAGCACCGGGCGGACGGGCCCCTCGGCGGGGTGTGCCAGAACGGGGCCGCCGAGGTGGTCGCTCCAGCGGTGGAGGTTCCGCCAGCGCCCGTTCAGCCGGGTGTACACGTCGCGCAGCAGCGGATGGCCCGCGTACGCGGGGAACAGGCGGGCGTACGCCCACGTCAGCTGCGAACCGTGCGTCAGCAGGGCAACCCGGTCGACGGGTGGCGTCGGGTCGGCCGCCTGCTGCGCATGGGCGGCCTGGAGGACGGCCGCCACGCAGATCAGGCTTCCCTGGCTGTGGCCGGACAGCACGACCGTCCCGCCCCCGGCCGTCTTGTCCCGGACCCGCCGGGTCAGCGACAGCACCGCCCGGCCGCCGTAGGGAGGCGGCACGATCGGGTGCGCCAGGCGCGGCCAGAACGCCAGCAGGTCCCACAGCACGCCCACCGCCCGTCGCCACTGCGGGCTGCGGAAGGCGCGCACGCCCAGGAACACCAGGCCCGCCGCCAGTCCCGTCAGCGCCCACGCCCCGACGTCGTCGGCCAGGCCGAAGAACCTCACGCCGAGCCGGACGCGGCCGTAGAGAGCGTCCTGGATCCACTCGAAGCCCTTGTTCCTTCCCGCCACCAGGGCTTCGCCGGCGAAGCAGCCCTGCAGGAGTGCGCAGACGAACCCGGCGAGCGCGACCACCACCAGGACCGTGGGCAGCCGGTACTTCAGAGCGGCCCGGCGCCAGGCCTTGGCCAGGCGTGCCACGGTGCGGTCGGGGAGGTCGTCCCCGGTCGCCCGCGGGTAGTCGCTCCGGATGCGGCTCTTGAGGTCGACGCCCGGACCGGGGCGGAAGACCAGCAAAGAGAGAACGAGCACCACGGCGACCACCAGCACCAGCGCCCACAGCAGCGCGGTGACGTGGAAGACCGTGGGGAGCACGAGCAGCGGCCCGCCCCCGGAGGGAGTCTCCTTCGGCTGGACGAGCCTGCCCAGCAGCCGGGCGGTCTGGATCGCGAAGCCGGCCGTGAACCCCGTGGCCAGGAGGACCGCGAGGCTCGCGAGCACGGGGCACGCCAGCCCGCCCCACATGGGCCGCTGCCCCTTGGCCAGACCGGCGGTCGGGATGACGCCGCGCAGCAGCAGGGTGACCACCAGCAAGGCGAGCAGCAGCACCGCGCAGGCCGCGTACAGGGCGTTGAAGGCCCACTCGAAGCCGGCCAGGTTCACGGGCAGGCCGCCGGTGCCCCGGGAGGTGGTGTGCGGTCCGAAGAAGACCGCCAGCACCACGACCGCGAGCAGCGCCGCCCACGTGCTCCGGCGCAGGATCAGGCACGGCACCGGGATCCGGATGGCGTCGCGGCCCGTGGGGTCGTAGACGAGCTTCTCGCCCCGGGGGTGGTAGCCGATCGCCGTGAGGACGACGCAGAGCAGGCCGGCCGCTGCGGCGAAGCCGAAGAGGGCCCGGAGGGCGTCGGCCTCCCAGCCTTCGGCGATCCGCAGACCTGCGACCGGATTCACCGAGGCGTACGCGACGAGCATCGCGAGGACGGCCACCGCCGCGGTCGTGTGGAACAGCCTCAGCATGGGGGCGCGCGGCGAGGAGGACCAGAACGGCTTCTGCGCGAGCGCGCCCACGCCGTCGGGCCACTCCTCCGGCTTCGTGGCCGTGGGCGGCGGATGGACGTAGACCTGCCGGCCGAAGCGGACCAGCAGCCAGATCAGTGCGGCCGGTGCGGCGACGCCCAGGGGCAGCCGCCACGACCAGCTGGTGGGCTGTTTGGCGGAGAAGGGCACCCAGCTGTTGCCGGAGGTGCAGAGCGGGTTGCCGCCGCACTGCCAGGCGACGAGGTCGATCGCGACGAAGGCGACCGCCGCCGTCAGGAGCAGGGTCAGGACGAGCCCGAGCAGCCGCAGGACCGCGTCGGCCGTCCGCCGTACCCCGCGCCGCACTTCGGTGTCCCGCTCCCCGGGGACGCGGACGGCCATCGGCAGGGTGTAGCGGGCGAGGTTCAGGATGCCGAAGGGGGCCAGCAGCAGCCACAGCGCGTTGGACACCGAACCGGAGGTCATGTTCGCCCAGTGGAAGGCCTCCCTCGCGGGCGGCTCCGCCGGCGGCACCGAGCGCCGCAGGAACCGTGCCGTGTCGTCACCGCCGACATGCCGCAGTTCGGCGATCTGAAGGAGACCCGTGGGCGATGTCCCACCGACACCGTGCACGCGAATTTCGACCACATCGGGCACACTCCCAGGATCGGCGACCGGGCCCGGTCGTGCCACACGGCACCGGCCTCCGTCCCGGCCGCGCCGATCCCCCTCCCGGCCGGCCGCATTCCTGTTTCCCGGCCGTGCGGCGGTGATTCCTGCTTCCGGCCGCATGGGAGAGAAGGACGGGGTACACGTGTACGGAAGATGCAGTCCGGTTCCGTTCCTCTCTCCCCGGAGGCTCCATGGCTCTCTCCGGCAAGCCCTTCGTCCGCTCCTGGCAGCACTGGCGCCGCGGGCGCGACCTCTCCGTCCCCTTCCGCTCCACCGCGGTCGAGGACACCAACCGGCGCTTCCTGCTCTACGGGGTGCTCCCGATGTGGGTGGTGCCCGCGGTCGCCGACTGGTGGATGCACAAGCGGACGCGCATCGAGCACACCAGCGGCGTGAAGGAGTCCGCCGTCCACGCGCTGATGATGACCGAGGCCGGCGTCCCCGTCGCGATGGGGCTGCTGGCGAGGATCAACCCGCTCGTCCTGTCCGTGATGGGCGGAGCCGCCGTCGCGCACGGCGCCACGGCCCTCTACGACGTGAGCCTGGCCACGAAGAAGCGTGAAGTGCACCCCGTGGAGCAGCACATCCACAGCTTCCTGGAGGTGCTGCCGCTGTCGGCGATGGCGTTCACCGCGTGCCTGCACGCCGACGAGGTCCGTGCGGCGCTGCGCGGCGGACGCGGCCGGCGGGACTGGGTCCTGCTCCCCAAGGACCGGCCGCTGTCCGCGAAGTACCTCGCGGGTCTCGGCGTGGCGATCGGTGCCGGGGTGATCCTCCCGTACGCCGAGGAGATGTCCCGCTGCCTGCGCGCCCGGCGCCCGGTGGCCGCCTCATGAGCCACGCGCCCGTATCCGTGCGTCCCGCGCCGCCCCGGCCGCTGCCGCCCCTGCTCATGCTCCGCATCGGCGGTCCGGGGCCGGAGGACGTCGTCGTCGACGGCGCCGGGCGGGTGCTGACCGGCACCGGCGACGGCCGGATCCGGCGGATCACCCTTCCCGGCCCGCGCGGCGGCGCCCGGGTGGAGGAAGTGGCGGATACGGGCGGCAGGCCGCTCGGCCTGGAGGTGCTCCCCGACGGCCGGCTGCTCGTCTGCGACGCGGAACGGGGGCTGCTGCGCGTCTCCCCCGGGGCCGGAGGCGGGGTCGAGGTCCTGGCGGACTCGGTGGCCGGTGAACCGCTGCGGTTCTGCAGCAACGCGGCCGCCGCCGCGGACGGCACCGTCTACTTCACGGCCGCCAGCCGCCGGTACGGGCTGCGCGACTGGCGGGCGGACATCGTGGAGCACTCCGGCACCGGCCGGCTGATGCGGCTCCGGCCGGGCGGCGTCCCCGAAGTGCTCCTCGACGGCCTGCAGTTCGCGAACGGGGTCGCCCTGGCGGCCGACGAGTCCTTCGCCGTCGTGGCCGAGACCGGCGCGTACCGCCTCACCCGGCTGTGGCTCACCGGCCCCCGGTCCGGGCTGCGCGACACCCTGATCGAGGACCTGCCGGGCTTTCCCGACAACCTCTCCCGCAGCGCCGACGGCACCTTCTGGACCGCCCTGGCCGCTCCGCGGGAGGCGCTCCTGGAGCGGCTGCACCGTGCGCCCGCGGCGCTGCGGCGCGGGGCGGCGGCCGCGGCGGTCCGGCTGCGTCCGCCCCCGCGCCGGTTCGCGCGCGTCATGGGCGTCGGCCCGGACGGCCGGGTCGCCCACGACCTGGGGCGGCGCGGCGCCGGCTACCGGATGGTCACCAGCGTGTACGAGCACGGGGGCACCCTCGTGCTCGGCAGCCTCGTGGAGCCGGGCATCGCCGTGTGCGAACTGCCGCCCGGCCCCCGCTGACCGCTCGTCAGCGGCGGCGCACCAGGTCGCCGGGGTCGGTGTTGGCGCCACAGAGGACGACGGCGACGGTCTCGTCCTCCGCGGGCACGTAGGGGCCGCCGGGGCCCGTCACGGCGGCGAGCGCGGTGGCCCCTGCGGGCTCGACCACGACGCGGTGCCCGTCCCACAGTGACTGCCGCGCGCCGACGATGGCCTCGTCGGGCACGAGGACGGAGGTGACGTCCTTGTGGCGGGCCGCGGCCAGGGCCGCCTCCGAGACGCGGCGGGCCCCGAGGGCGTCCGCCGCGACGGAGTCGACAGTGACGTCGACGACGCGCCCGGCCTCCAGGGCGGCGTGCAGGGCCCGGCTGCCCTCGGGCTCGACCGCGACGGTGCGGATGCCGTGGTGCCGGGCGGCCGTGGCGACGCCGGCGAAGAGGCCTCCTCCGCCCACGGCGACGACGACCGTGTCCAGGCCGGGGACTCGCTCGCGCAGCTCCTCCAGGAGGGTGCCGGCGCCCGCGGCGATCAGCGGGTGGTCGTAGGCGTGGCTGGCGAGGGCGCCCGCGGTGCGCGCGAACTCCTCGCAGGCCGCGAGTGCTTCGGCGTACTCGGAGCCGACGAGGCGGACGTCGGCGCCGTAGCCGCGCAGCCGGTCGGTCTTCACCTGCGGGGCGTTCTCGGGCAGGAAGACGGTGGCGGGCACCCCCTGCTGCTGCGCGGCCCAGGCGCAGGCCAGTCCGGCGTTGCCGCCGGAGGCGATGGTGACCCCGGCCCGGGGCAGGGTGCCGGCCTCGCGGTGGGCGGCGAGGAAGTTCCAGGCGCCGCGCGCCTTGAAGGAGCCGGTGTGCTGCAGGAACTCCAGCGCGAACCACACCCGGCCGGGGACGCCGGGGCCGGCCGGAGCGACGGCGACGGGACGGGTGCGTCCGGCGATGCGGGCGGCGGCCTGTTCGACGTCGCCGTGGGTGAGGTCGTGCACGGGATCTCCTCGGGGCGCGGGCGGGGTCCCGGCGCGAAGCGCAGGGCCGCGGCATGGCGGAAGCATGGGCGATACAGCCTACGATCACGCTCGTGCCCCTGGCCCGGCCCCCTGCTGCCGGCCCGCCCGGTCGAGGCGGCGCACCCCTGAGGCGGCCGGGTCGGTTGGGAAAATGGATGCACGTGACCGCAAGGGTTGGGGAAGCAAATCCTGCTGCTCTACGATGGAGCGCATGACGAAGCCGCGCCCCTGTTCGATCGCCGACGCGCTCGGTGTGGTCGGCGAGAAGTACTCCCTGCTGGTGCTGCGTGAGGTCTTCTTCGGAGTCCGGCGCTTCGACGCGATCGCCCGCAACACCGGGGCCCCGCGCGACATCCTGGCCTCCCGGCTGCGCCGGCTGGTGGAGGCGGGAGTGCTGGAGAAGGTTCCCTACAGCGAACGGCCCGCGCGCTTCGAGTACTGCCCCACGGAAGCCGGGCACGACCTGCGGCCGGTCCTCATCATGCTGATGAGCTGGGGCGACCGTCACCTGGCGGATCTGCCGCCGACCGTCTTCGAGCACTCCTGCGGCGCCGATCTCGACCCGGCCGTCGTCTGCCGGTGCTGCGGCGAGGAGGTCGACAGCTCGGCCATCACCGCGCGCTTCCAGGTGCCGGGCTGGGGCGTCGAGGGCGCGGCCTGACCGGCGGCTCCGCCCCGGGCCGCCCCGCTCCCGCGGCGCGGCCCCGTCACCAGTCGGCGGCCCGGTAGTCCTTGAGGTGGACGCCCGAGACCGGGTCCCCCGCCTCGCCGCGCACGATCGGGTCGTAGACCCGGGCCGCGCCGTCCACGATGTCCAGCGGGGTGCGGAAGCCGTGCGCGGCCATCCACTCCTTCTTCGGCGCCGGGTTCTCGTCCGTGACCCAGCCGGTGTCGACGCTGCACATGTGGACGCCGCGGGCGGCGAGTTCCCGGCTGCTGGTGCGGGTGAGCATGTTCAGCGCCGCCTTGGCCATGTTGGTGTGCGGGTGGCCGGCCGTCTTGTTGCGCACGGCGAAACGGCCCTCGACCGCCGTCACGTTGACCACGTAGCGCCGCGGGTGGGGCGAGGCGAGCAGGAGCGGCAGCAGCCGGTCGCACAGGAGCGTGGGCGCGAGGGCGTTGACCAGCTGCGTCTCCAGCAGTTCGGCCGGGTCCAGCTCGCCGAGCCGCACGGACCAGGAGTTGGCGGCGGAGCGGTCCGGCACCAGCCCGGCCTCGTCCACCTCCGCAGCGGCCGGCAGGACGAGACCGAGCGCGGCCGAGGCGCCCGCACCGTCCCCGGCCCCCTCCAGCGCGTACGGCGTCCGGAAGCCGGGCGCCTGCCACAGCGCCGTCCCCGCCGGGCCGCCGGCGGGCAGCGGCTGCGACTCCCCCGCCGCCAGCGGCGCGTACGCCTCGGGCGGGCGGCGGATCGTCTGCGCGGCGTTGTTGACCAGGATGTCCAGCGGCCGGCCCTCGCCCCTCAGCCGCTCGCACAGGCCGAGCACCTGGCGGGGGTCGCGCAGGTCGATGCCGATCACGGTGAGCCGGTCCCGCCATGCCTCGCTGCCCTCGGCCGCGTGGAAGCGGCGGACGGTGTCGCGCGGGAAACGGCTGGTGACCAGCAGCTCCGCGCCGTCGCGCAGCATCATCAGGGCGAGCTGGAAGCCGATCTTGACCCGGCCGCCGGTGAGCAGGACCCGGCGGCCCGTCAGGTCGGTGCGCAGGCCCCGCCGCTCGGCGTTGCCTGCGGCGCAGCCGGGACAGAGCAGGTGGTAGAAGGCGTCGGCCTGCCGGTAGGGAGACTTGCAGACGTAGCAGCGGCGCGAGCGGCTGTACGTGCCTGCCGAACCGGGGGCGTCCAGCGGTGCGTCCTCGCGGCGGGCGAGGGCGCCCGTCGCCGTTGCGGCGACCACCAGGGCGTCCGCCGCGGCCTGTTCCTCGCGGCGGGCCTTGCGGCGGCGGTGCCGTCCGTCGCGCACGAAGGACGAGGCGACCTGCTCGGCGCGCAGCCGCGCCGGGTCGTCGAGGGGCAGTCGCCTCAGCAGGGCGACGGTGCGGTCGAAGGCCGCGAGTTCGTCCTCGGTGAGGTCTCCGGTGCCGGTGATGTCCGTCGTACCGGTGGTGCCGGTGGTGCCGCCCACGTCCGCGTCGTCCCCGCCCCCGTCACGGAGCCCCCGGCCCCGCCTCGTTCACAGTCTTGAGCCTGCTCGTACGGCCGGATTCGAACCGGCGTCCTCCGACCTGCCAGGCCGGCGCGTCCGCCTCTGCGCTACGCACGAGCATTGGCCAGCACCCTACCCATCGTTTCGGCGGCGGCCAAACGGATATCGGAGCAGGCCGGCGGGGGGTGCGGGGAAGGCCGGACCGGCGGCGCACGACCGGGAAGTCGGAGTCGCCCCGTGGGCGTCACCGGGGCCGATCGGCTCTAGACTTCAAGGAATCTCCTGTTCATGCCCATTGCGCCGGGGGCCGCCGTGAGCGAATTCGCCGAGGCCATGCAGCAGCGCGTACGGCAGGCCCGGAAGGCCCTCGAGGAGGCCGAGTCGGCCGGGGACGCCTACGAGACCGCCGTGGCGGCGGACGAACTGGAGGACGCCCTGCGTCTGGCGCGCGCCCACGGCGTCGACACCGGCTAGCGGGGGCGGGTCAGAGGTCGTTCCCCGCGTACGAGAGGTTGAAGCTCTTGTTGGCCAGGGGGAAGTCGGGGACGATCGTGTCCGCCAGGGCCACGGGCAGGGCGGGCCAGTTGAAGAAGGACGGGTCGACGGTCTTGACGCGCGTGAGCGCGTCGCCGGCCCCGAGTTCGACCCGCGTGGTGATGGTGCCGCGCCAGCCCTCCACGATGCCGACGCCCGCGCGGCGGGTGCTGCGGGCGAACAGCGGCGGCCAGGCGAGCGAGGTCCCGGTCGTCCGGCCCGCCGTGAGGCCGGCCGCGAGCCGCTCGGCCATGGCGAGGGAGGTCTCGATCTCCTCGGCCCGGACGAGGAAGCGGGCCAGGACGTCGCCGGTGGTGTGGACGGGGACGGTGAAGGCCCCGGTGTGCTCGTGGAAGGGGTGGCTCGCCCGGGCGTCGGCGGACAGGCCGCTGGCCCGGGCGACGTAGCCGAGGCAGCCGAGGTCGCGGGCCGCGGTGACGTCGAGGCGGGCGGTGCCGGTGAAGCGGTCGCGCACGGTGCTGTGGGCGAGGGCGAGCGTGACGATGTCGCGGATCTCCCGGCCCAGTTCCGCGAGCCGGGCCGGGCCGGGCACGGCCTGCAGTTCGGAGCCGCCGGGCACGACGCCGCCGCGCAGCAGCCGGTGGCCGGTGACCTCGTGGTTGAGGCGCAGCAGGCGCTCGCGGACGTGCTGGGCGCGGGCGCTCAGCACGCCGTGGCCGACGTCGTTGCAGAGGGCTCCGAGGTCGGCGACGTGGTTGTGGAGGCGTTCGAGTTCGAGCAGGAGCGCGCGGGCGCGGCGCGCGTCCACGGGGACGTGCGCGCCGGTGGCCTCCTCCACGGCGAGGCAGTAGGCGAGGGCGTGGCCGACGGCGGTGTCGCCGCTGATGCGCTCGGCGAGCGGCAGGCCCTGCTCGGGGGTGCGGCCCTCGAAGAGCTTCTCGATGCCCTTGTGGACGAACCACAGGCGGGCCTTGAGCTTGATGATCGTCTCGCCGACGACGGAGAAGCGGAAGTGGCCGGGTTCGATGATGCCCGCGTGGACGGGGCCGACGGGGATCTCGTAGACGCCCTCCCCCTCGACCTCCGGGAAGGGGTAGGGGCCTTCGGGTTCGGCGAAGGGCGGGGGCGGCCCGGCGTCGGGGTGCATGGGGTACCAGCCGCGCGGCCAGTGGAAGTGGCGCACGAGGCGGTGCGGGAGCGGGTGGTCCAGCGGCACGATGCCGTGCAGGTCGCGCATCTCGCGCTCGAAGCGGCCGGCGGGAAAGGAGAGGTGGGCGAGGGTGGGGAGTTCGGGGGCCTTGGGGTCGAGGCGGACGTGGAGCTCGGTGCGGGTGTCGGGCGGGCCGGCCACGAAGAGGTAGACGACGCGGACGGCCCGGCCGCCGGGTTCGTCGGCGCTGTCGTGGTGGGCGGCGACGAGGGCGAGGCGGTGGCCGCCGCCGAGCAGGTCGGCGGCTCTGCCGGGCAGGTCGGCGGGGCCGATGTCGGTGACGGTGCGGTGTGCGGTGCCCGGTTGCATGCTCAGTGGCCTCCGATGATCTCGCCGGCCTCGGTCAGCAGGGCGGTGAGGGGGCCGGTCGTGACGCCGAGGGCCGCGCAGGCGGCCAGCCCGGCGACGAGGGGGGCCGCGGCGTCGGCGCCGAGCGGTACGGGTTCCTCCTCGTCGTCCTCGCCGGGCGGCGGGCCCAGGAGCATGCGGGAGGTGCGCGCGGCCAGGGCGCCGAAGGCGACGAGCATCAGGACGAGCGCGGCGGCCAGGGCCCAGCGGGGGCCGGAGAGGAAGCCGGCCCGCACGATGCCCAGTTCGGAGGCGAACAGGCCGAACGGCGGGAACCCGAGGAGGGCGACCACGGCCGCGGCGAAGGCGGTGCCGAGGCAGGGCGAGTGGGCGAGCAGTCCCCGGATCCTGCCGATCCGGGTGGTTCCGCACAGCCGCGCGATGTGGCCGGAGGCGCAGAACGCGACGGTCTTGGCGAGGCCGTGGCCGGTCATGTGCAGCAGGACGGCGGAGAGGGCGAGCGGGCTGCCCACGGCGGTGCCGAGGGCGATCAGGCTCATGTGCTCCATGCTGGAGTAGGCCAGCATGCGCTTGCAGTCGCGCTGGGCCAGCAGGAGGGCCGCCGCGAGCGCGAGGGTGACCAGGGCGACGCCGGCGAGCAGGCTACGGGTGAAGCCGGCGCCGAGGGCCTCGTCCGCGATGACCTTGTAGCGCAGGAGGCCCGCGAAGGCCACCGCGAGCAGGACCCCGGACATCAGGGCGGAGACCGGCGCGGGGGCCTGGCTGTGGGCGTCGGGCAGCCAGGCGTGCAGGGGCGCGAGGCCGGCCTTGGCCCCGAAGCCGAGGACGACCAGGCCGGTCGCCAGGCGGACGACCGAAGGGTCGAGCCGGTCCGCGCGGGCGGCGAGGGTCTGCCAGTCCAGGGCGTACGCCTCGGGGATGCCGGCCTGGCGGGCCGCGTAGTAGACGAGCACGGTGCCGAGGAAGGCCAGGGCGATGCCCGCCGAGCAGATCACCACGTACTTCCAGGCGGCTTCGACCGAGGCGCGGGTGCGCCGGTGGCCGACGAGGAACGCGGTGACGACGGTGGTGGCCTCGATGGCCACCCACAGGACGCCGAGGTTGGCGGCGAGGACCGCGGCGCTCATGGCGGCGAGGAAGGCGTGGATCAGCAGGTGGTAGCGGCGGGTCGCGGGGAGGTCGGTGCGCTCGTGGGCGAGGTGGGCCGGGTTGGCGGCGCACGCGAGGCAGGCGACCGCGCCGACGGTGAGCAGCATCCACACGGTCAGCGCGTCGGCCCGCAGCAGCCGCCCGTAGGCGGTGACGGGCCCGTCGTCGGGGACCGTGCAGGCGAGCACGGCCCCGCACGTGAGGATCGCGAACGGCGAGACGAGCCCCAGCCGCCCGGTGAGCGGCCGCGGCACGGCTCCGGCCGCCGCGGGGCGTGCGCCGCGGGGCGCGTCGCAGGGACGCGGGGGCGCGGAGGGCTCGGCAGCGGGGCGGGCGGGCGCGCCGGGCCGCCTGCCGGGAGCCGGTGGCACGGCGGATTCCGTACCGGGCCAGGGGGAGGATTGCGCACCGGGCCAGGGAGGGGCGGAGGATCCCGGGCCCGGCCGGGTGGGCCCGCCGGGTCCGGCGCCGGACCCCGGGGGCGCCGCGGATTCCGTACCCGGCCGGGCGGACATGGCCGTACCCGGCCCGCAGGGAGCGGACCCGTCCGGGCCCGTACCGGACCAAGCCGTTACCGAGCCCGGGAGAGAGGACGCTTCGGCTCCCCTGCCGGGCGCCGCAGGCGCGGCGGATTCCCCGCCGGGCCGGGCCGGCCCCGCGGACCCCGCACCCGGGAAGGACGGGCCGTCCGGCCCCGGAGGCGCGGCCGGGCGGGCGCCGGGCACGGTGGACGTGGCGGATCCCGGGCCGGGGCGGGCGGAGCCGTCCGCGCCCGCCGGGCCCCCGTGGCGCACGGGCTCGTCCGGCCGGCTGCCCGGCCGGAGGACGAGGGTGGCCACGGGCGCCGCGGCGCCGCGCTGACGCGGCGTCCGGTGCGCGAGGGCGGCGACCCCGGCGCGCGCCTTCGCGCCGCGCAGGCCGGAGGCGGCGTACGCGGCGGAGGTGGCGAGCGGTACCGCGATGGGGGCGGTCAGCAGCAGTGCGGTGGTGGCGTGCGTCATCAGTCGCGTAGCTCCCGCAGGTCGTCGATGCCGGTGCCGCCGAAGGCGACCCGCATCCGGGTGGTGAGGATCTGCAGGACGAGAACGGCGAGGAGCAGGTCGAAGGACACGCCGAGTTCGACGATCAGGGGGACTCCGGAGGCGGCGAGGAAGGCGGTGACGGTGATGCCGTTGTCCAGCAGCAGGAAGCCGACCACCTGGACCGGCGCGCGGCGGCGCGTGACCAGGGTGAAGAAGCCGATGAGGACGACGGCGAGCCCGACGGGCAGGGCGCGCGTCGCCGGCGTGGGGTGCAGGGCGACCAGCGGCCGGGACACGGCGTAGGCGAGGAGGGTGAGGAGAGCGGCGCTCAGCAGGGAGGCGGCGACGTTGACCAGGGGCCGCGTCTCGCGCGTCTCGCTGACGTCCTCCTGGTAGTGGGGGTAGGGCCGCCGGGGCGTGCCGGCGCTCAGGGCGCGGAGCAGCAGGCGCGGCAGGACGCCGGCCCGCAGCAGGCCGATGCCGGCGGCGACGGCGAGCAGGCCGGGGCGGTCCTCGTGCAGGCCGAGCAGGGCGGCGACGGCGGCCAGGGCCACGCCCTGGAGGGCGAAAACGCGGACGATCGAGGTCAGTTGCCGCAGCCACAGGACGACGACGGCCGCGAGCAGGAACGCGCCGCACGCCAGGTCGAGCAGCTGGGTGTAGACGCTGTCGGTCATGTGTCCCTCACTCACTCTCCCGTGAGGAAGTACGAGGCGGTCACCGCGAGGAGCGCCAGCAGGAAGGATCCGGCCAGCAGCTCGGGCACGCGGAAGAGCCGCAGCTTGGCCCAGAACACCTCGGCCGCGGCGAGGGCCGCGCCCAGCAGGGCGACCTTCAGCGCGAGCAGGACGAGGGCGAGGACGAGGGCCGCCGGGGAGGCGGTCGTGGCGATGCCCCAGGGGGCGGACAGCGAGGCGAGCAGGCCCAGCAGGACGGTCAGCCGCATCTGGGAGCCGAGTTCGACCAGGGCGAGGTCGGGTCCGGCGTACTCCAGCACCATCGCCTCGTGGACCATCGTCAGTTCCAGATGGGTGGCGGGGTTGTCCACCGGGAGCCGGCCGGTCTCGGCGAGGACGGCGACGGCCAGGGCGGCGGTGGCGAGCAGGCCCGCCGGGGAGACCAGGCGGACCGGGTCGTGGATGCCGCCGGCGATGATGGCGGACAGGTTCGTCGACCCCGTCGGTATCGACAGGGCGAACACCGCGAGGAGGATCGTCGGTTCGACGAGCGCGGCCACGGTCATCCCGCGGGAGGCGCCCATCCCGCCGAAGGCGGTGCCCGTGTCCAGCCCGGCGAGGGCCAGGGTGACCGTGCCGAGTCCGAGCAGCGCCACGACGAGGATGAGGTCGGCGCCGCCGCTGACGGGGGTGGCGGTCGAGGCCAGCGGGACGAGCGCGGCGACGACGGCCATGGTGGCGACCAGCAGCAGCGGCGCCGTGCGGAAGGCCGGGCCGGTGCCCGCGGGGGTGACGGCCTCCTTGCGCAGCAGCTTGCGCAGGTCGCGCCAGGGCTGGGTGACGCCGGGCCCGGCCCGCCCCTCCATCAGCGCCCGTACCTGCCGCATCAGCCCGGTGAGCAGGGGTGCCCCGGCGACGACCATGGCGACCTGGGCGGTCACCGCGGCCGTTCCGGTGGCGGTCATGGTGCCGTTCACGGCGTCTCCCCGTGCGAGGTGGCGCTCACCAGCCGACCGCCAGGGCCAGCAGGAGAGCGACGAGACCGAAGAACCCGTAGCCGAGGTAGCGGTGCACGCTGCCGGGGGCCAGCCGGCGCGCGGCCCGGCCCACGGCCAGGGCAGCGGCCAGGACCGGGCGGTAGAGGCGGTGTTCGATCCGGTCGCGGACGCTGCGCCGGAAGCGCACGCGTTCCACGAGGTAGGCGGATTCGCGCACCGGGGTGACGTTCACGTCCTGCTCGGGGTCGAGGACGTCGCCGAAGACCCGTTGCAGGGGCTCGGCGAAGGAGGTCGCGGTGTACGACATGCGGGGCGTGGGGGCGCCGCCCCCGCAGTCCCACAGCCGCGCGTTCGTACGGCGCCCGCGACGGGCCGTCAGACGGATGAGGGCGGCCGCGGCGACGACCCCCCCGAGCAGGGCCGCCGTCACCCACAGGGGGGACAGGGAGGCGGCGGCCCGGTCCAGCCGCAGCTCCAGGCCGCCGCCCGCCAGGGGCCGGCCGTCGTGGAGCCCCGCGGCGGCGACGGCCCGTGACAGGCTGCTGCCCAGCGTGCCGGGGACGAGGGCAAGGGCCGTGCAGCCGATGGCGAGCAGGCCCATGCCCAGGTGCATCAGCGGCGGGCTCTCCTCCGCCGACGCGGCACCTCCGCTGCGCGGGCGGGCGAAGAAGCCGACGCCCAGGGCCTTGACGAACACCGCGGCCGCCAGCCCCGCCGACAGGGCGATGACCGCCACGGCGAGCGGCAGCACGATGGCCGTGGACACCCCGGGCACGGCCATGCCCTGGATCAGGGACTGCAGCAGCAGCCACTCGCTGAGGAAGCCGTTGCCCGGCGGCAGCGCGACCGCGGCCAGCGAGGACACCGCGAAGAAGCACGCCGTGGCCGGCATCCTGGCGCGCAGGCCGCCCAGCCGGTCGAGGTCGCGCAGCCCCGTGGCCCGCACGACGGAGCCGGCCGCGCAGAACAGCAGGGCCTTGAAGACGGCGTGGTTGGTGACGTGCAGCAGGGCCGCGGCCAGGGCGAGGGCGGCGGGGACCGGATAGCCCGAGGAGGAGAACAGGCCCGCCGCGCCCACGCCGATGAGCACCAGGCCCAGGTTCTCCGAGGTCGAGTAGGCGAGCAGGCGCTTGAGGTCGGAGGCCATGGCCGCCTGCAGGATGCCGTAGACGGCCGACAGGGCGCCCGTCGAGAGGACCAGCAGCCACCCCCAGCCCGGGCCGCCGCCCAGCAGTTCGAAGTCCACGCGGATGATGCCGTACGCGCCCAGGTTCACCATCGCCGTGCTCATCAGCGCCGAGACGTTGCTCGGCGCCTCGGGGTGCGCCCTCGGCA
The DNA here is from genome assembly GCF_024519335.1 of Streptomyces telluris. NCBI lineage: Bacteria > Bacillati > Actinomycetota > Actinomycetes > Kitasatosporales > Streptomycetaceae > Streptomyces > Streptomyces telluris. The sequence continues at coordinate 260,491 of NZ_JANIID010000008.1, forward strand.
GCCACGGGTGCAGGGGCACCATGCCCGCCTTCGACGCGAACGCGGCGGCGACCAGGACGAAGACCGCGCCGCGCGCGCCCGGCGACATCCCGGCCGCCCCCGCGCGCAGCTGCGCGAACGTCTCGCCGCCCGCCCCCGCGGCGAACAGCGCGAGCCCCGCCAGCAGCAGGACGAGGCCGACGTGCGTCATCACCGCGTACCACACGCCGGCCTCGCGGACGGCCGGGCGGTCGCGCTGCTCGGCCAGGACCAGGACCAGCGACGTGACCGCCATCCCCTCCCACAGCAGCAGGAAGGACGAGACCGAGGCGGCCGCCGGGACGAGGACCAGGGTCAGGGCGAAGACCGGCAGGGACGACTGCACCCCGCGCGACGCCGTCCCGCGCGGGCCGCGCCCGGAGGCGTAGCCGATCCCGTAGACGGAGACCGCGAGGACCACGGCGCCCGCGACGGCCATGAACAGGCCCGAGAGGGCGTCGACGGCCAGGTGCAGCCCGGCCAGCGGCAGCAGGCCGGGCAGGTACGCGGACCAGGAGGTGCCGCCCAGCGCCGCGATCCCGCCCGCCAGTCCGGCGCCGCCCAGCCCCGCCGTGCACAGCCCCACGGTCACCACCCGGGGGCGGGTGGGCAGGAGCATCCCGGCCAGCACCCCGGCACCGGCGAGACCCGTGGCCACGACGGTCGCGGACTCGGCTGGGCTCATGCGGTGCGCCCCGCGGGGGCGGCGGCGCGGACGCGGGGGCGGGTGCGGGGGCGGGTGCGGGGGCCTATCGGCCCGCCGCCGGCCGCGGGTCTCCTGCAGCCGTACGCGCTCACCGGCCCGTCACGACGCGCAGCGCCGCCACGATCCGCTCCGGCTCCGGCGGGCACCCCGGCACCCGCAGGTCGACGGGGACGATGTCGGCCACCGCGCCCTCCACGCCGTGGCCGCCGGCGAACTCGCCGCAGTCGATCGCGCAGTTGCCGACGGCCACCACTAGGCGGGGGCGGGGCATCGCGGCGACGGTGCGGCGCAGCGGCTCGGCCATGTTGCGGGTGACCGGGCCCGTCACGAGGGCCACGTCGGCGTGGCGGGGCGAGGCCACGAGGCGGGCGCCGTAGCGCTCGGCGTCGTACACCGGTCCGAAGGCCTGCGCGATCTCGATCTCGCAGCCGTTGCAGGAACCCGCGTCGATGCAGCGCACGTGGGCCGAACCGGCCAGCTCCGCGGCGCCGGGCGGCGGGTTCCCCGCCGGGCGGGGCGGGGCGTCCTCCGCCACCCGTCCGGTGTCACGGATCTTGCGCAGCAGGCCCATGCGGGTTCCCTCACCTCGGCGTCGGTGTCCCTCACGAAGGTGTGGCGGCCGTCTCCCGCCGTCACAGCGCGGAATCGCGCCGAGAGACGGCCGCCGGTCGGAAGGGCCGGGACGGCCCGCGCGGACGGCGGTCGGCAGCCCCGTCCGGCACCCCGCGGATTCCGCCGTCGGCCGGTCCGGGCCCGCCGGCGCTCCGGGTGGGATCGTCGTACGGCCTTCGGCAGCCCCGCTTGCATGAGGACTGGTCTGGCCGGGTCAACGGCGGCGGCGGCCCGTGGTCACGGGTGGGGAGGCGGGCCGTCCCCTGGGGGTGACATTGCGGACGGCTGGGACGGATGAGTCGAATTCGCTTGTCCCGTACGGGCGGGGGTTCGCGCCCTGTCCTGACGGACAGTGCGGCGCCCTCGAACGACGCGCGGGCCGGGCGAGCGGGCAGCGCCCCGCACGCCTCAGGCCCGCTCGGCACCGCCGGACAGCCCGCCGGGGGTTATTCACCGCGGCGGCGGAACAGATCTCCGGCCCCGGCCGAAGGCACGACGGCCCACCGGGAGCGGGTGCACGCACCTGCGAACCCGCCGCGGCGCCCAGCCCCTACGCCGTGACCGGCGGTGCCCCGCACGCCTCAGGCCCGTTCGGCACCGCCGGGCACGGCAGCGGGGGTTACGCGCCGTCGCGGCGGAAGCAGACCCCCGCCACGACCGGAAGGCGCGGCGTCAGGCGACCTGTTCGGTCGTGGCGGGGGCCGGGGGGGGGGGGGGGGGGGGGCCGCCGGGGGGGGGGGGGGGGGGGGCCGCCGGGGGCCCGGGGGGGCCGGCCTGGGCCCGGACGCCGGGGGAGGGGGTGACGTC